>CAYOFC010000027.1:0-14074 GCA_964403265.1 uncultured Tissierella sp. | reverse complement strand
TTTTTAAATTTCTTTTGTCTGGCTTTCCAAATCTTTTGGAGCCGACTTTTAATATGATACAATGTTTTGAATCTTTTGTCAACTGTTTTTTAGAAACTTTTTATTGAATCTTTTATGATTGCTGATGTCTGTTTCAGCAGCTGACTTTTATTATAATACAACCTTTTTAAGATAAAGTCAATACTATTTTGCATATTTTTTACTTTTTCTACAAATTATTGCTTTGAAAAGCATTACTAAAGGCTATTTACTGCGTTTTCAAGGTTTTGTCTTAGTGCTTTTATCTCTTCATTAGGTTCTATAATATATGCTTCATTTATATCTTCCAAGGCGTTTTCATACTCGTTTATTAGCATATAGCTCATAGCCCTATTATAAAACAACTTAAAATCCTTAGGACAAGAATCTATTCCATTAGTAAATACTTCTATCCCTTTAATAACATCCCCATTATTGTAGTAAATAATTCCTAATTCATTATATAAATCCGCCTCTTCCTTCTTTAGTTCTATGGCTTCACTAATATACTCTATAGCTAAATCATCTAACTCTAATCCTAAATAGCATCTTCCTATGGAAAAGTTAAGCTTCCAATTATCCTTATACTTAGGCATAAGCTTCAATAGTGAATCCAGGGATTTTTCATAATCATTATATATTAAGTAGGTTAGTCCTGACTCAAATATTACATCATCTTCTATTCTTTCAATTTCATTTCTTATCTCTTGTACTAGAACATCATCTTTACTTAAAGCTAGAAACTTCTTCCATATAATACTAGCCTTTAAATATTGCTCTACATATAAATAATGATATCCCAATTTATAATAAGCCAATGGAAACCCTTGGTCTACATCTAGTATTGATTCAAATACATTTGTTGAAAAGTTTAAAAACCCTTCACCCTTTTCATCATCTGATACTATGAACTTCTTTGCCAAAGCCTCTATGCCTAATCCATAATTAAATAGGATATTGGTATTCTTGGGTTCCAATACTAATAATGTACGAAGCTTAATACAAGCATCATCATACTTTTCATTTTCTAGATCTTTTATAGCCCTATAAAAAATATAATCAACTATGTTTTCCTCATAGGCATATAGTATCTCTTTGTATTCCTTCACATATGGGAACTCAGTGTCAGTTCCAATTGTATATATTACCCCCTCAATTATATCTTTAATTCCAACTCCTTCATTATATTCCCCTTTTGTGATACCCTCAATCAGGCCTTGGGTTAGTATGGGTAATGGTAGCTCGTCTTTTATTATATAAGCTTTCAATTCTATAAAAGAGTTTTCTTTTAACTCTATGAAAGTCAGCTTATCAGTTTTTTCTTTAAAATACTTATCTATGATCTTCATAACTATCTCCCTAACTAAAATTTATTCATAAACATTCTTTTTCTTCTGGTACTTCCACTTAATAGTTTGTAAAGATGTCCCCTATATATCATCATTATAGAAAAGATAAATTGACCGATTAAATATACACCTAATCCACGAATGTCAAACATAAGGCCGAAGGATATATGGGTATTAAATAGATTCAAGAGCATATTGCCTGTAAATATATATAGTAGTATGGAGAATATAATATTTGGTATCCCCCAGTTTATCCAATTTTCTTTCATAAAATCAACAGTCTCCACAATACTCTCCCAAGGATCATAATATTTTAAATATATTGTCTCAGGTAAGGGGTTCAAAATAACTAATGCTGATATATAAATTAATGGAATCAAAATAGCAGATGCACCTCCCAATATATTAACCAGCAATGATAATAGTCTAGTAGCTATATATCCTATAAAAATCACAACATATATCTTTCTCAAAAAGTATGTGAACCCACTTTTAAAGTCTTCTATAGTTACTCTATTATAATTGATTATATTAAACAGTAGATACAAATAGTTAGAAACCATTGCAGCCGATACAAGGGCAGCTATTATTCCAGATATAATATATAGTGGCCCTGAAAATAAAGTACCTAATATTCCATAGATAAGAAAATTCAGTATGGTATATACAAAGCCAGTAAATATTATAATCCAGTTCTTTTGGAAACTTGCCAGACTTTTCTTCCCTGCTTCCTTATTAACATATATAATATCCTTTAAAATATTCAACTATATCATCTCCTTTACGATTTCAGTTACATCATAAGTATTGCCCCTAGTGATAGCACCTTTTCTGTACTCAAATAATATAAATGTTTCTTTTAAATTACCTTCTATAGTATAATCGCTTTCTATAACACCTGATACATCAATCTCAAATCTCTCCACTACAACTTTGTTAATAAGTTTCTTTGTTGGCAACTCCTTATACTCACATAGATATTTTGATAGTATCTCTTCATTACGCAGTAACTCGTGTAGATTTAATCTACTCTTATATTCGTCATTTTCCTCATATCCCAATTTCAGTTTAAGGTTTTTATTGTTTAATACAAAATCATACTTAAGGATTTGAGTGATGTATAAGGAGTCCACAAAGTCTTTATGATTAATAAACTCAACTAAGATATCATATAATCCGTTCCTGCTATGAGAAATTTTATGATACTCCTTTAGATCCCAGAGTTCAAGTAAGTCTTCATAGAAAGCAAAGGCAGATTCATAGTGATTCTTAACTATATAATTTAAAGCATGTTCAAAGTAACCTTCATTATAGTACTTCTCTACTAAATCCTCGATTCCTTTTAATTTTAGTAACTCCCCATAACTAATATATTTACTTTCTAGTACTTCATATGGGGGTTCATCTATATATTTATATCCATACTTATCTTTTGCTAATCTTAATCCTGATCCTTTTAATAATTTTAAGAATCCCAGCTGTAGTTTTTCTGGTTTTAGATTATATACATCATTGAAGGAAACTATAAAAGAGTCGTAGTCTTCGTATGGTAATCCAGCAATCAAGTCAAGATGTTGGTGGATGTTCTTATAGGACCTTATTCTTTTGGTAACTTGGCTTAGTTTATCAAAGTCCGTCGTCCTACCAATAGCATCTATTGTATAGTCATTAGTTGACTGAACTCCTATTTCAAACTGAAAAAGCCCCTCTTTTACATCCTTTAAAAAATCCAAAAACTCATCATCTATTAAATGTGCTGTTATCTCAAAATGAAAATTCATATTATCAGGTTGTTTCCCCTTTATAAACTCCATTATTTCCAGTGCATAGTCTTTATTGGCATTAAATGTCCTATCAATAAATTTGACTTGTTTTGCTTTTCCTTCTATTAATATAGTTAAATCCCTTTTCACTCTATCAATATCAAACACCCTAACCCCTCTTAAGGTAGAGGATAGACAATATTGGCAATTAAAAGGGCATCCCCTTGAGGCCTCATAGTATACTATCTTGTTCTCATATTCATTGCCCAAGTCATCATAGGGGGAAGGAATTGTATTCAAATCCTTTATGAGATCTCTTTCACCATTATTTATAATCTTGCTTCCATCTCTATAAATCAATCCTTTAATATCTCTTAGGCCACTAGTATCCTTAATGCTCCTTAGAAATTCCTTAAAAGTTTCTTCACCCTCACCGTATATAATATAATCTATATAAGGTCTCTCTTTTAAAACCTCTTCTCCATCATAGGAAACCTCGGGCCCACCTAGTAGAATTTTAATTTCAGGTTTTACAATTTTTAGTATCTCGCAAACCTTTAAGGTCTCCTTAAAATTCCATATATATGTAGAAAACCCCACTACATCTGGTGATAGCTTGTATATTTCCGAGGCAATATAGTCTGGCCTTTGGTTTATGGTGAATTCCTGTATATCAATATTATAATCATCAGCCACATACTTAGATAAATATCTAATAGCTAAATTTGAATGTATAAATTTTGAGTTTAAAGATACTAATATAGTATTCATAATCTAACCTACCTTTTTCTTTTAATCATAAGAGTTTAACCTTTTCTTTGTTCCTGTAGTATTGATTGTTTCCGACAAAAGATGTAGAATGTATATGAGAATTCAATGAAAGGAGTCACACAATGCAGAACTTTGATAAAATATCGATACAGGAAATGTCAAAAGATGACATGCTTCTAATCATTCAAGCTTTGGAGTACACTGGTAAAAATACAAAAATCAATGATTTTTTAAACTTAAGAGATAGCTTTATAGAGGAATTATCCCTATTATCCGAAATCCCAGAAAAAGACTTTGTTGATTACTTACAAAAAGAAACCCAATCTTTTTAGAATAGGTCCCTTTTAAATAAATAATTCCCTGATTTTGTAGTTATTAGAGAAGTTAGGCCATTGGCCTTAACTTCTTTTTTTATTACCTTAGAATGATTTAATAAGGAATGATAAAACACATCCCCCTCATCGAAAGCGAATATATCAGGAAGAACATATTCTTTAATTTTTAAGTCATCTATATCTATTCTACCTTTTTTAAGCTTCAGCAAATATTTACTCATACTTATATAAAATGGGTCTACCTTGTCCAAACCAACATCATTACAAGAGTTACAAATAATCCTTCCAATAGGAGTACTTGGCTCTCCACCTTCTAAAATAGATAATAGGTCATTTAAATAGGTATACCTAGAAGAATCTATTCCATTTAATATATTTAACAAACAAATCTTTTCCTTTTCAAAGCTTATTTTAAAGTCATTAGGAACATCCTCAACCTCTACAGAAAAATAACCCTTATATTTATCAATAAACGACCTTTGAGAAAAGTTAATAATGTATTCCTTTAAGCGACCTACCATGTCTTTGTCACTATTTATTAGTAAATACACTATTAACCCAATTATTAACCATTCAAATAAGTTTTGAAGATTCCCCGAAAAATACAGTATATTCTTTATAAGTTCTTCTTCAATTATCTTAAAATCATTATTGGAAACAACAATAGGAAGTAGCCTAGTATGAAAAGTTTCATCAAAATAATTGAAATAATCATCTTTATCTAAAGCATTAAGGAGAGAGATATTCTCTCCTATACAGTATTCTTTCCACAGTTTTAGCTCTTCTTCAAACCTTTTATAATCTATTTCATTACCTACTTCATCTTCCATAGGTAGCAATGACTTTATAGTTAATATGGTCAATTGAGAAATATAGGTGCTTTTATTGTTTATACTTATATCTTCATTGAATACATTGGGTACTAATTCCTCCAAATCTAAAACAATCATTATTATCTCCTACATTTTATTTGGTGCAGCAATTCCCAATAGTTCCAAGCCTATTTTTATCGTATTTTTAACAATATGGGTTAACATAAGTCTCGCTTTTTTTACTTCCTCATCTTCTACTATTATTTGAGAACTATTATAGAATTTATTAAATCCTTTAGCAATCTCCACCACTTGTCTAGTTATAAAGAAAGGTTCATTTTTCTCCATAGCATCTATGACTATATTAGGGAAGTCATAAACCATTCTTGCTATATTGATTTCATCTTCTGATAATAGTAGATCATAGTCTACTTTATCCTCAATGTTGAAATTACCCCTTTCAAGAAGCGAGCATGCTCTAGCATGGGTATACTGTACATATGGACCTGTTTCTCCATCAAAACTTAGAGTTCTGTCCCATGAAAATACATAGTCTTTGATTCTTTGATTAAACAGCTCTTGGAAAACAACCGCACCGATTCCCACTTGTTTCGCAACTTCTTCTTTGTTTTCAAGGTCTGGATTTCTCTCTTCCATTATAGCCAATGTACTTTCTACCGCTTTGTTTAATACATCTTCTAAAAATACTACTCTACCTTTTCTTGTAGATAAGGTACCATCTTCAAGACTTACCATTCCAAATGGAATATGGATACAATCCTTAGCCCAATCATGGCCCATTAATTCAACAACTTTAAACCATTGTTTGAAGTGAAGGTTTTGTTGTGATCCTACTACATAGATATTTTTATAAAAATCATAGTTTTCTTTTCTATAAATTGCTGCAGCTATGTCCCTTGTAGTATATAATGTGGAGCCGTCACTTTTCTGGATCAAGGCTGGCGGCATACCATACTCTTCTAAATCGACTAAATAGGCTCCGTCAGATTCCTTCATCAATCCTTTTTCATTAAGTTCATCTATTACCCTAGGCATTTTATCTGAATAAAAGCTCTCTCCAGCAAAGGAGTCGAAGTTAATATTAAGCATTTTATATACCTTGTCAAATTCTTGAAGGCTGATTTCCCTAATCCATTCCCAAAGTGAGTATGCTTCTTTATTTTCATTTTCTAATTCTTTAAACCAATATCTAGCTTCATCTCTAAGTTCGTTATTTTCTTCAGCTTCAGCATTGAATCTAACATATAGTTTTAATAATTCATTGATAGGGTCAGCCTCTATTACTTCTCTATCTCCCCATTTTTTATAGGCAGATATAAGCATACCAAATTGTGTACCGTAATCCCCTAGATGATTTATAGCAACTGTATTGAATCCCAGATACTTATAGATTTTATATAGTGCATTTCCTATAACCGTTGTTCTTATATGTCCAATATGGAATGGCTTTGCTATATTTGGTGATGAAAACTCCACTATTACAGTTTTACCTTCACCAATGGTTGAAGCACCAAAGTTATCCCCTTCTGACACTACTTCTTCCACAACTGTCTGGACCAACTTAGATTTATTAATAAAAAAGTTCACATATGGTCCATTGTTCACTATTTTCTCAAAGTATTCATTATCTGCAAATTTAGTAGCTAATTCTTCAGCAATTAAATTTGGTGCTTTTCTAAAGGCCTTACTTAGTCTAAAGACTGGAAATGCATAGTCCCCCATATCATATGATGGTGGTATCTCTATTAATGATGAAATGTCATCACGTGTTAACGAGTCAACCTCTTTTTCAATTAATTCAATAACTTTTTCCTTAAAATTTATCATCTTTGCCTCCTGATTTAATAGACTTAATATATAACTAATCTATTTTATTTCCAAAACAGTGACTCCCATGCCACCTTCACCATATTTACCTACTCTATGGGATTTAACAAGTCTGTGTCCTCTAAAATAGTTTTGAAGTCCTTCCCTTAAAGCCCCAGTTCCTTTACCATGAATAATATGGATTTCCTTTAGACCTGCCATATATGAGTCATCTATATATTTATCCAGCTCTAGTATAGCTTCCTCAATATTTCTACCCCTTAAATCTATTTCATTTTTTATGGTCTTGGATTTTGAGCTAATCATAGTTCTGGTCTTTTTCTCTACCTTATTATTAGCTTCAGAGCTACTTCTTCTTAGAGTACTTATATGGACATTTACTTTCATAATACCTATTTGTACAGTAACATTACCGCCATCATCAGGCAAGGATAGTATCTCTCCTGTTTGATTTAGGCTTAAGACTTCAACAGTTTCACCTATTTTAAGATTTTTAGGTGGTTTCTTGGCCTTCACATTTAGCACATCTCTAGAAATAGAACTATCTACTTCATCTATTTTAGATGATAACATATCCTTTGCTTCTTGTATCCTTTTATTCCTTTCTTTTCCAACCTCCGTAGAGATGTCCCTTAACTCGGATATAATTAAATCCGATTCAAGTTTAGCATTTTTCAGTAAGTCCCTAGCCTCTTCTCTTGCTTGTTGAAGGATTTTATCCCTCATTTCTTTAGTCTTGTCTTTATCTAATGAAAGGTCTGTCTTCAATTTTTCAATTTCTGTTTTCAATTTTTCGGCTTCTTGTCGGCTTTGCTCTGTTTCAAGCCTATCTCTTTCTATTGCTTGTAGAACGTCTTCAAACTGTATATTCTCTTGAGATACCAAATTCTTTGCATAATCGATTATATAATCTTGAATACCTAGTCTCCTGGATATTTCAAATGCATTGGATTTTCCAGGTACTCCTATTAGTAGTCTATAAGTAGGTCTTAAAGTCTCCACATTGAATTCCACTGAAGCATTTCTTACATTTTCTGTTGTCAAAGCATATAGTTTTAGCTGGCTATAATGGGTTGTAGCAATAGTTCTTACATTCATTTTAAGTAAATGATCTAATATAGACATAGCAAGTGCTGCCCCTTCCGTAGGGTCTGTTCCTGCACCTAGTTCATCAAATAGTATCAAACTATTTAATTTAACATTGTTTAGTATATCTACAATATTAGTCATATGGGATGAGAATGTAGATAAACTCTGTTCTATACTTTGCTCGTCTCCTATGTCAGCAAAAACCTGGTCAAATACTGCTATTTCTGAATTATAATCAGCTGGTATATTAAGCCCTGATTGAGCCATTAGGGTAAATAGTCCTACAGTCTTAAGCGTGACTGTTTTCCCACCAGTATTAGGTCCAGTAATAATTAGGGATGTAAACTCATCTCCCAAATATACATCTATGGGAACTACATTATCCACACCTAACAAGGGATGTCTACCTTGTTTTATATTTATATAACCCCTATCATTTAAGATTGGTTTAGTAGCCTTCATGTCCAACGCCAGTTTACCCTTTGCAAATATAAAGTCCAGCTTTTGAAGTATCTTTTGATTATTAAATATGCTTTCAGATTCAACTGCCACCATAGCGGAAAGTTCAGCTAGTATTCTTTCAATCTCGTCTCTTTCCTTCATTTCAAGCTCTCTCAATTGATTGTTAAGTTCTACAACAGCCATTGGTTCAACAAAGGCAGTAGCCCCACTTGAACTTACATCATGAACAAGACCTGGTACATTACCACGATTTTCTTGCTTTACAGGTATTACATATCTTCCTTCTCTCATTGTAACTATACTATCCTGTAAATACTTCTTGTTAGATTGGGAGTTGATTATTGAATTTAGTTTATCTTTCACTGCATCATTTTTGCTAGCAATCTGTCTTCTAATACTTCTTAATGTAGAACTGGCATTATCCGATACTTCATTTTCATTAATTATTGCATTATTTATTTCATCTTCAATATTTTTGAAAACACTCAAACCGATTACCAATCCTTCAACTATAGGGTAATGTGGCGATTTCTCAGATTGGGTTTCTTTAATAAAGCCTTTTAACCCTCTAGAAACCCTTAGGGAGTCTGAGATTTTTAGTAAACCCCCCGGGGTCAAGGAACCCCCTATTTCCGTTCTTTTCACCTCAGGCCCTATATTATGAATACCATAAAGGGGTGGATTTCCCCTATGGATCAGTATAGATAAAGCTTCATCAGTTTCTTCAAGTAAGGAAATAATCTCTTTTATATTTGTACTTGGTTGGATCTTTTTTACAAGTTCCTTACCTAATTGGGATTCTGCCTTTTCCAATAGTAGATTTAGTATTTTATTGTATTCTAGTACTCGTAAGGTTTTTTCATTCAACTGGATTCACCTCTTTAAAGTATGCCTCTATAATAGTGGCCTTTGGTAATACTTGTATGTTCTTTAAACTCATTTATAAATTCCCTTGCTCGATCTTCGTCAATTCTTGAGTGTAAATAATCATAGTAGATAGATTGAAGAGCCCTGATATTATCTTTCTCCAAGGTAAAGTCTAATCTTATGTCCCTAACTCCTGAGTTAAGAATAGATTTTAGACTATCTAATACCATTATGGGTACTGAATTATATATAGTGGAACTTCCACCATTTCTATTCATGTAAAATACCATATCCATCCTATCTTTCAGTCCATATCCTTTGGCAAAATTACAAGTGCTACACTCTTTATCATTCTTGCAGCCCTTTACCAAGGCCATAGGGCAAGTCTTTGTAATCATAAGAGGTAAATATCCGTAGGCTATCGCCTCTAGGGAAGTTGCAGAGTTACTTGTAATACTATTTATTTGACCCAATGTTAATTCTGGCGATAAAGTACTGCTATTTATACCCTTTGAGTTAAAGTATCTAGCAGTGTAACTATTAAAGAGATTTAAACCTATATCCCCATGTATATCTAGATCATACATTTCCCTGACAAACTCAAATGTGCCAATGTTGGATACTGATATACCGTCTATTTTATTTTCTAAAGGTTTTATAATTTTATTTAACTCTCTTAATTCATCACTATAAAGAATCTTATCTGTCCAGATATATACCTCTTTGTCTCTACTTTTTAAGTCATATATAATATCATCTATATCATCATGAAAGCCTAGATAAATCCTATCTAGTTTGTCTTTGTTCAGTTGTTCATATTGACCCCTATTACTAACCATTATATTCAGCTGGTTTTTTGACTTAGTAACGCTACTATTGTCAAAATGAAGTACTCTTCGTTTCTTAGCTTTATATTCTTCATCTTCTATAGCTTCCCTCTTATGAAAATCCATGACCATAAGATTTAACTCATCTATTGATTCTCTTCTAAGTTTATTCAATATACTCATAGGTAAAAAAGAGCCTTCTTCAAGATTTATCTCTAAGTTAGATAGATGGTAATTTGTATCCCCTAGTTTAGATAGTTGATCACTTACCTTTTCTTTATCCAAGCCATTCTTTTGAGCCTTCTCAACGACCGTATCTAGACTTATATTGACCTTATAATCTTTATAATTCAACTCTATACTTGGCTTCTCACCTATTCTTATATCCACCTTCATATCTAATGGGTATGTCTTTTGCTTATCTTCATAGGATGATTTTGCCTTTTTAAGTAGACTCTGGCTTGATGTTTTATATACTAAAGAGTCTTTTTCTATATAGCCTGGCTTCTCTAGGGTAAGTAGACTACCTTTCTTCCCACTTATAGGAATCCTCAATCCTTTGTATCCGCCATTTTTAACGGAAAACTCGACTCCGTCTCCTTCTTCCACATCATCTTCAAGCATAATATAGACCTTATATTTATCAACCCTACTTACATATCCTAGAACCACACCCCTATTATCAGGCCTATCATAGGAAATAAAGTTTCTTCCAAAATCATCTAACATGATTCCTTTTGTAAATTCTCTGTTGAATATTTGGGTTATATCTTTTTTATCTTGCTCTGAAACTTCCTCTAGGCCTCGATCTAGAACTTTTCTATAATTACTAACTATAGTTGCAACATATTCAGGTCTTTTCATTCGCCCTTCTATCTTTAAGGAAGTAATCCCACTAGCTACAATATCCTCTATATGATCCACAGTGTTTAAATCTTTTGGGCTAAGGACATACTTCTTTTCCCAGTTGTTGACTAGATTTCCTTCCTTATCAACTATGGAATATTGCATTCTACAAGGCTGGGCGCATTTGCCCCTATTGCCACTTCTTCCACCTATCATACTACTCATTAGACATTGTCCTGAATAAGATACACATAGTGCCCCATGTACAAAGCTTTCTAGCTCTATATTGGTAGAGCTCTTAATCTTTTCTATCTCTTCTAAAGGTGTCTCTCTAGCTAGAACAACCCTAGTAAACCCTAGTCCTTCGAGATGCTTCGCTCCATATAAGTTGTTGATAGTCATTTGAGTACTACCATGTATCGAAAGTTTCGGGAATAGTTCCCTCACGGCGCTTGCTAATCCTATATCCTGTACTATAATAGCATCCACGTCTATTTCATAAAGAAATTTAATATAGTCAAGACTATCTTCTATTTCTTTATCATCTATTAATATATTTACTGTTACATAAACCTTTACATTATTTAAATGGGCGTATTTAATAGCCGACTTCAATTCTTCCGAATCAAAGTTGGTAGCATTATATCTTGCATTAAATAATTTCCCACCTAAATATACTGCATTTGCACCATTCTGTACTGCTGCATAAAGAGATTCCATAGTTCCTACTGGTGCTAATAATTCAATTTGATTTTTCACTTAGTTTTTCCTTCCTTTGGATAAGCACTTGTCTCATCTTCAATTAATCTTATATATTCCGTAAGTTCTTTTTTAGTCTCTATTAGTTCAATCTGACTTTGAAAATTCTTGTCTTGTAAAACCTGTAGTTGTTCCTTGTAATTTTGAATCTCTTCATCCTTAGCTTCATAGATTTCCTCATATTCTTTGATTTTTTCTAGTAGTTGATCTTTTTCAGCTTTAATTAAGGAAATTGACTCTATACATTGCTTAGACTCTTCTCTTAGCTCCTGGATCTTTTCCTTTGACTCTTTTAACTCTGTATCTAAATCACCATACTTTTCAAGGGGGTCTTTAGTCTTTAATTTCAACTCTTCTAGTTCTTCCTTCACCATATGTAGTTCATCAGCTATGTGTAAAGCAGCCAATGTAGCAGACATTGTTTGACTAAGCTTATCATTTTTTGAGGCCAAGTTTCTAATTTTCCTATCTACATAGTAAGCCAGATCCCTCATATAATCTTCATTGTCTGTCCCAACAACTGTAAAGTTACGACCATCTATCATTACATCTACACGCTTTCTATCTGTCATAACTCCTCATACCTCCTCATTTCTTATACCTATATTATACTATATATTTTTATATAATCCTATAAAATAATAGGAGTAGATAAATCTACTCCCGAGTTTATTGAACAAAGCAGACTTTGTCATTATAAGCATAGGTACCCCTCTAGCTTCTTAACTTTGCATCAAAATTATTTTCTAAATCAGTCATGATAGCCTGTTGAATTTGGTTTACTTCATTATCAGTAAGGGTCCTCTCATAAGATCTATAGGTAATTGAAAAGGCTATACTCTTCTTACCTTCTGGTATTTGATTTCCTCTATATATGTCAAATATCTCTACATTTTCTACAAGGTCTTCACCATGTTTTAAAACTGTCTTCTTGATATCTCCATATAGTACTTCCTCATCTACTACTATAGCTAAATCCCTAGCCATAGCTGGATATTTAGGTAATACTTTATACTTCTTATCAAAATTAGTTAGCTCAACAATCTTATCAAAGTCCAATTGAGCAATATATACTCTTTCTTTGATATCATAGTTTTCACATACATCTACATGGATTTCACCTAAAGTACCTAAATCATAACCATCGATTAATAATTTAGCAGTTCTTCCAGGATGGAATGTTGAATTGTTCTCTTCCCTGATATATTCAGTACCATAGATGCCCAGTCTGTTTAATAGAATTTCAATAGATTCTTTTAAGTAATAGAAGTCTCCTTCCCCGTAGAACCCAATTGACAAGACTTTTTCTTCACTAGGTAGATTGTCGGCGGAATCATTACTTGCTTTAAAAGTATTACCTATTTCGTAAGCATAAACCCTTTCTACTCCGCGACTATAGTTCCTAGCTAACAATTCCATCATAGTAGGTATAAGTGTAGTTCTCATAACACTATAGTCCTCACCTAGGGGATTTATCAGCTTTATATAATCTCTCAATTTACTATCCTCAGGTAAATTGATTTTATTATATGCCTTTGGGCTTATAAATGAATAGGTCATGACTTCATTGTATCCTAATCCAGATAATATGGCTTTTGAATTATCTTCTATGATTTTTCCATATGGTTTGTGTCCTCTTGTCAAAACTCCAGCTAGTGGTTTGCCCTCGATATTGTGAAAACCATATAATCTACCAATTTCCTCAATTAAATCAGCCTCTATATTTAAATCTAATCTATAAGTAGGTATAGTTGAATGTATCAACCCACCTTCTAGAACAGACTTCAAACCTAGTGAGTTTAAATAGCCTAACATAGACTCCAGGCTTAAATCTAATCCTAAGAGTTTATTTGCCCTTTCCGGTCTAAGACTAATAGTTTTTTCCTCTTTTTTCTCATCATAAACATCTATTGATGAAGCAACTACAACTCCAGCCCCAATTAATTCAACTAATTGACAGCATCTATCTACAGCAATTCTACCAAGATTAGGATCTATGCCTTTTTCGAATCTATTGGATGCTTCTGATCTTAAATTGTAACGCTTTGCTGTTAACCTAACGCTTTTTGGATTGAAGTTTGCACCTTCAAATAGTACTGCTGTAGTTTCAGCAGTTATTTCCGACTCAAGTCCTCCCATAACCCCTGCTAGAGCCACTGGATTATTTGTATCAGCTATTACTAAATCGGACTCCACAAGCTTTCTTTCAACATTATCTAATGTAACTAGAGTCTCTCCTTCTTTAGCTTGACGAACTACTATCTTTTTGCCCTCTAATTTAGAAACATCAAAAGCATGTAGCGGTTCTCCATACTCAAGCATTACATA
>CAYOFC010000026.1:7805-14540 GCA_964403265.1 uncultured Tissierella sp. | reverse complement strand
TTCTAAACCTTCTTTTGTACCTATATATAGTATTTCAGCATTTTTATCAGAAAATTTAATTTCATCTGCAATAGCTAAAGCTGGATAAATATGTCCTCCAGTTCCACCACCAGATATTATATATCTCATTTAATCAACTCCTCTCCAAGTTAGCATGTCTTGAAATATTTAATAATACTCCTATGGCAGCCATATTCATTACTAATGAAGTACCACCATAACTTACAAATGGTAGAGTAATACCAGTGGTAGGTATAGACGATGTAACTACAGCTATATGTATAAGTGATTGTATCGCTATTAAAGCAATAATACCTGTTGCTAAGTAACAGCCAAATGTATCATCTACTTTCAATGCAATAATTATTCCTCTCCAAATAGCAATTAATAAAAGTCCCATTACTAAAAGAGCTCCTAAAAATCCTAGTTCTTCACCAATAATTGAAAATATAAAATCATTATAGGATTCTGGTATGTAAAAGAATTTTTGTCTACTTTTTCCTAAACCCAATCCAAACAATCCACCTGAGCCTATAGCATATAGTGATTGCACCACTTGCCAACCAGTATCCAATTTGTCAGCAAAAGGATCCATAAATGCAGTTACCCTTTCTAGTCTATATTCATTTCCTTCCGACGTAATTGCAAAATATAATAATCCACAAGCTCCCCCACCTAGGGCGAAAAGATGGGATAATCTCATACCAGCTACAAAGAACATCACCATCATTGTACCAGAAAGTGTAATAGTAGTACCTAAGTCTTTTTGAAAGTATATCAGTCCACAGGAAAACCCAATAATCGCCAGGGCAGGTATAGTCCCATATAGTAATGTGGGAATCCTATCCTTTTTATTGGATAGAAAGGCTGCAAAGAAAATTATAGAGCTTAGCTTTATAATATCAGATGGCATAAATCTAAATCCAAGAATCTGAACCCATCTTCTGGCGCCTTTTTGCTCCACACCTAGGGGTGAAAAAATCAATAATCCCAATATAATTGCTATAATGAATATTGGAAGTGCAAACTTTTTATAGTACCTGTAGTCTATATTCATTAAAACAATAAGTACGAAAAACCCTAATATTGCAAAAGAAAGTTGCCTTTTTAAAAAGTAATATCCATCATCAAATTTTTGCATTGCTTCTGGCCAAGACGCACTGAAAACCATTATTATTCCTATAAAGACTAGAATCATTATGGAAAGAAACAGTGTAAAATCTACAGCTTTTTTCTTCTCAATTTTTTTCTTTCTAGCCATACTAATCCTCCCTTAATTTAAAAACAGCTTCTTTAAATAATCTACCTCTCTCTTCAAAGTTACTAAACATATCCCAGCTTGCACAGGCTGGAGATAATAATATATTGTCGCCTTTATTTCCTAATTCATAAGATAATCTAACTGCTTCATCTAAGGATTCAACTAAATAATAATCTTTAAAATTATACTTATCAGCACTTGCCTTAATATCATATTTAGTTTGGCCTAATAGTATCATATACTTAACCTTATCTTTAAAGGAATCCACCAATTCATCAAAATTAGATGATTTATCGTATCCCCCCGCAATCAATATTATAGGTGCGGGTATAGCCTCTATGGCCTTGATACTGGCTTCTGGGTTAGTACCTTTGGAATCATTATAAAACTTAATGCCTTTCTTTTCTATAACAAATTCCATTCTATGCTCTACACCTTTAAAACTGGATATGGACCTCCTTAATATATCTAAATCTAGACCTAAAGAGATACATATACCTATACATCCAAGTATATTTTCTAAATTATGTCTTCCCAATATCTTCACTTCACTACAAGGCATAAAGTTGATAATCTCTTTTCCATTGTTTATTATAATATCCTCACCATCTATATATATGCCTTCATCCAGCTTTTCATTAGTACTAAACCAAATAATTCTTCCATTTACTTCATCCTTAAAGCTTCTCAATATAGGATCATCGTAATTTAAAACTACAAAATCATCCTTAGCTTGATTTTTAAATATCTTCTTCTTTGAATCTATATAATTTTCAAAGCTACCATGCCAATCAATATGGTCAGGCGCTAAATTTAAGATTAAACTAACTTTAGGTCTAAAATATTTAGTATGTTCTAATTGGAAGCTACTGGCCTCTATTACAAATATATCTTCTTTTTGAGACTGAATTAATTCACCTAAAATTCCCTTACCAATGTTTCCAACAATATGGGTATTAAAATTTGCTGCTTTAAATACTTCACCCACTAGGGTTGTTGTAGTGGTCTTACCATTGGTCCCAGTTATAGCTATAAAATTATCTGAAAGTTTAAGTCTATAGCTTAACTCTATATCGCTTATAACCTCTATCCCCATATTTATTGCCTTTTGAATAATTGAAATATGAGGAGCTACACCTGGGCTTTTTATAATTAAATCTATACTGCTTAAATCTACATCCCTTACGCCTAAATATTTTCTAATTGGTATTCCATCTAGGGCTAAAAGTACTTCCTTTAGCTCTTCTTCTTTTTTTGAATCTGTAACCCAAATTATAGCACCTAGCCTATCCAAAGCTTTTATTGTAGATACACCAGATATCCCAAGTCCAATGACTAAGACATTATTATTAAGTAATTCCATAACATCACCCAATCATATTTTTTAGCGCAAACATTCCAATCAAACATAGTACAACTGTAGTAAACCAAAATATAGCTACGATTTTTGTCTCCTTCCATCCCTTTTGCTCAAAGTGGTGGTGTAGAGGAGCCATAAGAAAAACCCTTTTTCCAGTTAATTTGAATGATAATACTTGTATAATTACTGATAGTGTCTCTACAAAGTAAATCCCACCTACAATGGGAAGTATAAGTGGTAAGTTCAAAAGTATAGCTATAGTCGCCACTGCCCCTCCTAGGGCCAATGATCCTGTATCTCCCATAAACACCTTAGCAGGGTATGAGTTGTGCATCAAAAATCCTAAACAAGCTCCAGCAAGTGCTGTAGCAAATAATGATATGCTAGCAAATCCCCATTTTAAAGCAACCAAACTAAAAAACGACATTACAATTAAAGTTATGCCTGATGCCAAACCATCTAGTCCATCAGTTAAGTTTACACTATTAACTGTTCCTACAACTACAAATACTATAAAAGGTATATATAATATCCCTAAATCCAAATATTGATTTTCTAGAAATGGAACTATTACCTTAGTTCCAAGCTCTGATGTATTTGATTGGTATATTGCTAAAGCAATAGCTAGAATAATCTGACCTGCCATTTTTTGATTTGCCCTAAGGCCTAAATTTCTTCTTCTTACCACTATTATATAATCATCTATCAATCCAATAAGCCCAAATCCTAAAGTCGCAAAAATTAAAACATAAGTATCTTCAGTTACTAATCCTGATGAAAACACAGTTATAATTAAAGCCAGCATTATTATTAATCCTCCCATAGTTGGGGTGCCAGATTTTGATAAATGGGACTTAGGCCCTTCCTCACGTATGCTTTGACCAATTTTTAGCCTTCTTAGCATTGGTATTACAATAGGTCCTAATAATAATGTTATTAAGAAGGAAATCATTAAAGTTCTAATTATATCTATATATTCAATCATTTTTTTCTCCTCTCAGGTAATATAGAAACCATGCATCAGATGGGATTTCTTTACCAGCTGATGTATAGTTGCACTTATCCAGAAGCTATTCAAATGCATACTACAACCTCTTTGGGCTGGAGTATTACAATTGTATGCTGTCAGATAAAATCTACATTTTGTTTATTATGTCCAATACAATCTTTCTTTCGTCAAAGGGAAGCTTGTTGCCTTTGATAGTTATACTATCTTCATGTCCTTTTCCAGATATTAATATGGTATCCTTAGATACAGAATTCATTATAGCATAATTAATAGCTTCTTTCCTATCTAAAATAACTTTATAGTCACAAGCTGTTTCTATAATACCACTAACTATATCATTTGCTATACTTTCAGCTTCTTCATTTCTTGGATTATCAGATGTAACGATTACTAAATCAGCATATTCTCCTGCTATCTTACCCATCTCTGGTCTTTTTGTCTTATCCCTATCTCCACCAGCTCCAAATACAATTACTTTTCTGCCTTCAGCAAATTTATCAATAGCTTTTAAAGCTTCTTTGATTCCTTCTGGTGTATGAGCAAAATCTATAATTACATTAAAATCAAAATTCGTTTCTATTTCTTCAAATCTTCCCTTAACACCACTAAAATCCTCAAGCCCTTCTTTAATTATATCTAAATCTATACCAATTCCATAACAACAAGCTGCAGCTGCAAGGGAATTATATATATTGAACTCCCCAGGAATTTTGAGTTTGATATTAATATCTCCTTTTGGGGTATTAAGTCTAAAAATCGGCCTACTATTTTGATAAACTATATCTGATGCCAATATATCTGCATTCTTAAGGCCATATGTAATATTCTCGACTGGATTACTTATGTTTTCTATAATTCTCCTACCATAGGGATCGTCTGTATTTATAATGTTTAATCTATTAGTCTTTGAAAAAAGTCTTTGCTTTGACTGAAAATAATTTTCCATGGTTTTATGATAGTCCAGGTGGTCCTTAGATAGATTTGTAAATATACCAATATTAAAATCCATATATTTTACCCTTTTCATATCAAGGGCGTGGGATGAAACTTCCATTATACAATATTCAATCTTATCTTCAAGCATACGGTATAGGTTTCTTTGTATTTCTAGGGAATCTGGGGTAGTATTAGCTATACCTATATGTTCCTTATCTAGCAAAACACCCATGGTACCGATTATGCCCACTTTTAGTTTGTTTATTTTTAATATATGCTTAATCAAATATGAAGTTGTTGTCTTGCCGTTTGTCCCTGTAATACCTATTGTATTCATACTAGTCCAAGGTTGAGAATAGTATTTTGCAGCAAAATATCCTAAAGCATCTGCGGAATCACATACATCAATTGCTGTAATGTCCTGATTTAAACTTATATCTTTATCTTTAACAATTGCTATAGCACCTTTTTCTATAGCATCATCGATATAATTATGCCCATCAAGATTATAACCTTTTTGAGCAATAAATAAATTACCTTTTCCTATATTTTTTGAATTATGTTCGATACCATTTATATGTATATTCTTTTTACCATTTATCAGCTTATAAGGATACTTACCAATAACTTCTGACAACAACAATTTAATACACCCCCAATAGTATAATAATTAATTAAAAGGCAACTTAAAAAGTCGCCTATTAATATTATCTATCAGTTACTTAAATTCCACTAGTACTTTAGTGCTTGTGGTAATTTCTTCTCCTGGTAATGGATTTTGCTCTATTGCAACTCCATCTCCAGTCAAGGTGTATTCAAAATTCATATCATTTAGAGTCTTAATTACTTCCTCCTTAGTCTTATCTATTAGATATGGCATACTAACAGTACTGCTTGGTAAAGTATTCAGATACAAGTCAATAATAGATCCCTTTTGAACTTCTACTCCTGGTAATGGGAATTGTTCTATTACAGTAGAATCATTATTTAACTCTAAATATTCAGTTGTATATCTCAATCCCAGCTCAGTTAAAGTTTTGCCCACTTCTCCAATCAGAAGATTTCTAAGATCAGGCACTACTACCTTTTGTATATTACCTTCTAATTCTTCATCAGTATATTGTGGTGATATTTCCAAGTAATTAAATATCTCTGCAAGTACGTTTTGTGCGACAGGAGCTGCCACTGTACCACCATAATAAACCCCTTCAGGTTCGTCAACATTAACTAGTATAACAAATTGTGGATCGTCAATAGGGGCAATTCCTACAAAGGATGCGATATATTTACCTTGTGCGTATCTACCATCTATAATTTTCAGAGCAGTACCTGTCTTTCCACCGATTCTGTAGCCAGGAACTTGAGCCCTACTACCAGAACCTTCAGAAACTACGGTTTCCATCATACTTAACAATGCATCAGATGTTTCCTTCGAAATTACTTGTTTTTTGATTTCTGGATCGAAGCTAGTCACAATATTTCCTTCAGAGTCTATTAGTTCTTTTACTAATCTTGGTTTCATTAGATTACCACCATTAGCCATAGCCGATACTGCATTTACTAATTGTATAGGTGTTACTGCTACACCATGGCCATAGGACATAGTAGCTAAATTTACTTCTTTTATAACATCTACACTATTTGGAATAATTCCTCTTTGTTCTCCTAACAGATCTATTTCGGTTTTTTGTCCGAATCCAAATGCCTTTACATATTCATAAAACTTTTCTTTGCCTAATTGTTTGCCTATGTTTATAAATGCAATGTTGCATGAATTATTCATAGCTTCTCTTAGGGATTGATTCCCATGGGGATTATACCATCTAGCACATTTTAGTTGGACCCCTTTAATTTCTCTATAAAAACCATTACAAAAATAATGATGATTTAGGCTTGTAGTATTTTCCTCTAATGCTGCAGCTGCTGTAATTAGTTTAAATGTTGATCCTGGCTCATATATATCATTGACATTAAAGTTTCGCCACAATTCATTCCATTTTGACGATAGCTGATCCGCAGGTAAGTCTGCCCACTCCACCTTTAGTTCCTCATCCATTGGTTCTCGTGGATTGTTTAAATCAAAGTCAGGTTTTGAAACCATAGCCAATATATCGCCAGATTTAGGCTCCATTATTATAACAGAAACATTTAGAGCCTTATTATCAAATA
>CAYOFC010000026.1:0-7705 GCA_964403265.1 uncultured Tissierella sp. | reverse complement strand
CCAGATTTAGGCTCCATTATTATAACAGAAACATTTAGAGCCTTATTATCAAATAAGGCTTGCTCAGCTGCTTTTTCAGCAAAGTGTTGTATAGTTTCATCTATTGTCATAACTAGGGAAGTGCCATCTGTTGATCCATATATTTTTTCACCATCATAAGGTAGTTGTCTGTTGGCCGCATCAGTCATCTTCATCCACTTTCCAGGTGTCCCAGTTAAGTAATTATCATATATTTTCTCCACACCTGTTAGTCCAACATTATCTATATTTGTAAATCCTAATATATGGGATGCAAAGTTTCCATTTGGATAGTATCTTTTATTATCATCAATAACACTAATCCCACTTAATCTCTCTTGTCTTAGTTCATTTGCTTCCTCAGTTGTAATCCACTGTTTAAGCTTTTCAGAACTACTCTTCTTAGTAATTTTCTCATATATTAAATCCACATCCATATCAAGTATCTCAGATATAATAAGTGCTGTTTCCTCTGCTTCTTTAATATCAGCTGGATATGCCCATACAGTAAAAGCATTTACACTTACTGCTAGTCTACTTCCTTGTCTATCGTAAATTACTCCTCTTTTAGGTTTTATGTCGATTGATTTAGTCCATTGCTCCAATGCACCTTTTCTCAGATCATCACCTTTGTAAATTTGTAAGTACCCTAATCTTATAGTTAATGCTGTAACTAAAATTACTGATACAGCTAATGCAAACTTTAATCTAGTCTTAGATGATTTTGCAGGTGTGTTCAAATTCTTAACCCCCTAAAATAAACCCGAAAACATACTTAACACCTCGTTTAATTTATCGGATATACTGACGCTTTGTATAGTATCATCTATTGTATCTTCAAGTGATAAGTAAATTACCTGCCCCTCCTTTGGATATGACATCCCAAGTTTATATATGGCATCTTGACTTATGTTTAAGGAGCTTTTTACTCCATCAAGATCAGCCAATAGGTTTAACTTACTTTTTTCTAGTTCAATTTTTTGTCTTTCTAAGTCAGTTACTTCCATTCTTACCTGTGTAATGGTAGCATATCTAAATAAAATATATAAGCTTGTAGAAAGTACTATAATCGCAATAAATAAACACAACAATTTAATAAGCGCCTTGTACTTATTATTTTTTTTGCTGTTTTTTATATTTTTTTTACTATTATCTTGATTCCTCTTTTTTACTTTGTATTCTTCTTGGTATATATGCTCAGGATAATAATTTAGTTCAGCTTTAGTTACTAACAATTTATTCTCCCCCTTATTCATTTAGAACCTTAAAGTTTTTCAGCTATTCTAAGTTTTGCAGATCTGGATCGCGGGTTGAGCTTAATTTCTTCTTTTGTTGGTATAATTGGTTTTCTAGTAATTATTTCTATTTCTCTTTTTTTCTCACAAACACACTTTGGTATTTCAGGTGGACATATACAATCTTTATATAATTCTTTAAATATCTCTTTAACAATCCTATCTTCTAAGGAATGAAAGGTTATAATTGCTAGTCTACCTCCTGGATTAAGTAATCCAACCATTTTTTCAATGGAATTTTGTAATACTTCTAGTTCTCTATTTACTTCTATTCTAATAGCCTGAAATGTCTTCTTAGCTGGATGATGCCCTTCCATCCTTACTTTCTTTGGTATAGCCTTTTTAATTACTGATACTAAATCAAGTGTAGTATCAATTGGTGTAGTTGATCTTTCCTCTATAATAAATTCAGCTATCCTTCTAGCCCATCTTTCCTCGCCAAAGTTAAAAATAATATTTTCAAGCTCCTCTTTTGAGTACTTATTGACTACATCCCAAGCTGATATTTCTTGACTTCTATCCATTCTCATATCTAAAGGTGCATCTTGATTATGGGAAAATCCCCTAGAAACTTCATCAAATTGGTGTGAAGATACTCCTATATCCAAAAGTATCCCATCAACTTTTTCTATATGTAATTCTTTTAATACTAAGTCTATATTCTCGTAATTATTTTTAACAAATATTACCTTGTCTGAGTAATCTGAAAGGACCTCTTTGGCTTTTTTTAAGGCATTTTCATCTTGATCAATCCCAATAAGTTTACCACTGCCTATCCTTTTTACAATTTCTTTGGAGTGGCCTGCTCCACCAAGGGTTCCATCAAGATAAATACCATCCTCTTTAATATTTAAACCATCTATAACTTCTTCTAACATTATCGATATATGTTTGAACTCCATGGAAAACCCTCCTTTTAAATTCCAAGCTCCGCCATCTTTTCGGCTATACTATCATAGCTTAGATTATCTTCATCTATATAGCCTTCCCATTCTTCCTTGCTCCAAATCTCAAGTCTAGTGGATACTCCAATTACAACTGCATCCTTATCTATCTTAGAGTGCTCTCTTAAATTAGCTGGGATTAATACGCGCCCCTGCTTGTCCAGTACAGATTCACATGCACCTGAAAAGAAAAATCTAACGAATGCCCTTGCATCTCTATTGGTTAGTGGTAGTGTCTTTAACTTGTCTTCTAATATCTTCCATTCATCTTGTGGATAAACAAAAAGACAGTTATCTAAGCCCTTAGTAATTACAAATTCCTCACCAAGTTCTTCTCTGAATTTAGATGGTACTATTATTCTTCCTTTAGTGTCTAATGTGTGTTGATACTCACCTATAAACATTTATACCAACCGCCCTCTATACTCTTCACCACTTTGCTCCACTTTCTACCACTATTATATACTTTCTATACCCTTTTAGCAATTCCTTCTATACTTTTCAAGTATTTTCCAAAATAATTGGGACCTTAGTCCTGATTATTGTTTTTTATCCTTACACACAAAAAAACAGAGACATGGTCTCTGTTTTCTAATCTAAATTAATTATAATATATCTTTCCTTCTACGATATAGGATTATTGCTGCTATGAGTATGGATACAGCACTGATTAATTGCGCTACTCTGAACTGTCCCCACATCAAACTATCAGTTCTTAATCCTTCTATGAAATATCTAGCGAATGAATAAAGTATTATATAAAGTAAAAATACTTCTCCATCTACTTTAGATTTTTTCCTAGAATACCAGATCAAAAATATAAATGCTAGTAGATTCCATATGGATTCGTAAAGAAATGTAGGATGAACCTTTACACCATCAATCATTATACCCCAAGGTAAGTCAGTAGGCCCTCCATGGGCTTCTTGATTAGCATAGTTTCCCCATCTTCCTATAGCTTGACCTAAAATTATACTTGGTGCAGTGATATCTGCAAGTTTCCAAAAATTTTGTTTTCGAACTTTACAAAATATCACTGCTACTATTACTGCCGCGATAATTCCACCATGGATGGCAAGCCCACCACCCCTAAAGTTAAAGACCTCTATGGGATTATCCTTATAAATATCCCAGCTAAATATTACATAGTAGATTCTTGCACCTATTAGTGCTGCTGGAACTGCGAATAATAGTAAGTCTATTAATATCTCTTCATCCATTCCTCTTCTTTTTGTTTCTCCTATAGCTATAATTGTACCAACTAAAAATGCAGCTGCTATAAGTATGCCATACCACCTTATAGGTAAACCAAAAATTTCAAAAGCTACTGGGTCCATAGTACGCCACCTTTCAATAAAAATCATTTGTTAAGTATATCATAAAAACCAAATAATTCCCATAGTTATAGTGGCCTAATGATAGAAAGTGATAGATTTTCTTCTTTAAAGTGTGAATTAAACCTATGGATAATATCTTCATACTTGATTTCTTTCAATAACTCAAGATAATCAGTTATCATAAAGTCACTAAAATACAAATCTGTAAAATTATTTGCTATAAATTCTATTGAGTTCATTCCTATAATGAAGTTTCCAAGTTCATTTTTCTTTAACCTACTAAAATCCTCTTCTTTTAATAGTTCAGTAGCTGGCTCTTTTATTCTATTTTTTATACTTTCATAAACTTTTTCAGGATCATTGGATTGACCAACTATAAGTGAATGTCCATAGGTCTCTTTACAAGTATAGTAGGCACCAAAACTATTATCTATTATACCTTCCTCGTATAAATCGTTATAGTACTCTGTACTTTCACTAAAGAGCATATCCAATATGATATTTGTAACTATATCTTTTTTGACCATATCCTTGCCCTTATATCCAGTATCCATATCCTTAAATCCCATATAGAATAGAGGCATTGAAGTCATCATTTTTTCTTCAATTATTTTATCCTTGATTTCATTTGGCTCCTCAGGAAATACCCTTGTTATTTCCTCTTCATTATATTCAAACTTTTTTTCAGATTCATTGACTACTTTTACTATCTCTTCAAAGGATAAATCGCCTACAACAAATAGAACCATGTTAGAAGGGTTGTAGAATGTATTATATGTTTTATAAAGGATTTCTTTATCAATTGCATTTATACTTTCAACAGTACCTGCTATATCTATTTTAATTGGATGGTTGTGGTACATAGACTTTAATAAATTAAAATAGACTTTCCAGCTAGGGTTATCTTCATACATCATTATTTCTTGAGCAATTATCCCTTTTTCCTTCTCTACATTTTCGTCAGTTAAATATGGATTTTGGACAAAATCCACTAGTAGGTTTAAGCCTTCATAAAAATTGTCCGTTGTATAAAAAAGATAGGATGTTTGATTGAAGCTAGTATAAGCATTTACCTGGGCACCAATATTTGAAAAATCTTCAAATACATCGGACTCCTCCTCTTCAAATAGTTTATGCTCTAAAAAATGTGCTATCCCTTCAGGTGCTTCTATCTTCTCACTTTCACCTACTGGCACAAAAGCATTGTCAATTGAGCCATAATCAGTAGAAAATACAGCGTATTTTTTTGTATAGCCTTTCTTAGGCATAAAAAATATCTTTATCCCATTATTAGAAGTTGTATATAATATTTTTTCATCTATTGTGTCATTGTAAATTTCTTTATAGTTCATATTTCCACCTCGATTTATTTGGTTTTGTTTCTCATGAAATATATAGTATCTATATTTATCTTGTTTGCAGCTTCAATTACTTCTTCTTTTTTAACCTTTTGGAAATCCTCTAATACCTGCTCTAAACTTCTATTATCGCCAGAAATTAATTGACTAAAAAAGAATTCTGAAATCAAAAATATACTATCCCTAATAGATTCAGTATTGGTCTTAATTGATTTAATGGACTTGGATATATCTTCATCGGTAAATTTACCATCTTTTAGTTCATTAAGTTGTTGATTTATTATTTCAACAGTTTTATCAAAGTCATCAAATTCTATTCCACCGCTAACTAACATTAATGATTTATATTTGTATATGGATGAACCTATATAATATGCTAGGCTCTCTTTTTCCCTAACATTTTTAAATAATTTCGAGTTTGGCCCTCCACCTAATATATCACTGGCTAAAATCAACGGATTATATAACCTATCATTATGATGAATTCCTGCTCTATACCCAATTACCAACTTTCCTTGATTTACATCTAACTCATCTACTACAATATTCTTTGTTTGGACGGAATCCACAAGGACATCTTCTGGTATAGATATTATTTCACCTCTTGGGATTTCCTGGCTATCCTTTAATCCATCTATCACCTTTTTATCTATATTCCCTACATAAAATATCTCAATTGGACTTGTTTTTATTATATCCTGATAATGTTCAAATAGATTAGTTTCATCAATTTCCCCTAAGTCATCTACATACCCCAGCGGATAAATCCCGTATCTTTCATTTTTACACATAGACTCAATACATCTCTCTGTAGCATATGAGTCTTTATCATTTATTTTATTTTCAATCTTTCTTCTTAGATTTTCTTTTTCTTGATCAACATATTTTTTCAAAAATCTATTATCTTCTAATGCTGGATTGAAAACTATCTCCTTCAGTATTTGAATTATCTCATTATCATAATCTTCATCAACATAGTTACTCTTGGCCCATTCCATAGTGAATCGCATTACTTGTTTTTCTCCACGTTTATTGATACCTATACTTAGGTTTGAACCATATAATTCCTCTAATCTCTTTTCGATATCAATACTATTTGGGTAGTTCTTAGTACCTCTTTTTAACACTAGGGACAAGAGAGTATTCTTTGTTGCTTCTTCTTTTGATAATGGTCTAATTAAATAGTAGCTTAATAAATTTGATTTAAATTTATCTTCATTAACAATATTAAGATATACTCCTTCCTTTAACTTAATTCTTTCAGATTTTATCGTCATATAGCTTTTCCTCCTTTAGGTCTATATTATACTATACCCAATTTAACCCTACTTATTTCTTATAAGTAGCAAAGAAAAAACCCATAAACATGGGTTTATCTTTCTTTTTTAATATTATTTATTATTTTATTTATTTCCTTAACTTGACTATCATAGTATTTACCTTGAAGTAGATTAAATACAACATCATCTATTTGATTAAATATTTTAGGATTAACTGTTACAGATACATTATCTATTTGTATATCTTTTTCTTTAACATGATGTATTATAGTATCTCTTAAATCCTGTGTAAATTCATGATCAAAGGCCATTACTACCCCTATATAAGCTTCATTATTAAAGACTATAGTAGTTGCATCATCAATACCATATAATTCTACAACAAAATCAGATATATCCTCTGATCTATTTAACAAGTCTTTACCCTCTACATTTACCTCAATTAAATTTTGATTTTCATCCTCCGCAGTTTCCCTTTTAATGTCTCCACTAGTACAAGCCATTAGGGATATAGATATCACTAGTATTGCTACAATTAATATTTTTTTTCTCATTATATAACCTCCCACTAATAGCTTTTCAATTTTTAGGAATTTTATAACAAGATTATTGATATTTATATAAAAAAAAGGGCAAAGCCCTTTTTTATTAACTCTCTACAATTTTTATTCCAGAACTTGTACCTAATCTAGTAGCTCCAGCTTCTATCATCTTGTTGGCAGTCTCTAAATCTCTTATACCACCTGAAGCTTTAACTTCCATTTTATCTCCTACTATTGATTTCATGAGTTTTACATCTTCAACAGTAGCACCACCAGTACTGAATCCTGTGGATGTTTTTACAAAATCAGCTCCTGCTTCCAAAGATATTTCACATGCTTTTTTCTTTTCATCATCAGTTAATAAACATGTCTCTATGATTACTTTGACAATTGCATCATCTTTAGCTGCATCAACTACTGCTTTGATATCGTCCATAACCACATGGTAGTCTTTATTCTTTAGGGCAGCAATATTAATTACCATATCAATCTCCTGCGCCCCATTCTTGATAGCATTTATTGTTTCAAAAGCCTTTACTTCCTTGGTATTTGCTCCTAAAGGAAATCCTACAACTGTTGCAATCTTAACGTCGGAACCATTTAGCAGCTCTTTACAAAGGGATATATAATGGGGGTTTACACATACAGCAACAAACTCATACTTTTTTGCTTCTTCGCATAGTAAGCTGATTTCCTCTTTACTAGCATTAGGTTTCAGCAAAGTATGATCTATCATAGATTTAATGTTCATAGCAGCTTTGCCCCCTATTTAATAAGTTCTACTAAATCACCATTTTTAAGTCCTGCTGCATTTCCTTCTTCAAGGTCAAGGTGCATTTCTAAAGCAAATTTTTCACTTACTCTACATAGTACATTATCAAATACCAATCCTCTAGGACCATTTACTTTGATACTTACTACATCATTGTCA
>CAYOFC010000025.1:0-15091 GCA_964403265.1 uncultured Tissierella sp. | reverse complement strand
TAATAGTGAGTTCATAGCGCTTATAGCAGATAAACTTAGGCTGGAGGATGAAGGCTATACAAGTCTGTAAGATGAGATAAATTAAGGAGAAAAACATTCTTTGAATATAGAAGGTTTTTCTCTTATTGTTTATATGATATAATGATATACAATCAATTAATATCATTAATAAATAATTAAAGTGGAGGTACTTTTTGATGATTTTTGAAGAGAAGACCATGAAGTCTGATAAAATTTATGAAGGTAAGATTCTAAATTTAAAAGTAGACACTGTTGAACTACCAGACAAAAAATATTCTAAAAGGGAGATTGTTGAGCACCCAGGGGGAGTTGGAATTATAACTATTACTGATGACAATAGTTTAGTTTTAGTTAAGCAATATAGAAAGGCTATTGAGGAGTTTATATGGGAGATTCCAGCAGGCAAACTTGAAGTCAATGAAGAACCCAGGGAAACGGCAATAAGGGAGTTGAGAGAAGAAACAGGATATGAGGCTAAGAAACTTACATATATTACCGAGTTTTATACCTCGCCTGGTTATTGTAATGAGAAGATACATCTTTTTTTAGCGGAAGACCTAATAGAAGTTGAACACAGTCCAGACCCAGGAGAATTCATTGAAAAGAAAATAATCCCTTTAGATGATTTATCAAAGATGTTAGATAGAGGGGAAATCATGGATAGTAAAACAATGATAGGTATAAATATTGCTAAAGGATACTTACAAAGTAAATAATGGGTTATAAAGTCCTCTTTTTATGCATAGAATTTTAAAAAGGCTTGTATAGGGAGGAGTTACCTTGCTAGTAAAAAGGATTATTAGAGTATTTAAGACCCATTTCCAAAATTACTTTCTTTATTATTTTATTTTAACCCTAGGCCTAATTCTAGGTATTATTATTGGGCCTTTACTAATTAATCTATTTGGGTTAAATATAAAGCTATTTATACTTAAACATTCAAATCCCTATTATAAGATTGCACTTTTAAATAATCATATAGAGCATTCTTTAATAAAGGTATCTATTTTAAATAATATGTATTTAATACTATTGATATATTTATTAAGCTTTTTAAATATTAGCTTACTTACGCTTCCTATTATTATTTTAATAAAGGGGATAACATTGGGATATACTGTAGGGTTTTTAGTTAATAGTTTTGGGTTTAAAGGGTTTTTATTATCGATAGGTGGAATTTATCCACAAAATATATTTATAATAAGTGGTCTAATAGGATTGGGAGCAGTATCAATGTCCCTATCTAAAATCCCTAGCAGGCCATTGGGCAATCAACTATTTCATCATAGTAGGAGAAATATAAATGAAAGCCTATTGTTAGCTAGCCTATATTCATTTATTATATTTTTTGGAGCTATTATTGAAGGAATCATTTCACATAGATTCTTATCTTTAACTTTAGATTTTTTTGTTTAATAAATATTCGTAAGAAGAGGGGACGCTTGTATGCCAGATTTAATATTGGATAGATATATGGACTATATAAGAGAGGAGAAAAAGCTTTCAGACAATACTGTGGATGCTTATATTAGAGATGTTATTCAATTTAATGACTATTTAAAAGAACATAGTAAGATCAATATTTTGGAAACTAATAAAACTGTAATTATTACATACCTATCATATCTGCAGAAAAATGGGAAAGCTATCTCTACTGTATCTAGAAACCTGGCTTCCTTAAGGTGCTTGTTTCAATATCTATTGAATAGCAATTTTATACTTGAGGACCCTACATTTAATTTAAAATCGCCTAAGAGCGAGCGTAAGCTTCCAAACGTTCTAAACAAGGCTGAAGTAGAACTGTTGATATCACAGACCAATATCAATACAGAAAAGGGTGCAAGAGATAAGGCTATGATACAGCTAATATATTCAGCAGGTCTTAGAGTTACTGAAATCTTAGACTTAAATGTAGATGATTTAAATATCGAGTCTGGCTTATTAAGATTAAGGCAAGAAAATATGAGTAGGATACTTCCGTTGGATAAACTAGCCATAAATTCATTAGTTTACTATTTAGAAGAATATAGGACTAGTTCCCATAAGGATGAACCTTTGTTTAGAAACTTACAGGGTGATAAATTAACAAGACAGGGAATTTGGAAAATATTTAAGCAATATAGCAAAATGGCTGCTATTAATAAGGATATAACGCCACATATATTAAGACATTCTTTCGCAATTCACATGTTAAATAAGGGTGTTAGTTTGACAAAGATACAGAAAATGATGGGACATAGCGATTTGTCTACTATACAATCTTATTTGTTGATTGCCGAAGAATAGATAAATTACAAATGGGGGAGATATAAATGAACTATAGTGAAAAAATAAATGAAAGCCTTGTTTTCTTAGAGTCAAAAATAAATTTAAAGCCAAGGATTGGCATCATATTAGGATCAGGTTTAGGTGGTCTAGTTGATTTGATTAAGGAACCAGTTAGTATTCAATATGAAGACATACCAAATTTCCCAGTCTCTACGGTTGAAGGGCATGCTGGTAGATTGGTTTTTGGAAAGCTACAAGGAATAGATGTAGTAGCTATGCAAGGAAGATTTCATTATTATGAAGGTTATCCAATACACGATGTAGTCTTTCCAGTTAGGGTGATGACTGGTCTTGGCATTGATACATTAATTGTAACAAATGCTGCTGGTGGAGTGAATAAATCCTTTAAGCCTGGCGATTTAATGATTATTAATGATCATATAAACTACGCAGGCGTAAATCCCTTGATAGGTAAAAATCTAGATAATAAAGGACCTAGATTTGTAGATATGACCTGGGCCTATGATAAAGATCTAATAAATCTTGCCAAAGATTCTGCCAGGGATTTAGGTTTAGAGGTTAAAGAGGGTGTGTATATGTGGTTTAGTGGACCTACCTATGAGACGCCAGCAGAGATTAAACTTGCGTCTATCTTAGGCGCTGATGCAGTCGGTATGTCAACTGTTCCCGAAGTAATAATTGCTAATCACGAAGGTATAAGGGTTATTGGTATATCATGTATAACGAATATGGCTGCAGGTATATTAGATCAACCACTAGATCATAAGGAAGTAGTTGAGACATCATTAAAAGTTAAGGATCAGTTCCAAAGTTTTGTCATGGAGATAATTAAGAACATTTAGCCATAGACAATATCAGATTCATAAAACATGTTTTATCTTAAGTTTAAATTTTGAATGGTTAGTGGTTAATCACTGTATATAAAGTAGAATAAAATAGAATATAAATGAATAGATTGGATAATATAATTGTAAATATTGTATTGGAGGTATTGTTTTGAAAAAGAGACTTATATCCATTATATTGATCATTATATTATCCTTTAATTTTTCACTTGCATATGGGGATATAGATATTAGTGGTAGATCATATCTACTTATGGATTTTAATTCAGGAGAATTAATCCTTGCTAAGAATGAGCATGAAAAATTGCCACCTGCTAGTATAACTAAAGTAATGACTCTCTTAATTGCTATGGAACATATTGATAATGGTATGATGAGTATGGATGATAAAGTGATAGTAAGTGAAAGTGCTGCTAAGGCAATTGGAACTTCTGTTTACCTAGATGCTGGTGAGGTTCAGACAGTGGAGAATCTAATTAAGGCAATAAGTATAAGGTCTGCTAACGATGCTTCGATTGCACTAGCGGTTAATATGGCAGGCTCTGAAGAGGCTTTTGTTAACATGATGAATGAAAGAGCCCTACAGCTGGGAATGGAAAATACTCATTTTAACAATTCAAGTGGATTGCCTACGGATAATCATTACTCTTCTGCATATGATATAGCTATTATGTCTCGGGAACTAATGAAGCACGAGGATATTATACCCTATCTAACTACCTATATGGAGGATATGGAAGTAGGTAAAACAAAGACTAGTATCCAGTCCATGGTAAACACAAATAGGCTTATTAAAGATTATGAAGGGGCGAACGGAATTAAAACAGGTTCTACTTCTGAAGCCAAATATTGCCTTTCTGCTTCTGCAAAGCGGGGAGATTTGCAATTAATTGCTATTGTTATGGGGGCTGAAACAGGTGCCCTAAGGTTTGGCGAGGCTATGAAATTATTAGATTATGGATTTGCCAATTATGAATCTGTAACGATAGGTAAAAAAGGTGATTTACTTGCTAATGTCCTGGTTGAAAAAGGAGAAGAAGATCTTGCTCCCTTAATATTAGAAAGGGATAGTTATTTACTTTTGGCTAAAGGAATGAAGGGTAATATAGAAAAAGAGATGGACTATCCAGGATTTATAAATGCTCCAATTGAACAAGGTCAAAAAATTGGTGAGTTTATAGTAAGCTTAGATGGAGAAGAAGTTGATAGAATTAATCTAATTTCAAAAACACAAATAGATAAGGCTAACTATGGCAAAATTCTAAAGAATGTTTGGGAAAACTTCCTTTTTAATAAATAATTATATACAACCTCGACTTTAATCCGTCGAGGTTGTATAATGTTAATAGTAAAACAATTAGTAGATAGTAGATAAATACTGGAGAGAGGAAGTTAATATGAATTTATTATATAGTTTACCAGGTTTATTTGTAGCTATAATTTTCCATGAGTTATCACATGGGCTGGCAGCGTATGCTTTAGGGGATGATACAGCAAAAAACTCAGGAAGATTGACCTTAAACCCCTTAAAACATATAGACCCAGTAGGGTTTATTTCTATGTTAGTTTTTAAATTTGGATGGGCCAAGCCTGTTCCAATTAATCCATTAAAATTTAAGAAGAGAAAAAGAGATACTTTATTAGTTTCATTAGCAGGACCAGCTGCTAATTTTATTATTGCTGTCACAATTGTATTTGTTATGAAATTAAATGTTATTACTAGTAATTTAGTTTTTGAAATGTTATTAATAACTCTATGGTATAATATTATGTTGGGCGTATTTAATCTCTTGCCATTTCCGCCATTAGATGGCTCGAAAATTGTGGCTAGCTTACTTCCCAAGAAGGTTGAATATTATTTTTATAAATATGAAAGGTACTTTTATTTGATATTGATAGTGCTTATATTTACAGACATGATTGATAAAATTCTAAGTCCTTTTATTAATGTGGTTATAAACATTTTGATGAGAATATTGATTTAGTTTAGGGGTATGAAATGGAATATAAAATAATTTTAGATTCTTATGAAGGTCCATTAGACCTTCTACTTAATTTAATAGAAAAATCGAAAATAGATATATATGATATACCTATTAATATAATTACAGAGCAATACTTAGATTACATTGATGGGATGGAGAAATTCGATTTAGAAATAACCAGTGAGTTTTTAGTTATGGCTGCTACTTTATTGCAGATTAAGTCAAAACTTTTACTTCCAAAAGCAATAAAAAGCGAGGAGGGAGATGAAGAGGAAGATGAGGATCCAAGAGATGAGCTGGTGAGACGCTTACTTGCATATAAAAAATACAAAGAGGCAGCAAGTGAGTTACGAATTTATGAAGACTTGGGTATTAAATCTTTCATAAAGCCACAAGAAGATTTAACTCAATTTGTAGATGAAGAGATTGAGATTGGACCTTTTGATATTGATTCCCTATTAAAAACCCTGAGCAAAATGTTAGATAGGCGTGGATTGAGAACAGAAATCTTAAGCATAGAGGAAATTAGAAGGGATGAATATACCATTAAAGACTGCACTCAAGATATTTTGGAAAGACTTCTAGTTAATGATAAAATAAAGTTCAGTCAATTATTAAATGATAGTTCAACAAGAAATGAGATAGTTGCATATTTCTTATCCTTGCTTGAGTTGATGAGATTTAGAAATATATTTGTCAAGCAAGATGAAGCTTTCTCAGACTTGATTATTATTAAAAATGACATAGGGGCGAATTAGTTGATGGATATTAGAGAAATAAAATCTATAATTGAAAGTTTATTATTTGTATGGGGGGATCCTTTGACAGTTGATGACATGTCTAATATACTTGAATTAAGTAAAGAGGAAGTTACTAGGCTAATGGACGAGATAATAGATGATTTTGATTTTAATAGAAGAGGACTGAGGGTTATTAAGGCTAACTCTACTTATCAATTAAGTACTAGGCCTGAACATTTTCAGTGGATAAAAAAATTGAATCATACTAAGCCGAATAGAAGCTTGTCCAATGCTGCTATGGAAACACTATCCATAATTGCTTATAGACAACCTATTATCAAATCAGAAATCGATAATATTAGGGGTGTAAAAAGTGATCGTTCTATTGAAACTTTAACAGAAAAAAATTTAGTAAAGGAACTAGGTAGATTAGATAGAATTGGAAGACCGATTATATATGGCACTACTAATGAATTTTTAAGGCTGTTTTCACTGGAATCCCTAGATGATTTACCTGATTTGGAGGAAATGGTAGAAAGAATTGATGAAGAATTTGAAATAGAGGAAGAATAATACTGCTGTATTATTTTTCTTGTTTTTTGGCAAGATAATATATAAGTTATAAATATAGGAGGTATTAATTTGATTAAAAAGATTATAACCTTATTTATTGCATTTGCTTTGCTTATCTGCCACAATGTAACTTATGCTGATGCTCTGGACTTAAGTGCAACAAGTTATGTATTAATTGATGAAATAAGTGGGAGAGTAATTTTAGAGAAGAATGCTCATAAGAAGATGGCGATGGCAAGTACTACAAAGATTATGACTGCATTAATTGCCTTAGAAAATTGCAATCAAAAAGATGAAGTAAAAATAGATGAAAAATCTATTAATATAGAAGGATCAAGTATCTATCTAAAAAACGAAGAAGTTATATCTATGGAAGACTTACTTTATGGTTTGATGCTAAGGTCTGGCAATGATTCGGCTGTGGCAATAGCAAATTATATATCCGAGGATGAAGAGCAGTTTATAAAATTAATGAATGAGAAAGCAATATCACTTGGTGCTTTAAATACAAACTTTACTAATCCACATGGCTTAAGCCACAATGACCATTACTCTACTGCTTATGATTTAGCATTAATAACCAGAGAGGCCTTCAAATATGATTTGTTTAGGGATATAGTAAGCACCAAGTCCCATAATGCCAATAGGGATGCAAATGGATATTTTGTAAATAAAAACAAAACCCTTTGGGAATATCCAGGTGGTGATGGTGTAAAAATAGGGTATACAATGGCTGCTGGTAGATGTCTAGTGTCAAGTGCCATGCGAGATGGGATGAGATTAATTGCTGTTAGCTTACAGGCACCTAACTGGTTTAATGATAATTATAAAATAATGGACTATGGTTTTGATAATTACAAACCTTATACAATATATAGTAAGAATCATCTTATGAAGAAAGTTCAAATAGATGATGAAAGTACTTGGTTGAATTTGGTGTCAGAAAGTGATTTGATATATCCCCTTAAGGCTGAAGAAGTAAGTTTGGTGAAAGTTAATGTGGTGACAATGGATGATATTAAATTGCCAATAAAAAAAGGTGATATATTAGGTTCTATTAACACTTATTTAGATGGGGTATTGATAAAAAAAGATAATTTAGTGTCACAGAATGATATAAAAGAAAAATCTATAATAGATAGATTGATTGATTTCCTAAAACCAAGTAGTTAGTGGCAGCACATTAGTATATATACAATGATAAATGATTTTGATATAGATATTGGTAGTTCTTTTGATTTACAATTTCAATAAGTACAGGTAAAATAGTAATGTGAGTTAAATTTGAGGGGGATTAAAATGAGATTACAAAAATATATGGCTAAGTGTGGAGTTGCTTCAAGGCGAAAGTCGGAAGAACTGATAAGTGAGGGATTAGTTCAGGTAAATGGTAAAATAATTGTGGAACCAGGGCTTGTTATTGACCCCAAAAAAGATGTTGTTAAAGTAGATAATAAAATAATAAGATTGGAATCAAATAAAGTTTATATAATGCTCAATAAGCCAGTTGGATATGTAACTACTTTGAAGGATGAGAAAAATAGGAATATTGTCACAGATTTAATTGAAGGTGTCAATGAAAGAATTTATCCAGTCGGTAGATTAGACATTGATACTTCAGGGTTAATAATACTTACCAATGATGGTGATTTAACTCAAAAATTAACACATCCTAGTAACAAGGTTCTTAAAAGATATATAGCAGTTGTTGAGGGTGTTCCAAACAGAATGGAGTTAGAAAATTTTAGGAATGGCATAAAAATAGATGGTAGGAAAACGGCTAAAGCATCTGTTAAAATAGCTAAAAGGTATGAAGATGATTCCATATTGGATATAGAGATCTTTGAAGGAAGGAATAGACAAGTTAAAAAGATGTGTGAAGCCATAAATCATCCAGTAAAGAAATTGAAACGTGTATCTATAGGAGAAATTATAATTGGTGGCTTAGAAATAGGAAATTGGAGATATTTAGACCAAGAAGAAATAGACTATTTAAAAAATTTATAGTGGGGGATATAATTGAAGTTTCAAAAAATAATTAATACAATATCTATATCTAGGGATATGTTTAAGGCCCATATTAGGGACGGAGATGTAGTACTAGATGCTACGGTTGGGAATGGTAATGATACATTAGATCTAGCCAGATTGGTTGGTAGTAAAGGGAAGGTATATGGATTCGATATACAGGATATGGCAATTAAGAATACAAAAAAATTACTTACTAAAAATAATCAATTAGAGAACGTAATTTTGATTAATGATAATCATATAAATATTGATAAATATATTGACGAACCTTTGAATTTAGCTATATATAATCTAGGATATCTACCAAAAGGAGACAAGAATCTTAAGACTGATGCAAGCAGCACTGTTATTAGTGTTTCTAAAGCACTTGATTTACTTAAGAAAAATGGGATTCTAATTATTACATCTTATATAGGACATCCTGGTGGCTTAGAAGAAAAAGAAGCATTAGAACAAATGTTAATTAGTTTAAATCAAAAGGAATATAATGTTCTAAAGAATGAATTTATAAATCAACAGAATTTCCCACCCCTTCTTTATATTGTAGAGAAGGCTAATATTTCTTAATATACAAACACCTTATAATCAAGTTATAAGGTGTTTGTATATAATTAAGATTGTATTGCAGATTTATAAACTATTTGATAATATAAAGATTATACGTGAACTATCACCTTAATAAACTAAATGGGGGATCATGAATGGAAAAGAATCCAGATTTAATAAAAAAAATCAAAAGTGAATTTTCAAAACTAAGTAAGGGACAAAAATTAATAGCTAACTTTATATTGGAAAATTATGATAAAGCTGCTTTCATGACAGCTGCTACTTTAGGTGAGTCAATTAATGTAAGTGAATCTACAGTAGTAAGATTTGCAAATAGATTGGGCTATGAAGGCTATAGGGAATTACAAAGTGATCTTCAAGAATTGATTAAGAATAAGTTAACAACAATACAAAGGCTTAGTATAGCTGAGAATAAGTATCCAAATAATAACACTGCCTTAGCAAAGATTATGGAACGTGATATGGATAATATTAAGAAGACCATTAGTGAAATTGATCAAGGGTCTTTTGATAAAGCGGTTGACCTAGTTCTTAATGCCAAGAAGAAATATATTGTAGGCCTAAGAAGTTCATCTTTTTTAGCGGGATATTTAGGCTTTTATTTAAATTTTATATTAGATGATGTTCATGTCATTAATTCGGAATCAAATGATATTTTTGAACGACTTTTAAGAATAACTCAAGAAGATGTAATTGTGGTAATCACTTATCCTAGATATTCTAAGAGGATGATGGAAGTATTAAGTTTTGCAAAGGAAAGAAATACTCCTATCATAACACTAACAGATAGTATGATTTCACCTGCTGCAAATGTAGCTGATATTACATTAATCGCCATAAGTGACATGCTATCATTTGTTGATTCTTTAGTTGCCCCTATGAGTCTAATAAATTCATTTATCATTTCTATCGGAAATGAAAAGAAACATGATTTAAATAATTATTTTACGATTTTGGAAGATATATGGGAAAAATATGATATATATAATAACAACGAAAACTAATTGTTTGAAATATGGTCATAAAAGATCTTATCATAAATGATAATGAACTTACAATTAAAATAAAGTACATAAATGAGGGATTATATGAGTAAAAAAATATGTGTTATAGGTGCAGGTCCTGCTGGTATGATTGCTTCTTCTATTGCTGCATCCAGAGGCTTGGATGTTACCTTATTAGAGAAAAACGGAAGGCTTGGTAGAAAGCTGTTTATAACTGGCAAAGGAAGATGCAATATAAGCAATGGGGCTCCTATAGATGAGTTCTTCGATAATATCATCACTAATAAAAACTTTTTATATAGTAGTCTATACTCTTTTACTAACGAAGATATAATTTCTTTATTAAAAAGATATGGTTTAGAAACCAAGGTTGAAAGGGGCAATAGAATATTCCCCCTTAGCGACAAATCAAGCGATGTAATTAAAGTCTTGGAAAGATTTATGGATGATAGTGGAGTAAAGCTTAAATTAAACTCTGATGTAAAGAGTATCTACTATAATGACAATTATTTTTATGTAAAAGTAAACGAAGAGTCTATAAAGTTTGATGGGGTTATAATAGCAACGGGTGGCAAGTCTTATCCTGCAACTGGTTCAACTGGAGATGGATATAATTTTGCAAAAAAGTTAGGGCATAGTATTATACCTTTAAAACCAGCCTTGGTACCTATTGTTGTAGATTGTGAATGGATAAAAGACCTACAAGGATTATCGTTGAAAAATGTAAATTTAAAGACCTTTAAAGATGAAAAGATGATTCACCAGGAATTCGGAGAGATGATATTTACTCACTATGGAATATCAGGGCCAATAGTTTTAACTACTAGTAATTATATTAATAAATTTCAAAATAATAATATTGTTTTTAAAATAGATTTTAAACCAGCTTTAGATTTTAAAAAACTAGACGAAAGAATTTTAAGGGATTTTGAATTATATAAGAATAAACAGATTAAAAACTCTTTAGACGATTTACTACCTCAAAAGATAATCCCATGGGTTATTGAACTATCTGGTATAGACCCTGAACAAATAGTTAACCAAATAACTAAAGAAGAAAGGCATAATTTAATCAATATAATAAAAAACTTTCCCTTAAGATTCAAGTCTTTTAGACCTATCGAAGAAGCTATTATTACTTCTGGAGGTATAGCAACAAAGGAACTAAATCCCTCTACTTTAGAATCAAAGATTGTCCCAGGACTATATTTTGCGGGTGAAATAATTGATGTAGATGCTTTGACAGGTGGCTTTAATTTGCAAATTGCATATTCTACTGGTTATTTGGCAGGTATGAGTATATAGGATATAATTTTAATGACTATTCAATGATTGAAATTACTTGTATAGTATTGATTTTTAATATATAATTATTAAGGGAGTATTTCATGGAAGTAGCACCACTTTGTGGTGATTATTATTTTATTAGGGGGAATTGAATGAATAATAGGAATTATTCAATTGCAATTGACGGCCCATCTGCTTCTGGAAAAAGTACAATTGCTAAAAAAGTATCACAAAGATTAGCTATCGAATATATAGATACAGGTGCCATGTATAGGGCAATCACATACAAGGTCTTAAAAAATAACATTAATCCCTTAGATATTGAGAATGTTATCGATTTACTTAATACTACCGAAATTGATTTTATTGATAATAGTATCTATTTAGATGGCCTAGTTGTTAATAATGAAATTAGAGAAAATATAGTAAGTAAAAATGTATCATATATAGCTAAGATAAAAGAAGTTAGAGATCAATTGGTCAAGCTTCAACAGTCTATGGGTAAAACAAAAAGCATAATAATGGATGGTAGGGATATTGGTACAGTAGTTTTACCAAATGCTGATTATAAATTCTTTGTTACAGCATCTGTAGCTGAAAGGGCAAATAGAAGATATAAAGAACTATTAGACAGAGGAGAAAAACTCATTAGCTTAGACGGTATAGTTGCTGAAATCATAAAAAGGGATGAAATTGATAGTAATCGTGAAATTGGACCTCTTAGACAATCAAAAGACTCATATCTGTTAGATACAACTAATAGATCAATAGATGAATCAGTAAATTATATAATTTCTATTGTCACTGGAGGTAACTAGAATGTTATATAGTATTGTTAAGACAATAGCTAAGATTATTCTGACTTTGTTTTATAGATTTAAAGTCTACGGTATAGAAAATATCCCCTTAGATGGAAGACTAATAATCTGTTCCAATCATGCAAGTAACTGGGACCCTATATTTATCTCAATAGTTTTTCCTAGGCAGATATCATGGATGGGTAAAAAAGAGCTATTTAAAAATAAAATTCTTGCAAGTTTTTTAAGTGGTTTGACTGTTTTTCCAGTAGATAGAGATGGTAGTGATGTAGGGGCCATAAAAAATGCTTTAAAGGTACTTAAGGCAGAAGATACTTTAGGTTTGTTTCCAGAAGGGACTAGGGTTAAATCTATGGATTTAAACAATGCAAAATCTGGTGTGGCTTTATTAGGCTACAAATCAAAATCACCGATATTGCCATTGTATATAGAAAGCAATTATAAGATATTTAGTAAGGTGAATTTTTATATTGGCCAACCTATAGATTTGAGTGAAATGATTGATGGAAGGCCAAGTACAGATGATTATCTAAATTTAAGCAAAGATATTCTTCGCAAAATATATGATTTAAAAAGTATGGGAGAAGATTGATGAAAATAATTATTGCAGATCATTCAGGGTTTTGTTTTGGTGTAAAGAGAGCAGTAGATATGGCAATCTCAGAACTCGATATGGGCGAAAGCAAACTATACTCTTATGGACCATTGATACACAATCCTCAAGCAGTGAGTAATCTTGAAAGTAAGGGTTTAACTACATTAAATGATTATAATTTACTAGAAAGTGGAAAAATTATTATACGATCACATGGGGTACCTAAATCTAATCAAGAGGAAATGGTATCAAAAGGGTTAGAGGTTATTGATTCAACATGTCCATATGTAAAAGCGGTACATAAAAGGGTTGAAGATTACAGTACAAAGGGGTACGATATAATTATTATTGGAGATAATAAGCATCCTGAAGTAGTAGGAATCAGTGGTTATTCTCAAGCTAATGTTTATATTGTGAACACCATTGAAGATGTCAATAACTTGCCTTATATGGATAAAATATGTGTAGTATCGCAAACTACTAATACAAAAGAAAAGTTTGATACTTTATCTGAAGCCATTAAGGCAAAAGGGAAATTAGTTGAAGTATTTAATACAATTTGTAAGGCAACTAATAATCGCCAGGGGGCTACAAAAGAGGTTGCTCAAATAGTAGATGCCATGGTAGTTATTGGGGGTTATACAAGTTCTAACACAAAGAAGTTGGTTGAAATTAGTAAAATATATTGTAATAATATATATCATATTGAATCAATAAAAGATTTATCTTTACAAGAACTAGCAAAATTTAATACAATAGGAGTAACAGCAGGTGCATCTACACCTGATTGGATAATTAAGGAGGCTGTTGAAGCAATGGACAATATTAATAATAATGAAATCAACAACGAAATGATGGAGGCAATAGAAAGTACATTTACAAGAATCCATCGTGGAGATGTTATTAAGGGAGAAATAATATTTGTAACAAACAACGAAGTCATGGTTAATATTAATTATAAATCTGACGGAATTATTACTAGGGATGAGTTATCTAACGATCCTAATGTAAACCCAAAAGACCTTTATAAAGAAGGCGATGAAATCTATGTATATGTAGTTAAAAATGATGATGGTGAAGGAAACGTAGTGCTATCAGCTAAAAGGGTACAAGACATCAAAAGCTGGGATGAGTTAGAGGAAAGCTTTAATAATAAAGAGTTAGTAGAAGCAAAAGTTGAAAAAGTTGTTAAAGGTGGCCTAATTGCTATAGTAAAAGGAGTTAATGGTTTTATACCAGCATCTCATGTTTCAGCTAAATTTGTATCAGATTTAGAGACTTTTATAGGCCAAACTTTAGAAACTGAAATAATAGATTTCGATAAAGAAAAAAGAAGATTAGTTCTTTCAAGAAAAGAAATTGAAAGAGTAGAGCTAAAAGGTAAAAAAGATATTGTATGGGCAAGTTTAGAAGAGAATAAGATTCTAGAGGGAACTGTTCAGAGGTTAACTGATTTTGGAGCATTTGTTGATTTAGGTGGAGTTGATGGATTAATCCATATATCTGATTTGTCATGGCACAGAGTAAAACATCCATCTGAGGTAGTAAAAGCAGGAGATAAGGTTGAGGTACAAATTCTATCCTTTGACAAGGAAAAGAATAGAATTTCACTTGGTTTAAAACAGACTATTGCAGAGCCATGGGTAGCATTTACAAGCACTGTAAGTATTGGCGATGTTGTAGAAGGTAAAATTGTTAATCTTCTTGATTTTGGTGCCTTTGTAAGACTTGAAAGCGGTGTTGATGGATTGCTTCATGTTTCCCAAATCTCAAAAGAGCATGTAGCTAAACCATCAGATGCCTTAACTGTGGGTCAAAGCGTAGAAGTAAAAGTTATTGACATTAATAATGATGATAGAAAGATTAGCTTGAGTATCAAAGAAGTCAATGAAGAAAACGAACCACAAGAAGAAAATAAAGAGGAAAATAAAGAAGAAGCTATAGAAGATACAATGGTTAACGATAATAGCGAACCTACTATAGGAGACATTATCAATAGTAAATAAGTAAAATGAAGTACTATGGTTATTGTATAATAACTTTAGTACTTTAATTTTATATAGAATTAAAATCTTGGACAAGGGGGATTGAAATATTTTGTCAAATTTAGAATTTCTAAAGTCATTATCTAACCACAATGGTATATCTGGTTTTGAGTTTACACTTAATGAAATGATTATCTCACATTTTCAAGAGTATGCTGATGAAGTTACCGTTGATAAGTTGGGAAATATCATAGCTCTTAAGAAAGGGAGTTCATCAGGACATAATACAAAAATAATGTTAGCAGCTCATATGGATGAAATAGGACTTATGGTTAAGGATATTGAAGAAAA
>CAYOFC010000024.1:13528-16202 GCA_964403265.1 uncultured Tissierella sp. | reverse complement strand
ATGGTCCATATACTCGTACACTAGGTGTTCAGATTTACTCACTACGTGATGCAGGAATGATGCCACAAGCAGCAGCTTTAGGTTCGGTGGCGATTGTACTTATTATAATTTGTGATACAGTCGTTAAACAGATTCTCAAGGATAGGAAAGGAGTTTAGATATGGATCAGATTGTACTACGTAATGTAACAAAAGCTTTTAAAACAAAAACATTAGGTGATATTATTGCAGTTGATGATTTTAACTTCACGGTTCGTGAAGGAGAATGCTTTTCCTTTTTAGGGCCGTCAGGATGCGGAAAGTCAACGACTTTAAGAATGATTGCTGGATTTGAGGATTTGAGTGAGGGAGAAATTGAACTATGCGGACGTCCAGTATCTATTAAAAGTAAAAATTTATATGTTCCGCCTGAAGATAGGGGTCTAGGAATGGTATTTCAGGCATTCGCAGTATGGCCGCACATGAATGTCTATGAAAATGTTGCCTTCCCCTTACGACTGAACAAAATGAATAAAACAGAATTACACAATAAGGTTAAAGATGCACTACGTCATACCAGCCTTGAGGGTTTGGAAAAAGTATACCCATCAGATTTGTCTGGTGGGCAGCAGCAAAGGATTGCTTTGGCTCGTGCTATAGTTACTCAACCTAAGGTTATGCTTTTGGATGAACCCTTATCCAATCTTGACCCTCAACTGAGAGAGACAATGCGATATGAGATTAAAGAGCTGCAAAGGAAATTTAATTTCACCATCATTTTTGTTACCCACGACCAGTCAGAAGCAATGGCTATTTCTGACCGTATGATGGTATGTGATATGGGAAAAATTATGCAGATTGGTACACCGGAGGAACTATACAATAAGCCAATCAACCGATTTGTCCATAGTTTCCTAGGGGAAAGTACCTTCATTAAAGTTGTGATTAAGGATGGTAAGGTGTATCCAGAAGGAGATATGGAGCATCCTTTAGGATTGACACCACCAAAGGATGCCCAGGAAAAAATGATTGTTGCAACTAGACCAAATTCTATTGAATTGACACAAGGTGAGGGTTATCAAACATATGTAGAAAAAAGAACCTTCCTACCGGATCGACTTGAATATATGATTCCAGTAGGAAATCAAAAGTTAAAAGTACAAACCCCGCACCGTATCTCCTTTAATGAAGGGGAACAGTGTAGTATCCAATTAGTAGAACCAATGTGGTATCCTATGGATGATGAAGAAGCTGAAAAAGAACGCTTACGTAGACAGTTGATATAGGAAATCGACTTGTGAATTACTATCCCATACATGTTCCCACCATTTATTGGTGCTATGGCGTGGAACTTATTGCTTGCACCTAGATCTGGATATTTAAAGAAATTGTACATGGGTGTAACTGGTGCAAGCACCCCCTTAATAAATATCAATAGCCTATGATATTATCAAGGGCAAGAGTTAGATGGTAGTATTGGTATATAGACAAGTAATTTAATCTTGAAGGCTAGTATTTTATATGGTAGCCTTTATCATATAGAGGTGATATAAATGAGAAAATACAAGGGAATAATATTTGATTTAGATGGAACTCTTTTAGATACTATTGAAGATTTGGGAGATAGTATGAATGAAGTTTTGGAGATATTGGGCTATCCCACTTATAATATGGACCAATATAAGATAATGGTAGGTGGTGGATTTAGGGGTTTGTCTATAAATTGTCTACCAGATGGTATAGATGAAGGAACCATATCCAAAACAATAGAGCTATTTGCTGAAAGCTATGATAAAAAATATCTTAATAAAACCAAGCCCTATGATGGGATAGACTATCTATTAGATGAGCTTGTAGCTAAGGGCATAGTACTAGCTGTAAATTCTAATAAAAGAAATGATTACACCAATATATTAACTGACAAGTTTTTTAGTAGAATTCCATTTGTTAGGGTTTATGGTGAAAGAGAAGGCTTACCTAAGAAACCTAATGCATATACAGCCCTGGAAATATGGAGAGATATGGGTCTAAGACTGGATGAGATCTTGTATATAGGGGATACTAAAACTGATATAGAGACTGCCAATAATGCTGGTATGGATAGCGTGGGGGTACTATGGGGATTTAGGGATTATGAAGAATTAAGTAAATATGGTGCTAGCTATATAGTGAGTAAGCCAGAAGAGATTTTGGAGTTAGTAGATAATTTAGTTATAGATTCATTGGGAGATAAGGCCTAGGCTTTATCTCTTTTTTGCCATTTTCATCAATATATAATGAATGTTATAATAATTAATTTCATGGTATAATATAATTATGAGATATACTATGAGCGAAAGGAGAATGTAAATTGGAAAATTTATATTTAACTAAAAAAGAAATTAATGAAATTGAGAAACTTAGAGATCATTCAATAGGCAAATATGTGAAGAATTTACCTGAAAACAAAAAAAGATTGGTCATGAAACAATATGAAAAAGAAAGTGCTATTAGGCAATGGAAGGCCATAGCCAATGAGAGATATCAATGAATTATACGGTAATAGCAGGTGTTAATGGGTCAGGAAAATCTAATTTTTATAATTCTGGACAGCTTGATTATTCAGATTTAGGTATAAGAGTTAATGTTGATGAATTGATAGCTGAAAGATACGATAATAACTGGAAGGATTTTAAAACACAAATTAAAGCTGGTAA
>CAYOFC010000024.1:0-13428 GCA_964403265.1 uncultured Tissierella sp. | reverse complement strand
GCTGCCAGGGCAAAAATTGGGTGTCATAGTCATTGCCTTGATAGGGGTACTTGTCCTAGGGTTTTTAACCAAGGATATCTTAGTCTATGCTGTGTCTCCAGAAAAATATGTTTTGCTTGCAATTAATAAAACATATAAATCAGTATCTAAGGATTTGGACAAGATGTCGTCTATCCTAGTGGGAGATATGGAGCCAAATGGAAGTTATACAAACCACATTGGCCTATCTATAGATAATATAGGTGGCTTTGGTGGCCTATATTCTTTTAATGGAATGGAAATAGACCTTACAACTTCTATGGATAGAAACAAAAAAGTGCTTCATTTAAATGGTGAATCTGTACTTGGAGGAAGGGATTTAATATCTTTAAATGCCAGATTAGACGATAATGAATTATTATTACATATCCCTGATATATACTATGACGCATTTTCTATTCCGTCAAAAGATTTAGGTAGACAATGGAATAATTCATATTTGGGTATGCAAAGCTATACAAGGGCGGATGAGTCTCTGGATATTTCATTTTCTAACCTAATAGGGGATAGTACTGCTATTTTAATGGATGATACTACAAAAGCAGCTTATTTAAGAGTATTTAAGAGCCTAACAAAGAATGCTATCTATGAGAAAAATGGAAAGCAGGAACTATATATTGGGGGCAGCGGTAGAAAAAGTAACAAGACCACAGTAATATTAAATGAAAATGATATAAAAAATGGAGTCTTGGAATTAATAGATGTTATAAGAAATGATAATAGGGTGGTATATTGGAAAGACACCTTAAGGTCTGCCAATCAAGACTATCTTGTACAAGAATTTGATGAATCCTTAAATGAGATTAGTTCAGAGATAGAAGAATACTTCCAAGTAGATAGGGTGCTAATAGATGTCTATACAGACAAGGGTGGCCTAGTGAAAGCTGATCTAATCATAACCCCTGATTTTGACTATAGAGATGAAAGCCTGCTGATTGGCCTGGAGTTTTTTGGAGACAAAAACCCAATAGATAATTTTAACTTTAGGCTTATCCTAGGAGAAAATGAAGAGGCCAAAATAGAATTAAGCTCTAAAGGCAACCATACTGGAAGCAAAAATCAATTCACTGATGAGACAAGGCTTGCCATATATGATGGATATCAATATATAGACCTAGGCACTACAGTAGAAATTGATTTATCTAAAACTAGGGATAATTTCAAGTATAACTTAGCTTTAGAAGCAGATGGCACCAATTTAAAATTAGATACAAGAGGAGATTTTACATCATCTGCGAAGAATGTTGACTATAATCTACATGATATTTCTCTAAAAGTAGACGACTATTATGGGGATGGATTTAATATCCAAGGTGGTCTTAGATTAGGATGGGAGAAAGGGGCAAAAGATATTTCAAACCTAGGAAATGTTGAAAAACTTCAAATCCTAGAAATGGGAGAATATGAATTATACGAAATTGCAAATACAATAGATTTAGGTCTCTATTGGTTAATGGATCAAATTGATGGTTATTAAAAATGCCTTAAGGCCCCCAAATATTTTGGGGGTCTTGTTTTTATCTTAAAAGTAAATTTGTAAATACCCAATTAAAATGGTAGAATTTTTTATAGTGATAATTAGATGTGATTGTGAGTTGATAGTTTTGAAGTTTTTATCTGATTTTTTAAAGGGAATAATCATAGGCATAGCTGCTGTGGCTCCAGGTATAAGTGGGGGTACTTTTGCGGTAATCCTTGGAGTTTATAGTAGATTGACCAATGCTATAGCCAATATATTCCATAATTTTTTAAGTAAAGTTAGAATGCTCTTTCCTTTAGGTATGGGCATAGTTTTTGGTGTTTTGGCCTTCAGTAGAGTTATGAAATATTTGTTTGAAAACCATGAAACTGGTGTGAGGTTCTTGTTTATTGGCCTCATGCTTGGGACAATCCCTTCTGTAGTTAAGGACGCAAACAAAAATGGTTTCAAGAAATCATATCTTATACCCTGTATAATTGCCTTTAGTATTACCCTTATTTTTACTATATTGGAGAAGAGTGTAATAGATGTAATACCAGAAAGCTCTCCCAGCCTATTAGCTCTTATTATCTATGGGGTGGTAGTTGGGTTTGGAACCATAGTACCAGGAGTAAGTTCATCATTTATTCTAATGTTTATAGGGGCTTACGAAACCCTTTTGGATGCACTTGTAAGCTTGGACCTTATGGTAATTATTCCAGTGGCCATGGGATTTGGTCTTAGTATATTATTATTTGCAAAGATAATTAATTATCTACTTGAAAAAGCATATGGATTGACCTATTACTCCATATTAGGATTTGTGCTAGGCTCCATGATTGCCATAATCCCAAGGCTTGAGTTAGGCCTTGGGATGGTTTTGGGAATTATTTATTCCATTATTGGTTTTTTACTAACTTATACTCTCAGTAGTAAGTGAATCCTTCAATTTTTCCAAGGCCCTAGTCTTGGTATTGACTACTGTTCTATAGGTAATCCCTAGCCTTTTGGATATATCATTGATAGATAGTCTTTCCAGATAATAGGCTATGACTACTTCTCTTTGCCTATCTGTTAGTTTTTCTAGGGCATCTTTTAGCTCGGATGCTTCTTCTATTATTAGAAGCTGGTCTAGGATGCTATCATCATCTGACTCTAGCATATCTATCCACTGGCTTTCTGCATCATCTCCTACAGCTACATTAAGGGATAGATGGCGTTTGTTCTTATGCTTATTCAAATAAGTGTACTTTAGCATAGTCTTTAAGTATCCTAAAAAATATACACCCCTACTTTCATCAAAATCCACTATAGCCTGTAGTACTACTAGATTACCTTCTTGGATCAGGTCTTCGTACTCATTCCTATCATTATAGTATCTTTGAATACTGTTAAATATTAGACCTTGGACTCTTTCTACTATTTCTTCCCCACTGCTTACATCACCATTCTTTGCCTTTGCTAGTAAATCATTTAATTCCTTGTACATTTTTCTTCCTCCATGGGAAGGGCCCTTCCATATTCCTAGGTAAGATTAATATACATTATTAGATATCAAATTTAAAAAATGGAATAAGGTCGAATATGGGCTATATTCTTTCTTATTCCATTTATATTTGGGCGATTTAGTTTTATTCCACTTTATAATATGCTTTTTAGACTCATAATCTCTTTATATACCATAGCTATATCTTTTTTTGTAGCTACCTTGTTCTCAGCCAGATAAAGATTTTCTTCCTCGTGGAGCATAGGTGGACTTTCATTTGCTAATATTTTCTTCACTACCTGGCCCTTGCTTATATTCTTATGAATAGTAGATTCCTTACTATATACTTCTATGGCCCTATTATTACTAAGATATAGCAATGAATTATCCCTTGATTTTGTTTGAGAGACCTTCTTTATTGCTTTAATATTTACATAGCCATAGGCTCCATCGTGTTTGGCTATGGGTATTCTTGTTTTTATTGGTACAAATATTTGATTATGTGTAAATGGGATAGGTGGATATTTTTTAATTGATAAAAGCTTTCCGTAGGTTTCATTTGATGCCCTTAGATCTAGATGATAGTATTTACATAAATTTGATATTGTAGTTTTGATTGTTTTTTCTAGTATAACTTCATCTTCTCTAGTATATATTACTGTACAATTTCCCCTGTCTTTTAAGTATATAGGTAGTACTGCCTCTATACCCTTTTCTATAGTTCTCTCCATTTCCATGACCTCCTTTTGGTTTTAAACGTATGTTCTATCATCTTATATATATATAATATCAGAACTGAAGTTTTTGGTCAATGGTAAAATCCCCAGAAAAAATCTATATGATTATCAAGGAAGGATTATCACTATATAATGAAGGAAAGAGGTGAGAAGGGTGGAAGAAATCTATTCAGGTATTGCTAATTTAGGCTTTCCTATTGCTGTCTCAGTATATTTACTAGTAAGAATAGAAGCCAAGCTAAATCAGCTCTCCAATAGTATCACAGAGCTATCAAAGGCCATATCCAGCAGCAAATAGGGACAGAGGGTCAGGGCCCCTGTCCCATTTGGGACAGTAGCCCTGACCCTCTGTCCCTAAATCCTATTCAGTTGCTGTTTGCCATTCTATACCCATTGCTTTTGCTACTCCTGCTCCATATTCAGGGTCTGCTTTTCCGCAGTTTTCTATATGTCTTAGCTTTATGAATTCAGGTACCCCATTCATATTTCTTGCTGTATTTTCGAATAATACCTCTTGTTGTTCTGCTGACATCAGCCTAAATAGTTTTCCAGGTTGAGTATAGTAATCGGCATCATCTACTCTGAAATCATATCTCATTATATCTCCATGGGCAGCTAGTGCTGGATCAGCGAATTCTGCTTGTTCTGTCCATTGGCCAAAACTATTTGGTTCATAATGTATTTTAGAGCCTTGGTTTCCGTCTACTCTCATTTGTCCATCCCTATGATAACTATTTACATATTTAGCTGCTTTAGGACTATTTACTGGGATTTGGTGATGGTTTACACCCAGTCTGTATCTTTGAGCATCGCCATAGGAGAATAGTCTGCCTTGTAGCATTCTATCTGGTGAGAAGCTTATGCCAGGTACAACACTTGCTGGGCTAAATGCTGCTTGCTCTACATCTTGGAAGTAGTTGTCAGGATTTCTATTTAGTTCGAATTCCCCTACTTCGATTAGTGGGAAGTCGCCTTTGTACCATACTTTTGTTAGGTCAAATGGGTTGTATGGCATTTGATTAGCTTGTTCTTCAGTCATCACTTGGACAAACATAGTCCACTTAGGATAGTCGCCTTTTTCTATCGCTTCATATAGGTCTCTTTGGTGACTTTCCCTATCGTTACCCACGAGTTCTGCTGCTTCTTCATCACTTAAGTTTTTAATCCCTTGATGAGTATGGAAATGGAACTTCACCCAGTGTCTCTCATTTTGTGCGTTTATAAAGCTGTATGCATGGGATGAGAAACCGTGCATATGTCTGTATGATAGTGGAATACCCCTATCACTCATGGTTATAGTTACTTGGTGTAGTGCTTCAGGCAATGATGACCAGAAGTCCCAATTGTTTGTAGCGTTTCTCATATTTGTACGAGGATCACGCTTTACTGCATGGTTTAGGTCTGGGAATTTCAATGGATCCCTAAAGAAGAATACAGGTGTATTGTTACCTACTAGGTCCCAGTTTCCTTCTTCTGTGTAGAATTTCATTGCAAATCCTCTAATATCTCTTTCTGCATCAGCTGCCCCACGCTCTCCAGCTACTGTTGAAAAACGTACAAACATCTCAGTTTCCTTGCCTATTTCTGAAAATATATTAGCTCTAGTATATTTAGTGATATCATGTGTTACTGTAAACTTGCCAAATGCTCCAGAACCCTTGGCGTGCATCCTTCTTTCAGGAATTACCTCTCTGTCAAAATGTGCAAGTTTTTCTAAAAACCACACATCCTGAAGCATCATCGGTCCTCTTAAACCAGATGTCATAGAATCTTGATTGTTTGCTACAGGTGCACCTGTTACCGTGGTTAGTTTGCTTTTCTCCTTCATTGACATTCCTCCCTTTAAATTAAATATCATAGTTATAATGATAGTATAAATAAGCATAAAAATTTGTCATTTCTTGTTTGCATCCTACTATTACCCTAGTGATTTGGAAACAAACAAAAATACTTATGGAAACTTCCCAATTGTATGTTAGAAAAATATCGTTGTGGGTATATATAGAAAGCCTGTGAAATAATTCCCATAGAAATTTTGATTGCTTATGGGAGTTAATGGGTATTTGTATAATGATAAAATAATAGGGAGGTTGTTTACATGAATTTTAGAAACAGAAAAGTTCTTAGCCTGTTTTTATCCTTGGCCTTAGTCCTAGGTATAGTAATAGGCGCAGCACCTATGGTATCGTTTGCCGAGACAGAGGGGACTAGCCTGACTATTGTCCATACCAACGATGTTCATGGACATGTTAAGGGAGATGACAGTGTAATTGGATTTGAAAAGCTTCAGACTATTGTTAAGGAATTAAAAGAGAAAGATCCAAATGTATTGCTTTTAAATGCAGGTGATACAGTTCATGGTACTACACTGGCTACACTAAGTGGTGGAGAATCAATAGTAAGATTAATGAATACAATGGGATTTGACGCTATGACTCCAGGTAACCATGAGTTTAACTATGGTTATGATAGATTAGTGGAATTAAACAAGATGGCTGAGTTCCCAATTTTAGGAGCAAATATTGTTAAGGAAGATGGTAGATCAGATCTTGAACCATATATTATTAAGGAATTTGAAGGATTTAAGGTTGGTATCTTCGGTATATCTACTGAAGAAACAAAGGTTAAGTCCCATCCGAATAATACTATAGGCATTAAATTTGAGGATCCAGTAGCTACAGCTGAAAAAATGGTCAAAGAATTAGAAGACAAGGTTGATATTATTGTAGGTCTTGTTCATCTAGGTATTGATGAAGAATCAGAGATAACTAGTATTGATGTAGCTAAAAATGTAAAAGGTATAGATATATTAGTAGATGGTCATAGTCATAGTACATTAGCAGAGGGTATGCTAGTAGGAGATACACTTATAGTTCAGGCAAATGAATGGACTAAGAATATAGGTCTAGTAGAAGTTGAGATAAAAGATGGAAATATAGTTAATAAAACAGCTAAGTTAATAGATTATGAAGCTGCAGCAGATGTAGCTTTAGATCCAGAAATAGCTGCTGAGCTTGAAAAAATCGAAGTTGAAAACAATGCTATATTAGACGAAGTAGTAGGAGCATCCAAGGTAGAGTTGGTTGGCGAAAGAGAAGTAGTAAGAGCTGGTGAATCCAATCTAGGTAATTTAATCACTGATGCTATGCTAGAAGTAAGTGGTGCAGATGTAGCAATTACAAATGGTGGAGGAATTAGAGCTTCCATAGCTGAAGGACAAGTTACTCTTGGGGATATATTGACTACATTCCCATTTACAAACTATCCTGTAGTTATTGAAGTTACTGGTCAAACCATAGTTGATGCTCTAAACTTTGGTGTAGATGCTTATCCTGAAGCAGCAGGAAAATTCCCTCATGTTGCAGGAATGAGCTATGTAATTGATACAAGTGGTGAAGCAAATAAGGTTGTAGATGTATTAGTTGGAGAGAAGCCTATAGATTTAGATGCTAAATACAAATTAGTAACCAATGACTTTATGGGCGCTGGTGGGGATGGATATACTATGTTTGGCGATGCTACTATATTAGCAGAATATGGTCTTCTATCAGAAGTTCTTGCTGACTATATAAAGGCAGCTGGCGAGATAGATCCAAAGGTAGAAGGTAGAATTGGCGAAAAAGAAATAGAGTCACTACCATTAGTACCAGTAGTAGAAGCAGGAAAAGAAGCGAAAAAATATACTGTAAAATCTGGGGATGTATTATGGAAGATTGGTAAAATGTTTGAAAAAACTTACCAAGAACTAGCAGACTTCAACAATATGAAGAACCCACATCTAATATACCCAGGTCAAGTATTATTAATACCAAACTAAATAAAATTAAAGTAAAATAGTGCGACAAGGGGGCGTGTTCAAGTCCCCTTGTCGCAGTTCTATTTCCTGCGGAGCACATCAAGGTTGCACCCAAAGAGTACTCCCAAATTATTCCCTACGGGTGTAAATAAAGGTTGCACCAGAGGCACTCCCTATTCTATTTCCTGCGGAGCACATCAAGGTTGTAACTAAATTGTAATATTCATCTGTTATAAAAGGGGTATACTTGTTATAAGATTAATATAAGGGGTGGTATAAGTGAAGAAGATTTCAATTATGGTGTTGATTTTTGCTTTGGTCTTGAGCTCATCTATTGCATACGGAGATATGGAGGGTAAATTGCATAATCACTGGTCTGATGGAATGATTGATAAATCCTTCTTGGCTTATTACTTTCCTTATTTAGCTAGGAATAATTTTGAGTCTTTTGATCCTAGCGGAGTCATAACTGGACATGATTTCAGACTTTCGGCGGCATCATTACTTAATAGTCATGGATATGAAATATCTGCTGTAGAAGGAAATGCGGCCTTTTCAAGAAGAGACATGATTGATTATTTTGGACAAATTATATCTGAACTTGGACTTAAGTATAGTAAAGAGTATGTAGTTCCATTTAGTGATACTTCTACAATGAGTTCAAGTAGCATAAGATTACTTGGAGTGTTAAATGATTTTGGAATAATCCAAGGCGATCCAGGAAGCCAGTTTTCTCCAGAAAGAGAATTATCCCAGGCAGAAGCAGTGATAATTCTACAAAGAGTAAAGGGGGTATTGGAAAAGTTGAATAATATATCTTTCGAAATTTTAGGTGTTGTTCAATCTTTCGATAATCAGGAAGAGATTGTTGTAACCAATGATAAGGATAGTGTGTTAATTACAATCACAAAACAGTTCCCAACTCCAGGTTATTCTATGGATATACATGATATTGTAAAGGGCGATGAAGGCTACAAGATAATTGTAGATATAAAATCACCAGATCCAAACATGGATTATATACAGGTGATTACCTATCAAACAATTACTATACAAATTTCAAAAGACAAATTAGGTGATCCTCCATATAATTTTATATTAGAAGGATACAATAAAATTGAAGACAAGGTTAAGATATAGTCGCGGTAATTACTTCCGCGGCTTGTTTTTTTATAAGATCCTTCGGCTATGCTCCAAGACGATAAAATCTTATGATTTCATTTAGCTAATATGCTATAATTGAATAATCAATAGTATGAAAAGAAGAGGGATATAATGACGAAAAAACAGCATGTTGCCCAATCTGCAGCTATGATAGCTGTATTTACACTTATTAGCAAGGGTTTAGGCTTTATACGGGAAGTAATGATTGCTTCAAAATATGGTTCTGGTGTAGAAACTGATACATACTTCGTAGCTATGACAGCTACTGTTATTATAATGGGAACCTTAGGTTCAGCACTAAACACTACCTTGATTCCATTATTCTCAGAAATCAGAGGTAAAGGTGGAAGGAAGGCCCAAAGAAAGTATCTGAATAATATTTTAAATATAGTAGTATTGATAACCATAATATTGGCAATTTTGGCATTTGCTTTTTCCCCAGCCCTTATTAGAGTATTGGCAAAGGGATTTGAGGGAGAGCAGTTTGATGCAGCAGTTAGACTTAATAGAATAGGTATACCTATAGTTATATTTTTAGGAATAACATACGTTTTGTCTGGATATCTACAAAGCAATCAAATATTTGGTCCCCATGCAATCATGGGAATACCCTATAATTTTGTTTTCCTAGTATATCTGCTTTTCTTTTCAAAAGGGACGGATATATCTGTGTTGATGGTAGTAAGCGTCATAGCATCATCCACGCAGTTTTTGATACAAATACCAGCTGTTAGACATTCGGGATACAGATATTCATTAAATGTCAATCTATATGATCCCTACCTAAGGAAGGCTATGCTGCTGGTACTTCCAGTATTATTAGGGTCGGCAGTACGACAAATCAATGCAGTTATAGACAAAACCCTAGCATCAGAATTAGTAGAGGGTAGTATCTCGGCACTAACCTATTCCAATAGGATAAATGAAATGGTCATATCTGTATTTGTAATGGCAATTACAACAGTCGTATTTCCTATGCTAAGTCAGGCCTTTTCCCATGGAGATGATTCCCAAGTAAAGAAGATATTCAATGAAGGGATAAATATTATACTACTAATAACAGTACCAGCAACCATAGGAATAATGATATTGGCGGAGCCGGTGGTTCGTATATTCTTTGAGAGAAATGCTTTTAGTGCCACAGCCACAGCAATGACCAGCAGTGCCTTGTTTTATTATTCAGTAGGATTGATAGGGTCATCCCTAAGGCTGATGTTAAACAAGGTATTCTATTCCTTTCAAGATACAAAGACACCTATGATTAACGGTGCCATAGCAGTAGTGCTTAATGTAGTATTAAATCTACTTTTCGTAAGATTTATGGATCATAATGGACTGGCACTAGCTACAAGTATATCAGCCATATTCACCACTGTTTTATTATTCATTGATTTAAGAAAGAAAATGGGACAAATAGGTATGAAGGATATACTAATCACATTTGGAAAAACCCTGTTTTCAGCTATAATTATGGGGCTTGTAGTATATTTAGTATACTTCAAACTAGGAGCCTTGATAATTGTAAACAAACTAGTAGAACTATTGGTGCTATTATTGGCAGTAGGAGTAGGAATAGTGGTATACTTTGCCCTATGTATAGTAATGAAGGTAAAAGAAGTAGAGAAGCTAAAAATCATTAGGGGATAAAATATCACCCTAAGGGAGAGCTGAAGTCATGCTTAGAATGACAATAATGGACATTTTACGTAAACAAAAAAAGATTTCCCCAAGGAAATCTTTTTCTATATTAAATATTTTCAAAGTATAGTCGATATATATATTATATATCTATAGGAGGATTTGTAAATGGAACAAGAACAATATATAGTTTTTATAAACAATGGTCAGAAATTTGCACTATATGTATCTAAAGTCGACAAGATAATCGAGTTTCAAGATCCTAAAAAACTCCCTGATACATCGGAGTATTTTATAGGAGTAATTGAATACAACGATAGGATACTACCTATAATCGACTTATCAAAAAGGCTTTACGACAAGGAGTTTACACAAACAATAGAAACCAAGATAATAGTCGTTATGTGGAATAAAAGACTAGTTGGATTGGTTGTAGATGACATAATAGGAATCAGAGACTTCATACCTACTCAACTCGAAGACTTTGAAATAGACGTAGAAATATCCAATGAGTACATAATTGGATTTATAAAATCACAAGGAGATATTATAGTAGCTCTTGATATAGACAAAATATTCACAGGCAATCAAGAACACGAGTTAAATTTAATATCTGATAAGGAATGATTGGTGTTGAGAAGATGGTAGAAGAATTAAGAGTAGGTATTTCGGATTATAAAGTCTCAGAAGCCCCTAATAGACTAATAACATTAGGACTAGGCTCATGTGTAGGAATAGCCATCTATGATAAAAAAACAAAAAAAGGTGGCTTGAGTCATATTATGCTACCAGACAGTACTTTTTTCACAAGAGAAATGAAACCAGAGAAATTTGCAGACTTGGCCCTGCCTTTGATGGTAGAAGAAATATCTAAAAATAAAATAAATAGAAATTTAGTTGCCAAAATAGCTGGTGGAGCTAGTATGTTTAACTTCTCAGATAATGGGGCCAATGGCGGTATAGGACAAAAAAACATATTGGCAGTAGAGCAAAAGCTAAAAGAAATGGGTATTCTAATACTGGGAAGTAATACCGGTGGCAACAAAGGTAGGACCATGATAGTTGATTTGGAGACATTTGACGTTAGTATTAGAACTGTGGACAGGGAGATTATCAAGCTATAAAAGACAGGGATAGATTTTTTGCAACTATAATTAGGTAAGGGTGAAAAATAGAAATGGATTTTAATTTTTTTAATGATTGGGTTAGGGATGAGCTTAAAATAGACTTGGACGCATATAAGGAAAAACAGCTTCAAAGACGTATTGCTACAGTAATGAAAAGTTCGGGGGCAGATAATTTAAAGGATTATGCCAAATTAATAAAAACAGATGCAGACATCAGAAAAAAATTCCTAGACTATATAACCATCAATGTAACAGAATTTTATCGAAATAAGAACTTATTCGAAGAGTTTGAAGAAATACTTCTTAAAACTCTTATACCTAAGTTCAAAGATATCAATATCTGGAGTGCTGCATGTTCAAATGGCTCAGAGCCATACTCATTAGCTATGATACTAAACAAAAACAATATACGACTTAAAAACAAAATCTTGGCTACAGACTTAGATGATGGAATATTAAATAAGGCAAGACTAGGTGCCTATAAAGAGAACGAACTAAAAAACATCGATAAAAAAGATCTAGATAGATTTTTTGAGCCAAATAATGGCGGCTATCATATAAAAGATGAAATCAAAGATATGGTATCCTTTAAAAAACATGACCTGATAGTAGATGATTATCAAAAAGGCTTTCATGTTATAGTTTGTAGAAATGTTACCATATATTTTAAAAATGAGGCAAAAGATGAACTCTACAGGAAAATGCATGATGCCCTTGTTCCAGGTGGAGTATTTTTCATAGGGGCAACTGAAAGTATATATAATCCGACAGAATTCGGTTTCAATAAATTATCAACATTTATATACGAGAAAATGTAGCTTTGATCAAATGTAAGGAGGTTTAAAATATGGATGATAATAATAGGTATATAGAGATTTTTTTTGCAGAAACAGATGAATATTTACAAACCCTAAACGAATGCTTATTAGAATTAGAGAGAAATCCAGAGGATAGCAGTATATTGGATGAAATATTTAGGGCAGCCCATACACTAAAAGGCATGGCTGCAACTATGGGATACAACAACATGGCTGAACTAACCCATCATATGGAAAGTGTGTTTGAGCTGTTTAGAAGTGGTAAGACTTCTATCAACAGTGAAATAATAAGCCTTATATTTAGATGTCTAGATAAGCTTTCTGAAATAGTAGAGGACCTAAGAGAAGGCAATGTTCTAGAATATGATTTAAAAGACCTAATAAGTGCCCTTGACAAAGTAGCAGCGGGTCATTCAAACGGTCAAGCCAGCCAAGGTGTCAGTGAAGATCATTTAGATGATGAAATAAGCGATATAGATTTAATGCTGATTCACACAGCCTACGAAAAGAACTTCAAAGCATATAGTATAAGGGTGGAGCTATCAAAAGACTGTCTTTTAAAAGGTGCAAGGGCATATATGGTAGTTAATGGATTAGACCATAAAGGTGAAATAATTCAATCAGACCCAAGTACTGAAATACTAGAAAGTGGAGAGTTTGGCAATATCTTTAAATTGATTTATATAACTAAATTGGAACAAGAAGAAGTAGTAGATTTAGTTGAGGACAATCTAGAGATAGAATCAGTAGTTGTAGAAGAGTTAAATAGGTATTTAGACGAGGAATTTACTGATATTGGAGTACAAGAAGAGATTGCTACTGACAAAAATACAGAAGAAAAAGGTGCAGCTACAGGGACTCATCATACAAATCAAGGTATGAATCAATACATAAGGGTAGATCTGAATAAATTAGATAGCTTTATGAATTTGGTTTCAGAGTTGGTAATATATAGGACAAGACTTGAAAATGTCAGCAAGGAAGAAAAAGCAACAGCAATAAATGAGCCTTTGGAGCATGTAGCTAGGATAACCACTGAATTACAGGACTTAGTTCTAAAAATAAGGATGCAGCCAGTAAATGTAGTTCTAAATAGATTCCCTAGAATGATAAGAGACTTAGCCAATGAACTAAATAAGGATATAGAACTAATCATCGAAGGAG
>CAYOFC010000023.1:0-16729 GCA_964403265.1 uncultured Tissierella sp. | reverse complement strand
ATATCGGACTTTCACCGACTAGTTTACGCCCATGCTGGGCGCACATAAATAAAAACCTGCCTATTAGGCAGGTTTTGATATCTAGGTTTAACTATCAATTTAATCACAGTTTTTATTCACCATTAATTATAATACTTATAAATGCAGGAATACATATAGTTATAAATTTTAAGTGCTATATAGCCCCTAGTAATAGATATATAGCTGTAATATCTGAGTCAAGTGCTTCAATTTAGACACTTCCTTTTCTCTTAACACACCTGCAAGTGTACCAGCTACAGAGTTTGGGATAGACTTTATTAATACTTATAATATATCCATTTAACAGTCCCCTTAGTACCATAATTATATAGTAATACACATCTATTTAAAACTTACTATTTAGCATATTCAATAGCTCTGGTTTCACGAATAACATTTACTTTGATTTGTCCTGGATAGTCTAATTCAGATTCTATTTTTTTAACTATTTCTCTAGCTGTATGAATGGTTTGAGTTTCATTTACTTCATCTGGTTTAACCATTATTCTAATTTCCCTACCCGCTTGAATAGCAAAAGACTTTTCAACACCCTCAACGGAATTTGCAATTTCTTCTAACTTTTCAAGTCTCTTTATATAAGTTTCTAGAGTTTCTCTTCTTGCTCCAGGTCTAGCTGCTGATATAGCATCAGCCGCTTGTACTAATACAGCTTCTATAGTTGTAGCTTCTACATCACCATGGTGAGCAGCAATACCATGAATTACTTCTTTAGATTCCTTGTATCTTCTAGCAAGATCAACACCTATGTCAACATGAGGGCCTTCAACTTCATGATCTACGGCTTTACCCAAGTCATGTAGCAATCCTGCTCTTTTAGCAATTCTTATGTCTGCACCTAATTCAGCAGCCATCATACCAGCTAGATGTGATACCTCAACAGAATGTTTCAATACGTTCTGTCCATAGCTAGTTCTGTATTTTAGTCTTCCTAAAAGTTTTATTATTTCTGGATGAAGATTGTGAATGCCAGTATCAAATGCGGCTTGCTCTCCTTCTTCCCTTATGATGTTTTCAACTTCTTTTTTCGCTTTATCTACCATTTCTTCTATTCTTGCAGGATGGATTCTTCCATCTACAATGAGTTTTTCCAGTGCTATTCTAGCAACCTCTCTTCTAATAGGATCAAATCCCGATAAAACTACTGCTTCAGGGGTATCATCTATAATTAAATCGATTCCGGTTAATGTTTCAAGAGTTCTTATATTTCTACCCTCTCTACCTATTATCCTACCCTTCATTTCATCATTTGGTAAAGAAACAACTGTAACAGTGGTCTCCGCCACATGATCAGCCGCACATCTTTGTATCGCTCCAGTAATTATGTCTTTAGCTTTCTTATCTGCATCTAATTTAGCTTGACTCTCAACCTCTTTAATCATAACAGCGGTCTCATGAGCAATCTCTCTTCTTACTCCATCCAATAAAATTTCTTTAGCTTCTTCAGAAGTTAAACCAGAAAGTCTTTCAAGCTCTAATAATTGCTTATCATAAAGTTCATTAATAGATGCTTCTTTTTCTTCCAATTGTTTGTTCTTTTTAACAATTAATTCTTCTTTCTTTTCGATTGACTCCAATTTTCGATCAATAGATTCTTCCTTATTCTGAACACGACGCTCTAATTTTTGAATATCATTGCGTCTTTCTCTATTTTCTCTTTCGGATTCAGTTCTTAGCTTGTGAATCTCATCTTTAGCTTCTAGTAATAATTCCTTTTTATAAGATTCGCCATCTTTTTTTGCATCTTCTACGATTTGATTTGCTAACTCTTCAGCATTCTTTATTTTTCCTTCGCCTATATTTCTTCTTATATAATATCCGACGATTATTCCAATAATTGCGCCAAGAATTACGAATAAAACTTCATTAATGTCAAACACCTCCATTATTAAATTTTCAAGTTCCATACTACATTTCATTTTTAAAAGTATAACAAAGTTTTGTTAAGCATGAGCTTAACTAGAAATTTAGTTTCATTGCAATCTCAAAACAAGAGAGATTACAATATACCATTGTATGGTTACACACCTTTATTTTATTACTTATCTAAACCATTGTCAAGATGTAATTAAGGTTCAACTCTTGTTATAGAACTTATTGAATCCTTAAGCTCTACTCTATAGCAATAATTACTTATGGCAGATAGATGTTGATTATGAGTAACCATGATAATCTGACGATTAAACATTTCAGAGGTTTGTTTTAAAAAATCTCCTACATTGAAGATGTAGTCAGCACTAACATGCTTAGCTGGTTCATCTAAAATTAGAGGCCCTTCTATTCTAGGTTTATGAATTTGTAAAAAGGCAATTCTAAGTGCCAATGATACAATATCTACTACGCCTCCACCCCGAGACAGCTCAGGTTTTGTTTTAATAATAGTATCTTCATTTTCACTAATTACATAGAATTCAGCATTGGCCTTATTACGAAGTTCCTCTATCTCTATAAGAAATTCAATATTAGTTTCGAATATGAATTGTAGACATTTAGTAACCAATGATTCAATTTGAATTTTTGCTTGTTCCCTAGCGAATTCAGAAGTCTTTTGAAACAAGATAATAACCTTTTCTAGGAGTTCAATATTGTCTGATATAATGATTAACTCAGACCTAGCATTATTTAATTGCTCCTCAAGCTTATCCTTCTTCCCACTTTCCCTTGCGATATATTCTTTTAAACTTCCTATTTTATTATCTAATGAATCTATACTATTATACATTTAATCACTTCTTTTCTAGTAAATCTAAAGGTAGTAGTCTATTTGCTTCATTTAATAATTCATTCATCTCATTAGTCAACTTCTCAATTTCACTATCTAAATCTTTTGGATCTACACCTAATTGATTTAGTTCATTGATTAATTCTTCTTCTTGTTTTTTTAATTGCTCTAGTCTTGCTTCAGCTCTGTATTTTAAGGATTTAGCCTTCTCTAAATTTTCCTTAAGACTATTAAGTTCCTTTTCGTAATCCATAACCATAGACCCCCTAATTATAATGATTAATTATATGCTCTATTTTCTCGTTGCTAATATCACTTAAGCAGAAAGGGCATACTTCAATATTTATTAATAGATTTTTGTAATTATCCAATCGAGTTTTTATTTCTTCTTCAATGTGGTTGAGTTCTATTATTCCCTTATCTATATTTAATTTTATATTTTTAATTTTATTTGAAAGGTCAAATAACCTTGTTGATTTGTTGAGGATATTTTCAATATCACTATATATAGACTCAGATTTTTTTAATCCATCAAATTGTTCGATGAAATGATTTCCTGTACTTAAATTAGCCTGGTTTTGATTATGATCATCCCTTAACCTAATAAGTTTAGAAATCATTATAGGTTTCTTCTCAAAGGAAGATAAGGATTTTTCAACAACTGCTACCGTTTGTAATCTACTATACATATTATTAAGTAGATTCTTTTCCCTTACAACTGTATTTAGCTTGGTCTTGCTATCAAGTAATTTGTTAGCGCTAATGTATATATTATTAGACTTTATTATAATATTATTTACATCATTCAACCCTTCTAATCGACTCATAAGGGTTGAGTAATTTAGTATTTCACCTTGATAATTCCTTAAGTTTATTCTCTTAATATTAAGATATTTAAATTTATCTATATATCTTTCTAAATCTTGTATTAAAGGGTCTATACCATCAATACTTTTTAATTGATTTAATTCATAGTTTATTTGATATAGACCTTCCTCTATTTCTTTATGTTTTCTGTTACATCTAATTAGAGCATCTCTTTTTTCTGTTTTATTAAAAATGATATCTCGCAATTCTTCAATTTTTCTTAATCTATTTTCTAGTTCATCTAAATATTCATATTCCTTTAGTTCTTTTTCAATTTTTGAAACCAGATACTCGGTATCTTTTTTCCTAATTGAGATATTCCTTGTATCTTTTAAGGTATCTTTTAAAGCATCATCTATAACATTAACACCTATTAATCTTCCAATGGCACCTGCTCTAGTGCTGGTTTTTTCTGATAGGAGGAAAGGACCTTCTAATTGTTCACCTAAATTTATGGAGTTAGATTCTTCACTATCTAATCTTATCTTTTTTATACCAATTTCTTCGATGATTTCTTCTGGAACTGATGTGCCAAATCCTTCAAATGTTACTTCCTCACCATTTTTCTTATAAAGAATATAGGAGTTTTTTGACTTGCTCCTTAACCTTCGGACCTTTGAATTATCACTAAATATAAGGGTTACTGAGGCTTCGCGCTCACCTTCCCTAATAAAATAATCACCTGACGGTTCATTATATAGGGCCCATTTAATACCCCTTATGATAGCAGATTTACCTGAATCTGATGGGCCAAGAATAACATTTAGTCCTTGGTCAAAATCTATGGAAGTATATTTGTGGGATTGGAAGTTTTCTAATATCACAGTTTTTAGATATTTCATCATTCATCACTTAAACCTTTCATCTGGATTGCAGCTATCCTTTTTAATGCCTCGATCTTTACTTCTTCACTTAATCCTTCGGTTTTTGAAACCTCTATCAATACATCATTTATATCCATTTTATCAAAGTTTAAAGCAGAATCTATAGTTTGCTTAAATTCATATATTCTTTCTCTTTGAAATATATTTTTCTCTATCTCTTTCCTATCTAAAACAAGGTCACCACTTAAAGCAGTTTTAAGATATACATTACTTATTTTTATATCATCATTTAAATCTATTATAATTACTTTAGGTCTTCTGTCTATCTCCCTTAGACTATTAGATATACGCACTATACTGCCTGGATTTATGAAGTATTTACCATCAATACAAATCTTTTCAAAGCCCGAATGATAATGGCCGGATATGGTAATATCTGCCTTTGTATCTTTTATATCGTCTACTAATGTATGGGGTACACCTTTAATAAATGGTTTGTCTAAAAGCATACCATGGACAATGTGTATAGCATAATTAACCGTATCATCAACTTCTTCTAGTGTATAGTATTTTCTATTAATAGGATCATCAATATCATATACATAGGGTTGTCCTGTAATTTGGACTTTAATATTATCTTTTTCTAAAAACAATTTTTCTTTTCCGTTTATAATACCGAAAATGCCTAATTCACTTAATAGCCCAACCATTGTCCTATCAATAGTCTGGGGATTATGCCCGTATACATCATGGTTTCCACTAACTAGGTAGAAAGGTACCTTTATTTTCTTCAATATTCTTGAAAATCGACTTGTAACAGCAATTGATACATCTGGTCTATCGAATAAATCACCACCATGAAATACATAATCAATATCATTATTATTTATTATATCTATGATTTCTAGAAATTTTTTTTCTAGTGTATCTACATAATCATCTATTCGATTTTTGGGAGAAGTCCCTCTAATATGGGAATCAGTAAAAAATAATAATCTCAATTAAACACCCCCAATGATTTAACAATATTAATATAAAACCTCCTATAAAGGAGGTTTTATATTTTATTAGTCTATTTTTCAGAAGCATCTTCATTCTTCTTAGAGTCTTCGTCTTTTACTAGACCAAACTTAGCCCTAATCTTGTCTTCAATTTCTTTTGATAATTCAGGATTTTCTTTAAGGTAATCCTTAGCATTTTCTCTACCTTGCCATTTATTATCACCATAACTAAACCAAGCACCAGCTTTTTTTATAATTTCAGCCGTTACACCTGCATCTACAATATTACCTTCCTTAGAAATACCTTGTCCGTACATTATATCAAACTCAGCTTGCTTAAATGGTGGCGCTACTTTATTTTTTACTACCTTGACTCTAGTTCTATTCCCTAGGAATTCATCTCCTTGTTTTATAGAATCAATTCTTCTAACATCAAGTCTTACACTGGCATAGAATTTTAGCGCTCTACCACCAGTGGTTGTTTCAGGATTACCAAACATTACCCCTATTTTTTCCCTTAATTGATTTATAAATATTACAGTTGTGTTGGACTTATTAATAGCCCCTGCTAATTTTCTTAATGCTTGTGACATCAATCTTGCTTGGAGTCCCATATGGGAATCACCCATTTCACCCTCGATTTCTGCTTTTGGCACCAAGGCAGCAACTGAGTCAACTACAACTATATCAATAGCGCCACTTCTAACTAATGCCTCGGTTATTTCTAGGCCTTGTTCCCCTGTATCTGGTTGTGATATTATTAAGTTATCAATATCAGCTCCTAATTTTTTTGCATATGAAGGATCTAGTGCATGCTCTGCATCTATAAATGCGGCAATGCCACCAGTTTTTTGGGCTTCAGCTACTACATGTAAAGCTAAAGTTGTTTTACCAGATGATTCAGGTCCATAGATTTCGATAATTCTACCTCGAGGTATTCCGCCAATACCCAATGCAATATCCAGGTCTAAAGATCCAGTTGGAATTACTTCCAAATCTAATTTAGTGTTTTCTCCTAGTCTCATAATAGACCCTTTACCAAATTGCTTTTCAATCTGATTTAAGGTTAAATCTAAGGCTTTTTTTCTTTCATTGTTATCGATCATATCATTCCAGTTTAACTGGAGTCACCCCTTTCACAATTAGAACGTTCGTTCCTTAACTATATACTATATTAATTCAATAAATATGTCAATTATAATTTATAATATTTTTCTAATTTCATCTAAAGCTTTTATAGCCGCTCTATTTTGGATAAGTGCTCTATTGCCATTAAAATTTGATTTAATTATTTTATGCTCATCCTTAGTCATTACACATATATAAACTAAGCCAACAGGTTTGTTTTCTGTTCCTCCATCAGGTCCAGCTATACCTGTAATTGATACTACTAAATCCAGGTTAGCTTTTTTCATTAGGCCCTTAGCCATTTCATAAGCGGTTTCTTCACTAACAGCCCCATATTTTTCAAGAGTGGAATTTTGCACGTTCACCTCATCTACCTTTGCTGAATTGCTATAGCTAACAATAGATCTTTCTAAAACATTTGATGCTCCAGGAACCCTAGTAATCATGCTGCTAACAAGGCCGCCTGTACATGATTCGCATAATCCTATTTTATATTCCTTATCAATTAATTTTTCCACCACTACTTCTTCAAGTTTAATATTATCGTAGCCATATATATATTTGCTAAATTCTTGATCTATAGCCTTAACAATAGAATCAACCTCTAGCTGGATTTGTTCTTTATCTTTGCTTTTTCCTATTATTTTAATCTCTACAGTACCATCCTTAGCAAAAGTGGCAATTGTAGTATTAGCTGTGGCTAAGTTTAACTCCAGCAGCCTAGATTCTAAAGATGATTCCCCTATATCCACGGTGTTAACAGATTTAGAAATAATGAATAAATCATCGTGTATAAGTTCCCTTACATGATTATTAAACATTAGCATCATCTCTCTAGGTGGTCCTGGCAACATAATGATTTTTTTATTATCTTTATTAATATAAATTCCTGGTGCAGTACCAATACTATTTTCTATAAATTGGGAACCTATTGGTTTCGTAGCTTGTTTTAAGTTATTATTGCTCATGCATCTACCTATTCTGCTAAATATGTCCTTAATATTCTCTTCCATAATAAGATCTAGTTCTAATTCTAGGCCTATTGCTTTTGCAATAACTTCCTTAGTCATGTCATCCTTTGTAGGACCTAATCCTCCTGTAGTAATTATTAAATCGGATCTATTTAGAGCTATATTAATTACATCTGTTAGTCGGTCCTCGTCATCATCAACTGTTGTTTGGTAATAAGTCTCTACACCAATTTCAAATAACTTTTGTGATAGAAAGAATGCATTGGTATTTAAAGTGCTACCTGTTGTTATCTCTGTACCTATAGTTATTATTTCCGCTATCATCGTCACATCTCCCACTAAATATCTTTCATATTCAAAACTTGTTTATTTTTATAAATATAGTCTACTCCAGATAAGACAGTGAATATCAATGCTAAATAAAGCATAATCCTATCAACAGGGATGCTGCCAAATGGAAAGTTATTAAATAAGACAAGTATTATCGCCAAAAATTGGGTGATAGTCTTAAACTTTCCTAGAGAGCTTGCTGCTATGGTGATTCCATCTGAAGCTGCTAAAATTCTAAAGCCTGTTATAGTAAATTCTCTAGCTATTATTACTACAACAATCCATCCAGGTATTTTGCCAATATCAACTAATGAAATTAAGGCAGCAGACACCAGTACTTTGTCAGCCAAAGGGTCAACAAACTTTCCAAAATTAGTAACTAAGTTTCTACTTCTTGCTAGGTAGCCATCTAGAGTATCTGTTAATGAAGCAAATACAAATATGAGGCCCGCGATTGTTTGACTATTATTAAGGTCTGAGTAAAGGACTATCATAAAAACTGGAACTAAAAACACTCTAAATAAAGTTATCTTATTTGCTATATTCATTCTCTTATCTCCTCTAATAAATTTAACGAAATTTTATTATTATTTATAAATCATTTTCCTCTAAATCTTCTGCAGAAACAAGGACTTTTCGGGGTTTACTACCTTCAAATCCTCCAATAATACCTCTAGCCTCCATTTCGTCAACAATTCTAGCTGCTCTTGCATAACCAACCTTTAAACGTCTTTGAAGTAGAGAAATGGATGCTTGTCCTTCGGCTACAACCAATTGGATAGCTTCAGGCAACAGTTCATCACTATCGTCCAATTCAATCTCCATAGATGTTTGAACTGTCTCAATAATGTCATCATCATATTCTACTTGGTTATTTTCCCTTAGAAATTCTACAACGGATTCCACTTCCTCATCACTAACAAAGGAACCCTGGACTCTTAAGGGTTTAGAGTAGAAGGAAGGGTAGAAAAGCATGTCGCCTTTTCCCAGAAGTTTCTCTGCTCCAGACATATCTAATATGGTTCTTGAGTCAACTTGAGAAGATACTGCAAATGATATTCTTGATGGTATATTCGCCTTTATTGTACCAGTGATTACATCTACAGAAGGTCTTTGAGTAGCTACAATTAAATATATACCAGCTGCTCTAGCCATTTGAGCTAGTCTGCAAATATAATCTTCTATTTCCTGAGCAGCAACCATCATTAAATCAGCCAGCTCATCAATAATAATTACTATTGAAGGAAGCTTATCTAATTTGTTATCTTCTTGTTTTTTATTATATGATGCCATGTCTCTAACACTACTTTGAGCAAATAGCTTATATCTTTTTTCCATCTCATTTACTGCCCAGTTAAGTGCAAAAGATGCTTTTTTGGGATCAGTGACCACTGGTATAAGTAAATGTGGAATACTATTATATATACTAAGTTCTACAACCTTAGGGTCTATAAGCATCAACTTTACATCTTCAGGAGATGATTTATAAATTATACTCATAATTATCGTGTTAATACACACACTTTTACCAGATCCAGTAGCACCAGCAATAAGCAAATGTGGCATTTTGTCAATGGAGGATACTATTGCCTTACCACTTACATCCTTGCCTAGAACTAAAGGTATATTGGAGTCTATATCTATGTACTCATCAGACAGTAACATTTCCTTTAACATAACACTATCTTTTGTTTTATTTGGGACTTCTATACCTACAGCAGCTTTGCCTGGAATAGGTGCCTCTATTCTAATATCCGAGGATGCCAAGCTTAGAGCTATATTATCTGATAGGCCAACGATTCTACTTAATTTAATTCCTGGTGAAGGTGATAGTTCATAACAGGTAATAGTGGGACCCTTATTAATTTGAGTTATAGTGGCATCTATACCAAAATTTTTCATGGTTTCTTCAATTATTTTCGCATTGTTTATTATGTCTTTTTTCTCACCCTCATCTTTCTTATGCTCATTATCATTAAGTAAATTTAGGGATGGAATTGTATATACATAGTTCTCAGTGTTTGATTTAGTGATTGAAATTTCTTCTTCCATAGTTTTGGCTTGATTACTTGTGGAATTATCTACCTTATCCTTAGACTTATTGCTAGTATTGTAATCTAGAATTCGGATGTCATCAGACTCTAATTCAAGTTGCTCTTGAGCACTTTTAACTTTAACTTTTGCTTTTTTAGTAGTAGTTTTTTTAGCAGTAGACTCATTAATTGGTAGGATTTTTTTATTGGTCTTAAGCCTAGTACTTAAGTCGATATATTTAAATATATCTTTAATTCTTATATTGGTAAACATTAATATAGATATAAGAATAATAGAAAATATAACTAAGTATCCCCCAATTTTACCGAATAGTTTGTAAAAAAAGAATCCTAAAAAAGAACCAATTAGTCCGCCGCCTTTATTAGATAAAGATAGAGTATTTGCAACTTTCATCCTATCCAGAAATCCTTTAACTTCAATATTGCTACCATCTAAAAAAATGAGGATAGATATAAGTATAATTACTAATATAATTGATTTCTCTAACTCTTTATTATTGTATCTATCCATAAGTAAAATAACACCAACACTGACTAATATTATGGGTAGGTAGTACCCACCAAATCCCATTAGTAGAAAAGTGCTTCCTCGTAAAAGAGAACCGACTATACCCATTTGAAGACTAAATAGACTTATCATCCATATAATCCCTATAGCTATGATAATACTACCTATTATATCTTTATTAAATTGTTGTTTTGCTTTTGATTTTTTGCTTTTTTTCTTCGATTGTATTTTATTCATAATTACTTCTCCAGAATGAAGAGAATACCGCCCCCTTTGATCTTTCCTTATGTTATTATAGCATAATTAATATGCTTATTCTATTTTTTCTTTCTTATCCATCATATGACTAAGTTTTTCCAAAGCTTTTGATAATCCACCTACTTCATTGATTAGACCATTTTTAACCGCCTCTCCTCCAACCAGTATAGTACCTACATCGTTGGCTAACTCATCAGTTGCATTCATTAGATTGTAGAAATCATCTTGACCAATATTAGAAGTTCTAATTACAAAATTATTAATTCTTTGCTGCATCTTCTCAAAATATCTAAATGTCTGAGCTACTCCTATGACCAAACCAGTAGTCCTTATAGGATGTATTGTCATAGTAGCCGTAGGGACAATGAAAGAATAATCTGTGGAAGTTGCTAAAGGAACACCTATACTATGGCCTCCACCAAGTACTATAGAAACAGTTGGCTTATCAATACTATTTATCATTTCGGCTAAAGCCAGACCTGCCTCCACATCACCCCCAACAGTATTTAATATAATAAGGATTCCTTCAATTTTAGGATCGATCTGTGCACCAATTAATAGAGGTATTATATGCTCATATTTCGTTGATTTTTTATCTGATCCTGCCATTGTATGGCCTTCAATTTCGCCAATGATTGATATAAATTGAATATTGCTTTTAAAATCTTTAATCTCAGGCACACCAAATTCTTTTATAGACTCTTCTTTATCTATTTTACTACCAGTGTCTTTATTATCATCATTCATAGTATATTCCTCCAAATTTATATTCATAGTATAGCATTTACCATAAAAAAAATATTATGTAAAAAAGAATATTATACTTATTTGGAGAAAAAAAAGAAAAACATTATAAGATGTTTTTCTAAAGAACTAATATAAACTAGTTATCAAGCTCAACAATAATCATGTCATAACCGATTTTTCTAATAGCAGACCAAGGAATTTCCATTCCATTACTTTCTAGACCTAAAAGCTTAAAGCCTAATTTTCTTTCAGGAGCTATTAGGGACATTATCTTACCAGTATTCTCATCAAAAATAATGTCTGCATCATTCAATAGGCCTAGTCTGCCTCCATTATTTAAATTTACTATTTCTTTATCCCCTAGTTCACTAAGTCTCATATAATCACCTCATGTAGTTTTATTTAATTATATGAAAGATTAATATTAATATGCCTTATCATTTATGATAAGATCTTGTATGAGTATGCTTTATAAGCCTGTATGACCAAATCCACCGTCTCCTCTTGAAGTTTCCTCAAGAGATTCTACTGGTTCAAATTCAATAGTCTCATACTTAGATAAAATAAATTGGGCAATTCTATCACCATTATTAATAGTAAATGTATCTTCCCCTAAGTTTATCAGTATTACTTTTATCTCTCCCCTATAATCGCTGTCTATAGTACCTACACCATTAGCAAGGCTTATTCCATATTTCAATGCTAACCCACTTCTTCCTCTAATCTGCCCTTCATATCCCTTTGGTATGGAAACATAAAGTCCAGTTGGTATTAGAGCACGACTAAGTGGTTTTAATTCAACAGGAGAGGAAACATAGGCTTGTAAATCCATTCCAGCTGATCCGCTTGTCTCATATTCTGGCAAAGGAAAGATGCTTCTATTTATTACTTTTATCTTCATTAGTTCACCTCATATCAAATAATTATATTTTTTTACATCACATCACTTATTGTACCAATTTTGTATCCTTTTTGAAATAGCTTATTGATAATTTCGGGTAAGGCTTTATTTGTTTCGATAGTTGGGTGCATTAGAACTATAGCTGAATCATGAATTTTGTCTACAACTCTTGTAACTATAATATCTTTGTAGCTATCCTTTCTCCAATCAATTGTATCTACACTCCAAAGTATAGTCCTATATCCTAAATCGCCTGCTGCCTTTATAGTGTGTTCATTAAAAGCACCAGATGGAGGTGAGAAGTATTTTGGAGATTCTTTTGTTATGCTTTCAATAGCTTTATGGGCTGTATTTATCTCATCACGATTTGAATTATAGTCTAGTTTATCATAGTCTAAATGTCTATATCCATGATTACCAATTTCATGACCTTCACTATAAATATTTAATAAGATATCTTTATTATTTTCAGCCCATCTTCCAGTTGGAAAAAAAGTTATTTTGATATTATTATTTTTGAAGATTTTTAGCATATCATCTATATATTCATTTCCCCAATCAATATTACAAGCGAAGGCAACAACCTTTTCATCTTTGGTTCCTTGATAATAAATATCCGTATTAAAAAATACATCCTTTGTCCTGGAGTAGTTCCATAAAGTACCCAATAAAACAGCTAGAATCAAAATAACAGTAATAATAACAAATATGGTTTTCCTTTTAACTATATAAAATTTCATTTCCACCCCTCCTATATCCTTACATTAATATATATATTCAGGATAAAAATATTTATACAAAAAACTAAAACATGAACCAAGAAGGTTCATGCATTTGTTACTGCCTATTCACTTTTTGGTGGTTCATCAGGTAATAGAATCTTTCTATTAAGATTAATTCTACCTTGGTTATCGATTTCTGTAACCTTAACCATTACTTCATCGCCAACTTTTAGTACATCTTCTACCTTATTAACTCTTTCCTTGGCGATATTGGATATATGAAGCAAACCTTCTTTGCCATTTAAGATTTCTAGGAAAGCGCCAAAGTTTGTAACCTTAGTTACTTTACCTAAATAAATTTCTCCTACTTCAACTTCTTTAACTATATCTTCTATCATCTTAAGTGCTTTGTTACCACTGTCTGCATTTTCAGCAGCTATTGCTACTCTTCCATCATCGTCGATATCTATCTTAACACCTGTTTCATCAATAATCTTGTTGATTACTTTTCCACCAGGCCCAATCACTTCTCTGATCTTATCTGGATGTATATTCATTGTGAATATTTTAGGTGCATATTGTGAAAGATCCTCTCTTGGCTCACTTATAACCTCTTCCATCTTCGAAAGAATGTGTAGTCTACCAATTCTTGCCCTTTCTAATGCTTCTTCAAGAATAGCCCTATCTATGCCACCGATTTTAATATCCATTTGTATTGCGGTGATTCCCTCTTTGGTTCCAGCAATTTTAAAGTCCATATCTCCCAAATGGTCTTCCATTCCTTGTATATCGGATAATATAGCGACTTTTTCACCTTCTTTAATCAATCCCATTGCTATACCAGCTACAGATGCTTTAATTGGCACCCCAGCGTCAAGTAAGGATAGAGTACTACCACATACACTAGCCTGAGATGATGAGCCGTTAGAACTCAATACTTCAGACACTAAACGTATTGTATAGGGAAAATCTTCATTTGATGGAATAACAGGTTCCAAAGCTCTCTCTGCTAAGGCTCCATGTCCTATTTCTCTTCTACCAGGTCCTCTTATTGGTCTAGTATCACCTACGGAATAAGGCGGGAAGTTATAGTGGTGCATATATCTTTTTGATTCTTCTTCACCAAGTCCATCTATAATTTGAACATCTGAAGATGCTCCTAGGGTAGCAACAGTTAGTACTTGAGTTTGGCCCCTTGTAAATAATCCTGATCCATGGGTTCTAGGTAGTAGACCTACCTCTGAAGTAATCTTCCTAATTTCATCTGGTCTCCTATTATCAGGTCTTATATCTTCTAAAATCAGTCTTCTAACTTCTGCTTTAATTATGTTTTCAATTACCTCTTTAATATCCTTTTTATTATCAGGATATTCAGCTAAGAATGTCTCAAGAATTTCACTACTTACTTGGTCAATATTATTTTGTCTTTCTTGTTTTTCAACAATATTAAAGGCTTTAATTAGTTTCTCAGTAGCATATTCAACAATCTTTGCTTCTAAAATCTCATCAGCTTTAAATACCTTAAACTCTTGTTTCTCTTTGCCCACCTCTTGTGTAATGTCTTCTATGAAATCACATATTTTTTTGATTTCTTCATGGGCAGTTAGAATTGCATCAAGTATAGTTTTTTCTGATATTATATTAGCACCAGCTTCAACCATCATAATAGCATCCTTAGTTCCTGATACAGTAAGGTCTAATTGAGATATTTCTCTTTCTTGGCTATTTGGATTAATAACAAATTTACCATCTATTAAGCCTACACTAACAGCACCAGTTGGTCCTGAAAATGGAATGTCAGAAATTGATAATGCAATTGATGATCCAATCATAGCCGCAATTTCTGGTGAATAGTCTTGTTCTACAGAAAGAACTGTAGCAATTACTTGTACATCGTTTCTATATCCATCTGGAAACAGTGGTCTTATTGGTCTATCAATTAATCTTGAAGTCAGTATAGCTTTTTCACTAGCCCTTCCCTCTCTTTTTATGAAACCACCAGGTATCTTACCTACTGAATATAGTTTTTCTTCATAATCAACACTTAGCGGGAAAAAATCTATACCTTCTCTTGGTTCTTTAGAGGAAGTAGCTGTTACTAGAACCACAGTATCTCCATATTGTACAATACAAGCTCCACCTGCTTGTTCTGCAACTTTTCCTATGGAAACAGTAAGTTCTTTTCCTGCTAGATCTAATTGGAACTTTCTCTCCATGTCATACCTCCTTTTCTTTTGATTTAATAATACTAGTTTATGCATTTATATATTTAATACACAAAATAGAGCGGGAATCCCCGCTCTTATTAACTTAACCTCTTATTTTTAGTCTTGCAATTAATGAACGATATCTTTCAATATCATTATCTTGTAGATATCTTAAAAGTCCTCTTCTTTGACCTACCATTTTCAATAAGCCTCTTCTTGAGTGATGGTCTTTTTTGTGTTCTTTAAGATGTTCGTTTAATGAATTGATTCTGTAAGTTAATAATGCAACTTGTACTTCTGGTGAACCAGTGTCACCTTCGTGTAATTTGTACTCGTTAATAATTTGATCTTTGATTTCTTTTGTTAGCATTTGCTACACCTCCATAATTTTTTATACACCTAAAGCTTAGTATTACGCTGAGGTAACGAAAAACTTAGCAATAGGTAATCATTTATAAAACTTATATTATCATATTTCTATATAAAAGTAAATATTAATGTCGAGATATTACAGTTTTTATATCATCATTAATCTGCTTTACAAGATCATCCAGCTTGTTAAACTTTATTTCTTCCCGAAGATACTCGATAAAGTCTACGGATATTACCTGATCATATATTTTTTCCCCAAAATCAATAATATGACATTCAATCTTAACTTTGCTGCTGCTAAAGGTTGGATTATAACCAATACTTGTTGCACTTAAATATGTTTTATCATTAATTATAGTTTTTGTCCTATATACGCCATACTTGGGAAGTGCATAGTTATCTGTTAATTCAAGGTTGGCTGTAGGAAAACCTAGAGTCCTTCCTATTTTATTACCAGGTATAACTTTACCAATAAGTTGATAATCTCTATCTAACATTAGCTTTACTAATTCTAAATTACCTTCTAATATTAATTCCCTTATCTTTGTACTGCTTACAAGAATATCATCAATATATACAGGCTCTAAAACCATTACTTTAAAGCCATATTTGATAGCTAGTTCCTTTAATGCTTCAACATCACCAGATGCCTTATGTCCAAATCTATAATCAAACCCGACAACCACTAGTTTAGTATTAAGCTTATCTATTAGAATATTTTTAACAAATTCCTCAGGTTGTAATTTCATTAAGTTTTCATTGAAATTTATACTATATATAGTTTCCACACCTAAATTCTTAACCAGTTCTTCCTTTTGGACCCTTGATGTAAGACACATAGGAGTTTTTCCTGTAGTCACCATTCTGCTATGGTTATCAAATAGTAGTATTGATGGTTTTAAATCTTGTTTTTTAGCCATATTCACCATGTTCATAATAAGTTTTTTGTGACCTATATGCACACCGTCAAAATTTCCTAAGGCAATAGCTGTTTCAAATCTATCCTCACTGTAATTCTCTAGCTTTATGTTTTCCATCTTATCACCCTAAATAAATACTTTATCCATCTTTATAAATT
>CAYOFC010000022.1:0-16732 GCA_964403265.1 uncultured Tissierella sp. | reverse complement strand
TATCAGAGTTTGCTCTAGGAATTCTTAAAATTAATTTAAAAATCTTTCTATAGGAGTATATTCCAAGTCAAAAGTCTCGGAGACTGCCTTGTAAGTGACTTTGCCATTTATCACATTAGCACCTTTAGCTAATGAAGCGTCATCTTTTAGTGCTTGTTGCCATCCTTTATTTGCAATTTTCATAACATAAGGAAGGCTAATATTTGTTAAGGCCAGGGTAGATGTTTGAGCAACAGCCCCTGGAATATTTGCAACTGCATAATGGATGACACCATGTTTAACAAATATTGGGTCTTTATGGGTAGTAGGCTTTTCAATAGTAGCTACACAACCGCCCTGATCAATAGCCACATCCACAATTACACTACCTGGTTCCATTAATTTAACCATTTCTTCCGTTACTAATTTTGGAGCCTTTGAGCCAGGGATAAGGACAGCACCCACGACTAAATCAGCGGATTTAATAGCTTGCTTCATATTATAATTATTAGAATAAAGTGTTTCTATTTGACCCATAAACACTTCTCCAAGATATCTTAGTCTATCTACATCTATGTCAAGCACAGTGACTCTGGCCCCCAGCCCTACAGCCCTTCTAATAGCACCAGTGCCTACAATCCCAGCACCTACAACTACCACATGGGCAGGAGGGACACCAGGAACTCCATCAATTAACTTTCCCTTTCCACCACGGGTTTTTTCTAGATAGATTGAACCTTGCTGTACTGCCATTCTACCCGCCACTTCACTCATTGGAGTTAATAGGGGCAAAGATCTATTAGGAAGCTCTACAGTTTCATAGGCTATTGCTATAGCGCCAGATTCTAGTAAAGCCTTTGTAAGTTCAGGCTCAGCTGCTAAATGTAAGAAGGTAAATATAATCAAATCTTTTTTGAAATAAGCATATTCTGATTCTAAAGGCTCCTTAACTTTCAAAATCATTTCAGATTGTTCCCATAGATCGGAAGGAGTGTCAATTATTTCAGCCCCTAATGAAACATAATCTTCATCATTAAAACCAGAAGCATTTCCTGCATTTGTCTCCACCAAAACCCTGTGTCCAGATCTTACTAGGGTATCTGCACCAGCAGGTGTTAAAGCAACTCTGTCTTCTTGTGATTTGATTTCTTTTGGTACGCCAATAATCATAGAATGTTCCCCCTTTTATATATCCTTCATTAATTATATGTTAACATATAATCGGAATATTTCCAATAGTGATAATTATTAAATAATATGTTTTTATTAGCTTATTAATCTTAGTAGGTCTATATATATGATATAATAAGTTCAATAGAATCTTTCAAGAAGAGGTGGGTCATGGAAAGAAGATTAAATAAAATAGCCTTAATATTTATTGATATAATATTGATTAATATAGCATATTTATTAGCCCTTTATATAAAATTTGAAGGAATCCTTGATACACAACTTATCTCCTATGTGCCAAGATATTTAAATAATGCTTTCTATATTACAATTATCAAACTAGGGATTTTTTATTATTTTAATATGTATAGGACAGCTTGGAGATATATAAGTAGGGTGGACCTATATGATATAGTTACTGCAATTATACTTTCCAATGCAACAGTCTTAAGTTTTTTATTTATAAAGCAAGAAAATTTATCAAGGATTATCTATATGCTGGCTCTTCTAATCGATTTTTCTTTAATAGGAGGATTTAGATTTGCTTTAAGGGACTATGATAGAAGATTGGGTGTAGATTCGAATAAAAAGGATAATATGAAGAAGGTCATGATTATAGGGGCTGGGTCTGCAGGTATAAGAGTTCTTAAGGAGTGCAGAACTAAGGACAAATTTGACTATGAGCCACTTGTAATAATAGATGATGATATAAAAAAGCAGGGTGAAATTATAGATGAAATACCAGTAGTAGGAGGTAGGCAAAGTATACTTTCAGCTGCGGAGAATTACCATATAGATGAAATTATTATTGCTATACCCTCAGCTTCTAAAATAGATATAAGGAATATAATAGATATTTGCAAGGGAACAAAATGCAAGCTAAAGATATTGCCAACTATATATAAATCTATGGAAGAGTACCTAAGTATAGAGAGTTTGAGGGAGGTAGAAATAAGTGATCTCCTAAGTAAAAAAGAAATGGAAATCCACAAGGATAAAATCACATCATATGTTACAAATAAAGTTGTTATGGTGACAGTAGGTGAAGATAGCCTAGGATTAGAAATTTCTAGGCATATTGGAGAGTATAAGCCAAAGAAATTGATTATTTTAGATATTGTCTTAGAAGATAGAAATAGGATAGATGAGATTATCAATTTGGAAAAACCTGAAGTAATATTACATGGAGTAGAGCACAGGCATGGTTCTATAATGGAAATAGATCCCAAAGGAGCTATAAGGGATAATGTTTTCGCTAGCTTAAATCTAGCACAACTTGCTAACTCACATGGTATAAGTAAATTTGTAATGATATCTACAGATAAGGCAACAAAACCTACAAATATAATAGATGCTAGTCATCGAATCAGTGAGATGATGCTCCAGTCAATGAATAGGATATCAAATACTGAATATATAGTAGAAAGACCCTGCCATATACTAAAGGATAGTGATGATATCCTTCCTTTTCCTATGGAATATAGGTTTTTACTTAAAACCCTGGATGAACTAAGTAGATTGGTTGACGGGGGAAGTGAAGAAGACCTAATAAGCTATGTAAAACATATAGTGCCTAATTATAAGGAAAGTGACCCTATAGAGATAGAGGCTAAAAATAAATATGCATGAGAAAGAAAAAAATCCCCTTAAGTTAAGGGGATTTTCCATACTATCTACCAAGTAACATGTCAGTCTCATAATCATCTAAAGAATCTAATGCAAAGTTTCCTTGTAAATCTCTTATATTAGATGGGGTAGAGTTACCTTGTCCAGCTACTCTTACGAAGTAGTGGGATCTTACATTGGTGTCTTTTATAGTAATCTCAATAATGGATGTATCTGTTTTATAAAGCTGTGTTGTATAATCTCTATCAGGTGTCAATATAGCACCATCACTGTCCCTATATATCTCTAAATCCCTAGCATAAAGGCCAGCACCCCTAGACTCAAGTTCCTCAGTAAAAGCTAATAGAATTATGTTATTTCCGATTGTGTCCAATGTGTTATTACGACTTTCTACAACCCTAGGTGATACTTGGTCTACTAGATCAATAGTGGTAGAAGATGCAACCCCTGTACCAATAGCAGTTAGCATACTATTTCTTGTATTAATAATCAACTCACCCTTAGAAATAGAAGTGATGTCATTGGTCCTATCTCCCCTAAGATATAGGGTTACAATATTTGTGCCGTCTGCTACAACATCATCTATAACTAATTTTGAATTTCTAGATAGGTCAAAGTCTCTTTTATCTGCTTCAACTATAGGTATATTAAATTTAAGTTTTATAGTATTATCATCTAAAAATACACCTTGTTTGCCTGGAGTATTTGTGTAATAATCAATCAGTTTAGCCTCTCCTGTGGAGTTTCTATCAAACTCTAACTTCTTAACTAGATCCTTGATATCATTGCCAGATGTATCTTTTATTCCTCTAATTTCAAGAGATGTTAGGTTTCTACCTACTTCAACATCTTTACCTGAGATTGTCTTAGGTAATTCAATAGTCAATGTTTTGCCATCACCACTTAGTGATATATAGGTATCATATGGTAAAAAACTAATTGAGTTATTGAAGTTGATAATATAGTTTTCAAGATTTTCTATTGTTGCATAATCCATCTCTTTGTTGAATTGAACCATTATATAGTTTTCAAACCCAGAGTGGCTTATAATATCTGGCCTTGTTATATCCTTTGTATCTATAGTCGCTGAATAAGGTGTAACTAGATTTCGATAGGGAGTCGTATCCTCAACCCCGTCGATATACAGAGTGTTTTTACCTAATGGAAGTACAGAGGATAGGTAAATAGTGAACTCCTTATCAGAACCTTGGATATCTCTAATATTTAATGCTCTTCCATTTTGATCCTCAATTGTATAGTCTGATTTATTTTTTCCATTTACATTTTTACTATAATATACTGTGATGCTTCTACCATCTTCTGCTACAATATGGTTGGTTACCTTTGGTGGAGAATCATCTACTACAGGTAAAACATCTATCTCTTCTAGCTTCATTCTATTACCTGCATAGTCGCTTACATTTTCTACGTAGATAGTTGTTTCAGTTAAAGATAGCTTGTTGTTTTTGAAAGAAAGATATGCCTTATTACCTTTGATAGTGACACTATCAGGACTTACCTTTGATGACCTAGGTCTAATATAGAATTGATTTTTGCTTGCAGTTGAAGGATCTATATCTTCGTCAAATTCAATAATAACTTCTTCAAGAGTAGCGGCAGCGCTTACTATCTTTGGCGCGTCTTTATCGTTGATTATTTCAAAATCCAAATATTCATTAGATATTTGACGATTAGCATAATCTGTTATCCCGCTTATGTCAATAGTATGATAGCCTTCCCTAAGGTAATCAGACCTTGAGCGAAAGATAAGTAAGGCTTCGTTGTTAGTTACAGTTACACTTCCAGTAAATGTTTTATCATTGATTTTAAAGTTATTAGCTCTAGCCCCTTTAATGGGCTCGGAAAAAACCAATTTCAGCCCCTGATCACCTAGTTGAACTACGTCCAATACTGCAGGGTCCACATTGTCTGATGCTGTGAATTCTTCATTTTCAAAAATTAATTCTTGACCATCCATTGCTTTCACAATTGCATCAACTTTGTACCTGCTATCTTGTCTCATAGTTCCATTTAGAACTAGTATAACCTTAGTGTTATTTTCAGCAAATCTAACTGAGTTAATAGATCCTGCATTAGTTGAATAATTATTAATAAAAGAAGCATTGGCAGTTTCCACTGCTTGAGTGAAGGATAGATGTATTTCCTTAAAATTATCTGCAAAAACATCCACTAGGGCAAACTCAACCTCTTCAATGGTAAATGCTTTAAAGACAGTGTTTTTGCTACTGCCTTCAAATCTATATTCATAGCTACCAGCCTGTAAATTCTTTACTTCCTCAGAGAAGCTTCCATTTTTATCAAGCTTTATATCTATAATCTTAGCACCACCACTTATTCCTGCTGATGTTGGTCTAATGTGTAGCTTTAGTGAGTCAGATGCTGATACTTTTCCTTCAATAGTAATAGTGTTTTTCTTGATAGTTAATTTTTCATCTACTTTAAAGACATTTGGTATATCTAAACCTATTACCTCAGCTAATGTAAGCAAACTACCCTTCTTAGTTTCCCTTAAAGTGTTTAGTACCATGGATGCCATTTGGCCCCTTGTCAACTTAGAGGAAGGATTTAGGTTTAAATCATTCATAATACCTAATGATTTTGCTAGGTCTGGTACTTGATTCCAGTTTTGAGCTTCTTCTCCATAGCCTAATGCCCTAAGAAGTACTGTTTGGAATTCTTGTACAGTCGTAATAGAGTTAAATCCAAACTCGTCTACCTCCATACCCTTGATATAACCTTGATCTTTAGCCCAAGTTATATAAGGTATATAATCTTTTCTATTGGCATTAAGATCTTTGAAAACATTCTTTCCTACATAGGATTTAGCTGTATTTTCTTCCTTATATAGACGGGAAATCATTATTACCATATCCTGCCTATTAAAGTTATTATTTAGCATTAAATCCCCATTGTCATTTCCCTTCAATACACCTAATTCTTTTAGTATTTCTCCATCACTTTCATAATCAGCTGCAGCAAGTACTGGTGCTAATGCCGATAACAAAATTATAAATAACAATAACGCTGCTATTAAACGTCTCAATTTATCTCTCTCCTTCCATTCTTTACTACTATAATTATACTACATTAATATGGAATTTTATATTACAATATAATTACAAGAGTGTTAAAATCTATATATGGAAAATTAATTGACATAGTTTTTTTTATGATATAGAATTATATAGTTAAAGGAACTAATGGGGAGGGATAGGATAAAATGTCAACAAAATATATTTTTGTTACAGGTGGAGTAGTTTCATCCTTAGGAAAGGGAATCACTGCTGCTAGTTTAGGTCAACTTTTAAAAAGTAGGGGACTGAAGGTCACTATTCAGAAATTTGACCCTTATATAAACGTGGACCCAGGCACTATGAGTCCATATCAACATGGAGAAGTATTTGTTACAGACGATGGAGCCCTTACGGACTTAGATTTAGGACACTATGAGAGATTTATTGACGTTAGTCTTAATAAAAACAACAGTGTGACTACTGGAAAGATTTATTGGTCGGTTTTAAACAAGGAAAGAAAAAGAGAGTATGGTGGCAGTACCATACAAGTAATACCTCATATAACTAATGAGATTAAGGAAAGAATCATCAGAGCATCCAAGGAGAGGGATGTTGATGTGGTAATAACTGAGATAGGTGGAACTGTAGGAGATATAGAATCACTACCATTTATTGAGGCTATTAGGCAGATAAAGTATGATGTAGGTAAAGAAAATGTAATATATGTTCATATGACTTTAGTCCCTTACTTAAGTGCAAGTAAAGAGCTAAAGACAAAACCTACTCAACACAGTGTAAAAGAACTAAGAGGGCTAGGAGTTCAACCAGATATTCTAATTTGTAGAACAGAAAAACCTCTTGGGGAAGATGCAAAGGAAAAGATTGCCTTATTCTGTGATTTGGATCCATCTGAAGTAATTGAAAACTTCGATGCTGATTCTATTTATGAAGTACCTATTATGCTAGAAGAACAGGGACTAGCTAAACAAGTTATAAGTCACTTGGATCTGGAGTGCGGTGAACTAGATTTGACTGAATGGAATGGTCTATTAGATAAAATGGACAATATTCAGGGAGAGGTTAAAATTGCCTTAGTAGGAAAATATGTTGAATTAAAGGATGCTTACATTTCAGTAGCAGAATCTTTATTCCATGGTGGCTTAGAAAATGGAGTAGATGTAAATATCAAATGGATTCAGGCTGAAGATGTAAATGATGAGAATTGTAGGGAATACTTAGAAGATGCAGACGGGATTTTGGTTCCAGGTGGATTTGGATCAAGGGGAATCGAAGGGAAGATTTCTGCAATTAAATATGCTAGGGAAAACAAGCTACCATTCTTTGGGATTGCACTAGGTATGCAATTAGCTGCAGTAGAGTATGCTAGAAATGTAGTTGGACTTAAGGGGGCAAATGGAACTGAGTGGAATCCAGACACTGAGTATCCGATTATAGATTTGATGCCTGAACAAAAAGATGCTGAAGCCTTAAATGGTAAAATGAGATTAGGTCTTCAACCATGCAAGGTAGCTGAGGGAAGTTTAGCTAAGGAAATCTATAATGAAGAGATAATATATGAAAGACATAGACATAGATATGAAATAAATAATGAGTATAGGGAAAGCTTGATTGATAAAGGGCTAGTAGTATCAGGACTTTCACCAGATGAAAGACTTGTTGAAATGATAGAGCTTAAAGATCATCCATGGTTTGTGGGGGTTAATTTCCATCCAGAGTACAAGTCAAGACCAACCCATGCCCATCCATTATTTAGAGAATTTATTAAAGCTGCTAAGAAGTGAAAAAAATGACGGTGCCCAAGAGGCACCGTTATTTTTTATGTCCTGAAGCCTAGCTGAAGGATCTTTTTTTATTCTGTTCTAATTGCTTCCAATGCACTTAGGTTCATAGCTCTTCTTGCTGGGAAGTATCCAGAGATAACCCCAATAAGGGCAGAGAATCCCATAGATGCAAAGACTAGCCATATAGGTATTATAGAGATCTTTGTGGCCCCATAGACACCCATTGCTTCACCAAATGATTGAGCACCAAATTTGTTGATGACATAGGATAATAGGTAGGAGAATCCTACACCAAATATCCCACCTAATAAACCGATAAGTGCAGATTCAAATAGGAATAAACCCTTTATGTCCTTAATTGACGCACCTATAACCTTCATTACTCCAATCTCTTTGGTTCTTTCATATATACTCATTATCATGGTATTGGTTATCCCTATTGCGGCTACAAGTAAGGACACAGCCCCTATACCGCCTAATACTGCTTGAATCATTGTAGCTTGGTCCTTCATGTAGTCTAGCTGATCATTAAGGCTATAGGCCTCAAATCCCATTTCTTTTACTAAATCTTGAATTGCTGAAACATTGTTCATATCGTTTACTTTTATATCTATCTGATTGTACTCAGTAGAAGATGAACGACTGGAGGGTTTTTGACCTTCTGCTTTTTGTTTATCAGCAACCATCTTTTGCAATTCATTAATCGGCATATATATACCATAGCTGGTCTCCCAGTTTCCTTCAGTTAGCACTCCGGCAGCTTTGATTTTATATTCCTTATAATTGACTTCTTTTCCGCCACCCATTGAACCTCCCCCATATCCATAGTTAGGATTTAGAGTAAGACTCATTCTATCTTTCATAAGGTTAATCTTTGGCTCTCTCCAGACCTTTGCATTAGGATCCCAGAAGTTATGAATCATGCTACTACCGAATACTACAGTCAATTCATCCGTGTTATTTAAAAGCCTGCCTTCAGCAGCTTCAAAACCGAAGGCTTCCATTGTATCTGGGTCTATACCTCTAAAGGGAACTTGGGCTATATATCTACCATTAATTACTGCACCGTATTCTTCAAGCATAGGACTTACGGCTAATACATTTGGTATTTGCTTAAAACTGGCTATAGCCTTGTCATCTAGTTTAACCTCTTTTTGTCCAGGTTGAGAAGGATCTGCCCATTTTTTATGAACATTAATAGTTGTTAAACTACCCCATTGGGATATTTGCTCTTCCATAAAACCTGTCAATCCAAACCCAAGGCTAAGCATTACGATTATTGCACTAGTACCGATGACTACACTTAAAATAGTCAGGGATGTTCTTAACTTTCTTCTCCACAGATTTTTAATACTCATTAGAATTAAATCAAGTTTACTCATCTAATGCCAATTCCTTATCTTTTTTCTTTTTCTTATAGAAGAAGAAACCTCCTATAGCTGCTGCTAAAACAATTAATGTAATCCAAAGGCCTTTGGACTTTAGAAGTCCTGTATCTTCTTCCATTGGAGGCATTTCTCCGCCCCAAGGATCTTCAAAGTCAGGCATTTCCATTACATTTAAGGCAAAATCTTTTCTTACTTCTTGAACTTGACCTGTGGAGTCTTCATAGGTAAATACTATATCTCCAGTTAATTCCCCCATTTCATTAGGGATAACATATCCTTCAAAATATTCACTACTTCCACTATCGAAGTTTCCAACATAATATTGAGCATTTTCTGTTTGGAAATCACCTTCGAGTTTGACCATCATATTGTATAAGGTTACCTTACCTGTATTGTAAAATTCTAGGGAAATAGGTGTTGATTGACCCATATATGCCTCTGGCATATATGCTAGTTCACCTAGGTCCAGTTTTGATTGCTGAATAACTGGTACACCAATCAGCTCTATATCCTTTAGCTCATTTCCTTCATCGTCTTCATATTCAAAGTTTGCAGTTATAGTATGGGTCTTAGCTACCGCATCTGGAACCACAAACATGGTAATTGTTTTTTCTACTCTGCCCTTTGGTGGGATAGAGTCAATATAGAATGTGTTTGAGCTATCTACAGGTGTAAATGCTGATCCACTGCTGGTATTTGTACCTTCATTTGTTGTGGAACCTGGTTCCGCCGTCAAAAATATCTTGATATTATTAACAGTCTTCTTACTATTTGTGTTGTAGAATGAAAGGCTCATTTCAAAGTTTTCTCCAGCCGCTACTAACTGTGGTTCAAAACTGTATTTGTCAATAATTAGTTTTGGCTTTCCTTTAGTATCATCAGAATCTTTTGCCACTACATACATTCCTACATATTGATTAATAGTATGTTTAGAATCATCACCTTGATTGAAATTATCTTCATACTCTACTGTTATGTTTATTGGATAGTTTCTAGTGATTGCATCTTCTGTTGGTGTGAATATAAAACTTAAATTTTCTACTTCTTCAGCCTTAATACTGTTTACCTTAAGAATACTTGTTGATTTTGGAACTACTGCAGGGTCTGTACTTTCAGCCTTAACAAGTATATTAACTGCATCGGTATCACCATTGTTTCTTAAATCGAAATTCAAGGTAAAATCTTTATTTGGCGATATGCCAGTTGTTGGATACTCTAGGTTTTCAATCAATAGATTGGATTCATTAAGATTAGATCCTCCAACTATTAGGTATATTTTTTGCTTTTCCTCCACTTCTCCATATTTAAAGACTAGCTCCAATTCATGGGTACCCCTCGGTATATTTGTGGCTGCCTTTAAATCGAAAGAAAGAGAGGATACCATATCACCTGGAACCCTATTAAGATATTGTATATCCGTTCCCGAACCAATATAAAAGCCAGCGTCACTTTTTAACCCATCTAATTTAATGTTTACATTATTTGCTTCACGACTTCCTTTGTTTTCAAAAAGGACATTTAGCTTCACATCTTGACCTGGAAGTATAACTTCTGGATTAGTAGATACTTTAGAAATTAATAGTTTAGGTTGAGAAGTTCTGCCTGATACTCTAATATATACAACTTCCGTATAACTACCTGAAACTCTATCGCCATAATAACTAGGGAAATAGCTGTAGTTAAATACTAGTTCAACTGGATAGTTACCTGGCTGCGCATTGTCTGCAGCAACAATTTCCAATTTTAGAGTTTGTGTACTATTTTGATTCATATTTCCAAGAGAAACTGAGTTTGTCAAATTATTTGTACTCAAAGGTTCAGTGAACTTTGGTGTAACTACTACATCATAGGCATGATTGCCTATGGCGTGCAAACTAAGAGAAATGGTTCTGGATTTACCAGGGTCTATAGTAGGTATATCCATATCTTTGACACCTATAATTGGTTGTACGTTGTTTCTATCTGGATAGTCATTTTCTGCCAATACATCCATTGGCATTGCCGTTAAAATTAAAACGAAAGTTAAAATAATGCTTAAAAATTTCTTCATCTTAAACAATGTCCCCCTTTATTAATGCTTCTTTTTCCTCAATCTTTTCGATGTTTCCATCCCTAAGATATACAACCCTATTGACATAATCAGCTAATTCAGTGTCATGTGTTACAATAATTAGGGTTTGCTTTAAATCCTTTGCCATAGTTGTCATCAAATCCATGACCTCTAAGGTAGTCTTAGTGTCTAGGTTTCCAGTAGGCTCATCGGCAAATATAATCCTAGGTTTTCCAACGAAAGCCCTGGCAATACTAACCCTTTGCTGCTGTCCACCACTCATTTCTGAGGGCTTGTGATGAAGTCTACTACCTAGGCCTACATTTTCTAACATCTCCTTAGCCAATTTATTTCTCTTGGATCTAGAAACTCCTTTAAATGTAAGCCCAAGGCTTACATTCTCCATGGCCGTCAAGGTAGGTATCAAGTTATAGGACTGAAATATAAATCCTACATTCAATTGCCTAAACTTGGTTACGTCTTTTTCGTTCATCTTCTCTAAATGACGATTACTAATGATTATTTCTCCTTTTGTTGGTTTCTCAAGTCCCGCCATCATATTTAGAAGGGTACTCTTCCCCGATCCAGAAGTACCTAATAGACAGACAAATTCCTCTTTGTAGATACTCAGATTTATACTATTTAAGGCCACTATTTTTTCGTCGCCCATTTTATAAACCTTAGATAAATCCTTTAGTACTATCAATTCATCCAAATGCTCATCCCCCTTACTTCATAGTTGTTATAATTTTACCATAGGAATATACTATAATGGTTACAATTAGATTAAGATTTGTTAAGAATTTGTAATCCCTTATATTATTATACTACCACATATCCCCTTGAATCCTACTTACAAAAATGTAATCATAGTAGATTTTATGGATAAAATTTATCCAATATGTTATAATTTAGGCCAAAGTCAGTTGTTAGAACTTGCAATATAGTGGTATAATATATAAATAAGAAAATAAATTCTAAGGGGAGAGTACAAATGCTATTAACCGGTAAAGAACTACTATTAGATGCCCAAAAAAATAAATATGCAGTAGGGGCTTTTAATGTAAATAATATGGAAATAATTCAAGCAATAATAGATGGGGCAGAAGAGTCAAATTCACCAGTTATAATTCAAGCAAGCCAGGGTGGTATCAAATATGCAGGTATTGATTATATAGCTAATCTAGGAAAACTAGCTGGAAGAAATTCAAGAGTACCTGTGGCTTTACACCTTGACCATGGTACTGACTTTGACCAAGTTATGTTATGTATTAGACACGGATTTACTTCTGTTATGATTGATGGTTCTAGATTTCCATTGGAAGAAAACATTGCACTTACTAAAAAAGTAGTAGATATTGCCCATGCAGTAGGAGTTACTGTTGAGGCTGAACTTGGAAAAATTGGTGGAACAGAGGATCACATTACAGTAAGTGAAAAGGATGCTACTTTCACTGATCCTTTAGAAGCCAAGAGATTTGTTGAAGAAACGGGAGTAGACTACTTAGCCATAGCTGTAGGTACTGCCCATGGAGTATATCAGGGTGAGCCTAAGTTAGATTATGATAGAATCAAGGCAATTAGAGAGCTAGTTGATATTCCACTGGTATTACACGGTTCAAGTGGAGTTCCAGAAGAAAGTCTAAAAAAAGCTATTTCTCTTGGAATATCCAAAATCAATATCGATACTGATATTAGGGCTGCTTTTGCAAACGCAGTGAAAGAATTTGTAGTAAACAACCCAGATGAGATTGACCCAAGAAAGATATTAGGACCTGCAACGAAAGCTATGAAAGAGGTTATAAAAGAGAAAATGCAAATCTTTGGTTCGGCAGGAAGGGCTTAAAAAGGGAGGGGTTTTATGAAATTATTTATTGATACTGCTAATGTGGATGAGATTAAGGAGATTAATGAGTGGGGAGTTATACAGGGTGTAACTACCAACCCAAGTTTAATCGCTAAGGAAGGTAGAGTGTTTGAAGAGGTAGTTAAAGAAATTACGAGCATTGTTGACGGTCCTATTAGTGCAGAGGTAATTTCCCTAGAAGTAGAAGGCATGCTTAAGGAAGCAAGAGAGCTTGCAAAAATCCATCCAAATATTATAATTAAGATTCCTATGACTAAGGAAGGTTTAAAAGCGGTTAAGGTCCTTAATAGTGAAGGAATCAAAACAAATGTTACTTTGATATTTTCTGCAAGTCAAGCACTCTTGGCCGCTCGTGCAGGTGCAACTTATGTAAGTCCTTTTGTTGGTAGATTAGATGATATAAGTAATGAAGGTATGGGTATAATTGAAGATATAGTTCAAATCTTTGATAATCATGGGATAGATACTGAGATCATAGCTGCAAGTATTCGCCATCCTATACATGCATTAGATGCTGCTAAGGCAGGGGCACATATATCTACAATACCTTACAAGGTATTTATGCAAATGCTAGAACATCCACTAACAAATATTGGAATTGAAAAGTTTATAAAAGATTGGAGCAGCCTGTAGGGTTTATCCCTGGCTGTTCCCTTACCTACTTCGAATCAAAAATTCTAATCTTAGTATTTCGATACAATTTCCAGCATAAATTTTAAATAAAAGTATTTTAACCCTGTATTTTGGGAATTTTCTTGATGGTTTAATTAGATATGAATATTATGGAGGTGCATATTATGGATAGAAATTTACCAGTTAATTTAGGTAGAGTTACAGAGGCGGCAGCCTTGGCCTGTGCAAAGTTTTTGGGCAAGGGTGACAAGGAGATGGCAGACCAAGCAGCAGTAGATGCCATGAGAAGGATGTTTGATACTGTTGATATAGAAGGAACTGTAGTAATTGGGGAAGGTGAAATGGACGAAGCCCCTATGCTATATATTGGCGAAAAGGTAGGGATGAGAAGCGATGGTGATATAAAGGTAGATATAGCTGTGGATCCAGTTGATGGAACTACATCTGTAGCCAATGGACTGCCTAATGCAATATCTGTTGTTGGTGTGGCTCCAAAGGGTTGTTTGCTACATGCCCCAGATACCTACATGAAAAAGATAGCGGTTGGACCCAAAGCTAAGGGCATTATAGATATACATAAATCCGTGACTGAAAATATTATAAATGTAGCAAAAGCGCTCAATAAGGCAGTTGAAGATATAACTGTAGAGATATTGGACAGACCTAGACACGATGAAATCGTTAAGGAAATCCGTAAAGTTGGTGCAAGGATAAAGTTTATAGATGATGGAGATGTTCTTAGTGCTATATCAACTTGCTTTGATTACACAGGTGTTGATATGACAATGGGGATAGGTGGTGCTCCAGAGGGAGTTCTAACAGCAGTTGCCTTAAAATGTCTTGGTGGGGATTTTCAGGGAATATTGGCTCCGCCAAATGAGGAACATAAGGCTAGATGTATAAAGATGGGTGCAAGTCTAGATAAGGTTTATTATATAGATGATTTAGCTAAAGGAGATGAAATGTCCTTTGCAGCTACTGGAGTAAGCTATGGTGAACTACTACAGGGAGTTAAGTACATGGAGAACAATACTGCGTCTACTCATACTCTAATCTTGAGATTGGAAACAGGTACTATTAGGTTTATGGAATCAATACACAAATTAGATAAAAAACCAGAGTACGCGAAATAAAACAGGTGGGTGATTTTTTTGAATCAAGAGGATTTAAAGAGCAAGAAAATAAATGAATTAAGAGATATAGCTAAGGAAAAAGGGGTTCTACAACCTTATAAGTTTAAAAAAGATGAGCTTATACAATTGATTATGATGGTAGTAGAAAAGGAACCAGAGAATTATGAAGACTGGGATGAGCCCGAAAAGATAGATATATCTGAAATAGTTTTGGAGGATTTATCGGATAAGGCAACAGAAGAGATAGGTCAATTAGATGAAATTGATTCTGCTCAGGGAATCCTAGAGCTTCATACTGATGGATATGGATTCCTAAGAAGGGACAACTATCAATCAGGAGATAATGATATATATATATCCCCTTCACAGATTAGAAGATTTAGGCTAAAGACAGGAGACAAGATACTAGGAGTGACCAGACCGCCAAAATCAGGAGAAAAATTTCAAGCCTTGCTTTATGTTAAGGCAGTAAATGGAATGAATCCCGAGACTGCTATTAAGAGACCTGACTTTGATAGTCTTACACCTATTTATCCAAAGGAAAGACTGGAGCTAGAAACCAACTCCCATGAATATGCCATGAGGATGATAGACTTGGTAGCACCTATAGGCAAGGGGCAAAGAGGTATGATAGTTTCCCCTCCAAAGGCTGGTAAGACATCACTTTTAAAGATGATAGCAAATTCCATTAGCTTGAATCATCCAGAAGTTGAACTCATTATCTTATTAATAGATGAAAGACCAGAAGAGGTTACTGATATGAAGAGATCAGTAAAAGGCGATGTAATCTATTCTACCTTTGATGAACTGCCAAAGAACCACACTAAGGTTTCTGAAATGGTACTTGAAAGAGCAAAGAGGCTTGTGGAGCATGGCAAGGATGTTGTCATATTATTAGATAGTATTACAAGGTTGGCAAGGGCGTACAACTTAACTATACCTGCTACGGGAAGAACCCTATCAGGAGGACTAGATCCAGGAGCCCTTCACAAACCTAAGAGATTTTTTGGTGCTGCTAGAAAATTAGAAGAGGGTGGTAGTCTTACAATTCTTGCCACTGCCTTAGTAGAGACTGGTAGTAGAATGGACGATATGATCTTTGAGGAATTTAAAGGAACTGGAAATATGGAGCTTCATTTAGATAGAAGATTATCTGAAAAGAGAATATTCCCAGCAATAGATATCAACAAATCAGGTACAAGAAGAGAAGAACTCCTATTAAATCAAAAAGAGTTAGAAACTATATGGGGACTTCGAAAAGCAATGGGCAATGCTCCAACCCAGGAGGTTACTGAAAACTTTATCGAAAACCTAGTTAAAACTAAAACCAATGATGAATTTATAGACTATTTAAGAAAAAAAATCTGGTTATAGTTGATTATAAAAAATAATTATGCTATAATTTAATGGTTGAATTGATAATATCTAATTGATATAGAGATTTGGGGAAAGAGGTGAAATAAATGAAAGCAGGTATTCATCCAAATTATGTAGAAGCAACAGTAACTTGTGCATGTGGCAACACATTTAAGACTGGCTCAACAAAAGAGGAATTAAGAGTAGAAATTTGTTCGGAATGTCATCCATTTTTCACAGGAAAACAAAAATTTATGGAACGTGGTGGCCGTGTAGAAAAATTCAAGAAGAAATATCAAATGGACTAATTTCTTCAAAGAAATCTAGGTTAGTTGCAAGGGCATCTAACCTTTTTTTGTGTATGCCCTAACCCGATTTGTGGCGAATTTCCACAAATCGATGGTAGGTCAACCGCAAAGAATCCCCAATTCATGTGAGCGATAGCGAGCAAATGAATTGGCTAGGATTCGCCTGCGTAAACGGCTTGGTATAATAATAGTTCTATAACACAAACAAATTTGTGATGCGAGACTGCGAAGTCAGCCTAGAATAACAATAATAGTTTCTAAATATAAAAAAATAATTAACATATTTTAATCTACAACAAAGGTTGTGAATATATGAAAAAAGAAAATATAGAAGCAAAACATAAAACTTCCATAGGAGGTCAAGCCCTTATAGAAGGGGTTATGA
>CAYOFC010000021.1:0-17118 GCA_964403265.1 uncultured Tissierella sp. | reverse complement strand
TTTTTTAAGCTACCCTTTATCAGAGGTGTAGTAGGTATAGTTGAATCAATGATGGTTGGTACAAAAGAGCTGATGTACTCAGCTGATTTTTATGAAGAAGACGAGGCAGATAGTCAAAAGGAAAGCTGGACTCAAAAAGTATTTAAGGACAAGGCTAATGACGTGGAAATGGCATTTGCCGTAGTTACTTCCGTTGTACTAGCGCTTGGAATATTTATGATACTTCCTAACTTTCTTACCAGTCTATTTAGCAATTTATTTGAAAGTCCTATAGTATTGAACTTAATTGAAGGCCTAATCAGGGTTATTATATTTTTTATATATGTGATTTGGATATCCAAACTGGATGATATTAGAAGGGTATTTGAATATCATGGAGCTGAACACAAGTCAATCCACTGCTACGAAAATGAACTTGAGCTTACAGTAGAAAATGTAAGGAAATTTCCAATACTACATGGTAGATGTGGCACTAGCTTTTTATTTATGGTTATGATTGTTAGTATCTTCGTTTTATCATTCTTTGGTTGGCCTAATCCTGTTCAAAGGATACTAGTTAGGATTCTTATGTTTCCTGTAATAGCAGGGATTTCCTATGAAATAAATAGAATAATTGGCAGAAGTAGTTCTAAATTATGCTATGCACTTTCTTATCCTGGGCTTATGGTTCAAAAGTTAGCTACAGTAAAGGAACCAGATGATAAACAGATAGAGGTTGCTATCGCTGCTCTTGAAGCTGTATTGCCAGAGAGTAGGGAGGAAGACAAGTGGTAGTAAGTGAACTGATTGCAAAAGGTATGACTCTAATAGAAGGAAAAGAATATTCTAATCCCCGCTTAGAGTCTATACTAGTTTTATCACATCTATTAAAGGTTGATAAAAACTATATATATATCCACGGTGATAAAAATGTAGAAGAATCCATAAAGAATGAATTTATATATATAATGGAAAAAAGGGCTTCGGGCTATCCTTTACAATATTTATTAAATGAAGAAGAATTTATGGGACTTAGTTTTTATGTCCAGGAAGGTGTCCTTATACCAAGACCTGATACTGAAGTTTTGGTTGAATTTATAATAGATTATATAAAAAAGCAAGAGATAAATGTACTAGATATAGGAATTGGAAGTGGTGCCATTTCCTTAAGTATAGCTGAGTATTGTCCCAATACTAGGGTATATGGAATAGATATAGAGGAAATCCCTATCAAGATTGCAAATCTTAATAAAGAGAAGCTTAAGATCTCAAATGCCAACTTTTATCAAGGGGATTTATTTGGGGCCCTAGATACTCATAATATAGATGAGAAATTCCATATTATTGTTTCCAATCCTCCATATATAAAAACAAGTGATATAGAAGAATTACAAATAGAAGTAAAAGATCATGAGCCTTGGATTGCTTTAGATGGTGGAGAAGATGGACTTGATTTTTATAGAAAAATAAGCAAGGATGCTTCAAACTATCTAATGGATAAAGGAATGCTTATTTATGAGATCGGATATGATCAGGGAATCCAAGTAATGGATATTCTAAATAAGGAAGGATTCCAGAATATATCTATTTTAAAAGATTATCAAGGAAATGATAGGGTTGTGTATGGCTTTAAAAGCTAAGGGGGAGATATCCATATGAGCGTACTCTTACAGTTATTTATTTCTTTCTTTAAAATTGGGGCTTTCAGCTTTGGTGGCGGATATGCCATGCTGCCTTTGCTTGAAAAGGAGCTTGTAGAAAAGCATCAATGGATTGGTACGGCTGATTTTATAGATATATTAGCAATATCTGAGATGACACCAGGGCCAATAGCTATTAACTCGGCCACATTTTTAGGTTATAATGTAAGTGGGGTTTTGGGTGCTATGGTTGCTACCTTTGCGGTAGTATTGCCTTCTTTTATAATTATTACTTTAATATATAAGTCCATGAACAAGTTCAAAAGCTCTCCTTATGTAAATTGGATATTTAGAGGTATAAGGCCAGTAGTACTAGGACTTATAGGTGCAGCTGCAATAACCGTTGGAAAAACGAGCTTTGTAGATATTAAAGGTGTATTTATTGCCATATTTATGTTTTATTTAGTATCATTTAAGAAGATTCATCCCATATTGGGTATAATATTAGCAGGGATTTTAGGAATGATTCTATACTAGGAGGCAAGGCGTATGTTATGGGAAATGTTTATTACATTCTTTAAAATAGGGGCCTTTACCTTTGGTGGAGGATTTGCTATGATTCCTATTATAAAAAAAGAAGTTGTTGATAAGAAAAATTGGATAAAGGATGAAGATTTTATAGATATAATATCTATAGCTCAGTCATCTCCTGGACCTATAGCGGTGAACTCTAGCATATATGTAGGATATAAAATAAAGGGTTTTCCAGGAGCAGTTTGCTCTGGATTAGGGACGGTGGTGCCGTCATTTATAATAGTTCTCATAATAGCAAGGTTTTTTTCAGCGTTTAGTGGTAATATAATTATAGAGAAAATTTTTATGGGAATTAGGCCAGCAGTTGTGGCTCTAATAGTCTCAGCCATATATGGTCTGGTAAAAAGTGCTAACTTTAATTCTATACAGTTATTTTTAGCTATAACTACAGCATTAGTAATAGTGTTATTAGACATAAACCCTATCTATATGATTATTTTAGGGGTAGCTATTTCCATAATTATAAATAAAAGTAGAAGTGAAAAAGCAAGTGATAAATAGTATTAATTTTAACTGAATTTAGGGGGTTTAGTATGTTAGAGAAGTTGGATTTTATTGAAAAAAAATATAATGAATTGACAGAGAAGTCTATGGATCCTGAGTTGATTAAGGATTTAAATGAGTATCAAAAGGTAATGAAGGAGCATTCAGATATTGAACCAATAGTTATGAAATATAGGGAGTATTCTACCTATAAGGAAGAATTAGAGGGTGCAAAGGAAATGCTTTATGAAAAGTTAGATGATGAAATGAAGGATATGGTAAAAGAAGAAATCAAAGAATTGGAAGAAAATATAGCAAATGTAGAAGAAGAGCTAAAGGTATTACTTATTCCAAAAGATCCTAATGACCATAAAAATGTAATTGTAGAGATTAGGGGTGGAGCTGGTGGAGATGAGGCAGCTCTGTTTTCTGGTGTATTATTTAGAATGTATAGTATGTATGCAGAAAGAAACAAATGGAAAATTGAAGTTATGAGTACCAATGAAATCGGTATAGGTGGATACAAAGAAGTCATCTTTATGATAAAGGGTAAGGGTGCCTATAGTAGATTAAAATATGAATCAGGAGTTCATAGAGTTCAAAGGGTTCCTGAGACTGAATCAAGTGGTAGAATCCATACTTCAACTTCAACTGTAGCAGTATTGCCAGAAGCAGAAGATGTGGATTTAGAAATCAATGAATCAGATCTAAAAATTGATATTTATAGATCTTCTGGAGCAGGTGGACAGCACGTTAATACAACTGACTCAGCAGTAAGGATTACCCATCTACCTACAGGAGTAGTAGTTGCTTGTCAAGATGAAAGAAGCCAAATCAAAAATAGGGAAAAGGCAATGAAAATCTTAAAGACTAGAATATACGACCAAATGCTAACCAATCAAGCGGCAGAGATTGCAGAGGAAAGAAAAGGTCAAGTAGGTACTGGTGATAGGTCTGAAAGAATTAGAACCTATAACTTCCCTCAGGGAAGAGTTACAGATCATAGAATAAATCTAACCCTACACAAACTAGGCGCTATTGTAGATGGAGACCTTGACGAATTAATAGACAATTTAGTAACTACAGACCAAGCAGAGAAATTAAAAGCACAATAATAACCCAACCTTGGCAGGGAGAAGATAAGTATGAATACAAGAATTATAGAAATAGATGAAAACAATATAGATATTAGCCTTCTTGATGAAGGAGCAAATATTATAAAATCAGGTGGCATAGTGGCTTTTCCTACAGAGACAGTCTATGGGTTAGGTGCCAATGGATTAGATGAAGAAGCTGTTAAGAAGATTTATAAGGCAAAAGGTAGACCAAGTGACAATCCTCTAATACTACATATTAGTCAAATAGAGCAACTCAATCCTTTAGTAGATGAGATTCCTGATTTGGCTTATAGATGTATGGAGAAATTTTGGCCTGGTCCCTTGACCATGATATTTAAGAAAAGTGGAATCATTCCTGATATAATAACAGCAGGTCTAGATACTGTTGCTATTAGGATGCCAGATAATAAGATTGCATCAGAGCTTATATCCAGGGCTAGAGTTCCAATAGCGGCACCATCAGCTAATCTTTCAGGCAAACCCAGCCCAACTAAGGGAAGCCATGTAGTGGAAGATATGATGGGGAAAATAGAGATGATAATAGATGGTGGAAGTACAGGGGTAGGCTTGGAGTCCACAGTTTTAGACTTATCAACAGAAATCCCAACAATCCTTAGACCAGGTGGTATAACTTTGGAAGACCTAAGGGAAGTTATCCCCAATGTGATACAGGATGCCAGTATAACAAATAAAGATGAAATACCAAAGTCACCAGGACAGAAATATAGACACTATGCACCTAATGCAGAAATGATACTATATACAGGAGATATAGAGAAAATCATTAAGAAGATCAATAGTGATGCAAAGTATCTCATAGATGAGGGCAAAAAAGTTGGAATTATGGCAACAGAAGAGACCAAAGATAGCTATACTGTCGGACAAATATTGGTATCGGGTTCAAGGGAAAAAAGTGAAACCATAGCCCATAATTTATTTGATGTATTAAGGAGTTTTGATGAATCCAATGTGGATATAATCCTAGCGGAGGGAATCAGCTATGATCATATGGGAATGGCCATAATGAATAGAATGCTTAAGGCAGCAAGTGGTAAGCTTATAAAACTTTAAGAGGTGATGGAGTGAAGGTATTATTTATATGCACTGGCAATACTTGTAGAAGTCCAATGGCAGAGGGACTACTAAAAGATATATCTAAGAAAAACAAGCTAAATTTAGAGGTTGAATCAGCTGGTGTATTTGCAATGGATGAGGATAATATTTCTAAGAATGCGGCATCAGCTCTAAAGAAGCTGAATATAGACATATCAAATCATAAATCCCAAAATGTAAGTCAAGAGCTTGTAGATAGTTCAGATTTGATTTTGACAATGTCCAAATCCCATAAAGAAACATTGCTATTAAACTATCCCCATATAGGAAACAAGGTATTTTTACTTAATGAATATGCTTTTAATATAGATAAGGACATAAAAGATCCCTTTGGAAGAGATTTATACACCTACGAATTAACAAGAGATGAGATACTAAAGGCACTAATTAATATAAAGTGGTAGGGACAGAGGGTCAGGACTACTGTCCCACATTTTCCGCATCTAGGGGAGGTCTGTGACCTCCCGTGATTTATGTCATAGATAAAACAAAGGAGGAGAAAATTATGATTATAGGTATAGGTAGTGACCATGGTGGTTATGAATTAAAAGAGAGTATAAAGGAGTATTTAGCTCAAGAAGGAATCCAGTTTATCGATTATGGTACAAATTCTTTAGAATCTGTTGATTACCCAGATTACGGAAAGAAAGTTGCTGACGCAGTTTTAGCTAATGAAGTAGATAGGGGAATCTTAGTATGTGGTACGGGCATAGGAATCTCCATAGTTGCAAATAGAATCAAGGGTATCAGATGTGCCTTATGTACAGATACGTTTTCTGCTAGAATGAGTAGGGAACACAACAATGCTAACATTCTTGCATTAGGTGGAAGGGTTGTGGGCACAGGATTAGCCTTAGATATTGTAAATATATTTTTAGAAACAGAATTCCAAGGTGGAAGGCATGAAACAAGAATTAATAAAATTGATGAAATTACCTGCTAATCTATGGTATAATTTTGAGTAGTAAAATTTAATATAGGGGGAAGAATAAATGGCTAAAGTAATTGAAATGGATCATCCTTTAATAAAACATAAACTGACCTTTATTAGAGATAAAAATACAGGATCAAAAGAGTTTAGAGAATTAGTATCAGAATTAGCTATGCTAATGGGTTATGAAGTTACTAGGGATTTGGAACTAGAAGAAATTGAAATAGAAACTCCTGTAACCACTATGAAGGCACAAGTTATTGCTGGTAAGAAAGTAGGTATAATACCTATTTTAAGAGCAGGTCTAGGAATGGTAGATGGTATGCTAAGCCTTATTCCAGCTGCAAAAGTTGGACATATTGGTCTCTATAGGGACCCAGAGACACTAAAACCTGTAGAGTATTACTGTAAATTACCTCAAGATATAGAAGAAAGAAACCTAATAGTGTTAGACCCTATGCTGGCTACAGGTGTATCAGCAATAGCGGCTATAGATTTATTAAAGAATAGGGGAGCGTCACATATCAAGTTTGTATGTTTAATAGCTGCTCCAGAAGGAATTGATGCCCTACAAGAAGCACATCCAGATGTGGATATCTATGTAGCTAATATCGATGAAAAGTTAAATGAACATGCTTATATAATTCCAGGTCTAGGAGATGCTGGAGATAGGTTATTTGGTACTAAATAGTAAAACTAAAGAGAACAGTATATCAACACTTTCAACTACGATTTAATTTGACCAGATATTGGGCAGTAGTTTTTATGATATGCTGTTCCTTTTTAAATAATCGATAAGGAGAGAATTTTTTCATGGAGGGTTATATTATACCGTTTTTTACAGCAGTACTTATTTCTCTAATAGCCACACCCTTAGTTAAGATCCTTGCAGCCAAAGTTGGGGCAATAGATGTACCTAAGGACGAAAGAAGAATACATAAAAAGCCTATGCCGCTGATGGGTGGCCTAGCTATATATATTGGAGTAGTTGTATCATCTTTGATATTTTTACCCATGGAAAGAACTCTTATATCCATATTATTAGGAGCAACACTAATATTGATATCAGGTATTGTTGACGATATAAAAGGCATGAGTCCAAAATTAAAGCTTTTATTCCAAATGCTTGCAGGATTGATACTGATTGTAGGTGGGGTAAAGGTTGATTTTGTGACAAACCCTTTTTCAAGCAATTATGTTCTTTTATATCTTAAATGGTTTTCCATCCCAATTACATTGTTTTGGATTGTAGGTATAACAAATACAATTAATCTGATAGATGGCCTTGATGGCTTAGCTTGTGGAGTTGCTGCCATATCAAGTATATCCTTGATGTTGGTTGCTGAGAAGTTCGGACAGGAGAATGTTACCATACTGTCAGCTGTTGTTGCAGGTGCTTGTTTAGGCTTTTTGCCATTTAATTTTAACCCTGCAAAGATATTTATGGGGGACACTGGAGCCCTCTTACTAGGATTTATGCTGGCTGCTATTTCGATCGAAGGGGTTATGAAGAGTGTGGCTACCATAGCTGTAGTAGTTCCTATACTAATATTAGGTGTGCCAATATTTGATACTACATTTGCAATATTTAGAAGGCTACTAAGTGGACAATCGGTAGCAACTGCAGATAAAGGACACCTGCATCATAGATTGTTAGACAAAGGATTTTCACAAAAGCAAACAGTACTTATATTATACGGGCTATCCGCTATATTTGGTACATTTGCAGTAATAGTTGCTAAGGCAAATAGCAAACAAGCAGTATACCTATCAGTATTATTATTTGTAGCGGCGATTCTTTTTGCGTTAAGGTTAGGAATGTTTACTAATAAAAAGAAATAGACAAGTTTCGAATAAATATAAAATATGAGGTGGTTAAATGAAGAAATTGAAGGTTATGACCGTATTTGGTACTAGGCCTGAAGGTATCAAAATGGCACCGATTATTAAGGAGTTAGAAAAAAGAGATAATATAGAAAGTGTTACTTGTATCACTGCCCAACATAGGGATATGCTAGATCAAGTACTTAGTATATTTGATATAAAGCCTGATTATGATTTAAATATATTTGAACCAGGGCAAAGTTTAACTAAAATTACCACTAGAGCTTTAGAAGGTCTAGAAGAAGTAATTATCAAGGAAAAACCAGATGTACTACTAGTCCAAGGAGATACTACTACTGTCTTTTCAGGAGCCTTAGCAGCATTTTACCAAGGAGTAAAGGTTGGCCATGTAGAAGCAGGACTAAGATCGGGAAATATCTATTCTCCTTATCCAGAGGAAGCAAATAGAATGCTTACGGGTATTTTAACGGAGTATCATTTTGCACCAACTCTTAGAAATAGGGAAAATTTAGTAAAAGAAAATTATCCAGCGGAGAAGATATACATAACAGGAAACACTGTAATAGATGCTTTACAGTATGTAATTAAAGAGGATTATAAATTTGAGAATAAATTATTAAATGAATTAGACTATAAAAATAAAAGAATAATCTTGATGACATCCCATAGAAGGGAAAATATTGGAAAACCAATGGAAAATATATTTACAGCAGTGAATGATATCGTAAATAAATATGATGACACAGAAGTCGTATTTCCAGTTCACCTTAATCCAAAAGTAAGAGAGATAGCCAATAGTATATTAGGGAAAAACCCAAGGATTCATTTGATTGATCCTTTGGATTATGAACCATTTACAAACCTAGAGAACAAGGTTCACTTGGTAGTTACAGATTCTGGTGGCTTACAAGAAGAAGCCCCTAGCTTAGGTAAACCTGTATTAGTAGTAAGAGAAGAAACAGAAAGACCAGAAGGAATCGAGGCAGGTACAGCTAAATTAGTAGGTACAGACTATGATAATATATATAAAAATCTAGATTTACTACTTTCTAATAAAGAAGAATATGATAAGATGGCCAAAGCTGTCAATCCATATGGCGATGGAAATGCTGCAAAGATAATAGTGGATGTTTTACTTGAAAAAAATAATTAATTTTACCTAGAATTGTTTTTAAAACAATTCTAGGTTTTTTTCTAACAATATATAATAGACATCATTTAGTAACTCTTGTTACGGAATTAATAGTTTCATTATTATATATTGGGGTATATAAAAAAGATAATGCAAAATAAACCCATAGTCTAATTATGTCATGTTATTGCATATTTCAAATTGTTTTGATAAAATACAATTAATAATAAAAATAAAAAAATAATTGAAAAATGGTGAACATATTTTGAAAAAAGACGATAAGTATAAGGGGACATTAAAAAACCTAACTTTAATATCTCAAATTGGTATCTCTATGATTACGCCTATACTCCTAGGGGTTTTCATTGGACAGCTATTGGACAATTGGATAGGGACTGAGAGTTTTTTTGTCATAACACTTATTGTTCTAGGTGCTGGTGCAGGTTTCATGAATTTGTTTAAAATTACAGGCGCTTGGAAGAATAAAAGGAAGTGAACGAGTGAACAATGATATTATATTAAAGATTTATAAAAGGGTAATAATCATAAGTTTTTTTCTAATAGGTATTAGTTTTATTGTATTTAGCGATCCAAAGCCAATAATTTTAGGATATATTTTTGGAACATTAATTAGTATGGTTTCTCTAAAATTATTAGATACTACAATAAACAGGTCTATAAAAATGACTCCCGCAAAGGCAAGCGGTTACAGTATGGTTCACTATTTCTTAAGATTTTTTATTTATTTTATAGTGCTTGCTGTATCAGCTATTGCAGATTATCTTAATTTTCCTGCTACAGCTTTAGGATTATTGATGGTAAAGTTTGTTATATTTATTTCTACAATTTTTGATAGAAATTTTAAATAAATAGCACCAATTATCAAAGTTTTAAGGAAGGAGGAATACTTTGGAACTACAATTAACAATAGGAGGTCAAGAAATATTAATCTATGATAGTATCTTTAATCTATGGTTGGTAATTATTTTCCTTTCTATTTTGGCATTAATAGTAAATAAAAAGATTAAGGAAGTTGATATTGAAGAAGAGCCATCAGGATTTCTTAATATAGTTGAAATACTAGTTGATGCTGTAAATAATCTAGTAAGAGATACTATGGGTGAGAGAAATATGTCATTTGCACCCTATATTTTTACACTGGTTTGTTTACTTGGAGTGTCTAATTTATTAGGATTGATAGGGCTTACACCACCAACCTCTGATTACAGCGTTACATTTTCATTGGCCATGATAACCTTTACCATAGTACAGGTTATGAACTTTAAGACCCAAAGGGGTATTTTAGGTTATTTGAAAAGTTTTACAGAGCCATTTGCTTTTTTAACTCCAATCAATATATTAGGAGAACTAGGAAACCCAATTTCATTATCTTTCCGTTTATTCGGTAATGTGATGAGTGGTGGTATAATAATGACTCTATTGTATAGCGCATTAGGTTACTTTGCACCTTTAGTTACACCAGTATTACATGGATACTTTGATGTATTTTCTGGTTTGCTACAAACATTTATATTTGCAATGTTGACAATGATATTTATCAGTGGTGCTACAGAATAAAAATTAGTTAAATTTAAGGAGGAAAAAAAATGTTACAAGGAATTACAAGTGAAGCTTTTATATTAGGATGTTCAGCAATAGGAGCAGGTTTAGCAATGATAGCAGGTATAGGTCCTGGTATTGGACAGGGTAATGCAGCTGGTAAAGCATGTGAGGCTGTAGGTAGACAACCTGAGGCACAAGGAGATATAACTAGAACCATGTTATTAGGTCAAGCAGTAGCTGAGACAACAGGTATTTATGGATTAGTAATCGCTATAATATTACTGTTCGTAAGACCACTATTAACAGCATATATAGGTTTAGGACTATAATTGAGGGGAGATATCCTTCACTTAGGAGGTTAGTATATGGATATACGAGTATTAGCTCTGCCTCAATTAGTTTCCGTAGTTTTGACTCTGGTTTCAGTTTTTATCCTTTATATAATTTTGAGAAAGTTTCTTTATGCTCCAGTTACAAACTTTATTGAAGCAAGAAAGGCTAAGATTCAAGGAGATTTAGATCAAGCAAAAACTGCAAAAAAGGAAGCTGCAGATTTAAAGGCAGATTATCAAGCCAAGATTTCTGAAGTAAAATTAGAAGGTCAAGAAATTATAGAAGGCGCTAGAAAACGTGGAGACGAGATTAAAGATAGTATATTGGAAGAGGCAAGGCAAGAAGCTAAAACTATAGTAGAAAGAGCTAGAAAAGACATAGCTTTAGAAAAGGAAAAGGCCTATGAAGATATAAAACAATCCACAGGCGAAATGGCTATACTTATAGCTTCAAAGATTATGGAAGAGAATATTACCATAGACAATCAAATGAACTTAATTGATAAATTTATTGATGAGGTAGGTAGTTCAAAATGGCAAAACTAATTGGAAATAGGTATGCCACATCTCTTTTTGAAGTTGGTTTAGAGCTGGGAAAAATTGAGGAGTTTTATAAAGAATTAGAGAACATAAACAATCTTTTCAAATCGGAAGATAAATTATTTGAAATCTTTATTCATCCTAGGATATCTAAAGATGAAAAAAAATCTCTAGTAAATGAAGTTTTTGCAAACGCTTTATCTAATGAGGTTTTTAACTTCCTTTATATAATTATAGACAAGAGAAGAGAGAAAAACCTATTTGATATAGTTAAGGAATACAAAAGTATCTATGATATACATAATGGCATCATAGATGTATCAGCAGTTACAGCTGTTCCTATGGAGGAAAATGCTGTCAATAAATTGCAAGAAGTATTAGAAAACAAATTGAATAAAAAAGTTCGCCTAAGTAATGAATTAGATAAGTCCATTATAGGTGGAGTTTTGCTCAAAATGAATGACAAGGTAATAGATAATACATTGATTAGCCAATTGAAATCAATGGAGTCTCTTATTAAAAACATATCAATATAGAGAAGTTGAGGTGAGGAGATTTGGAATTAAAGCCAGAAGAAATTAGTTCAATAATTAAAGAACAGATTAAAAAATATGAAAATAAATTAGAGCTTGTAGATACTGGAACAGTACTTGAAGTTGGTGACGGTATTGCAAGAATACATGGATTAGAAGGATGTATGGCAGGAGAATTAATTGAATTTCCTGGTAGTGTATTTGGTATGGTATTAAATCTAGAAGAGGATAACGTAGGTTGTGTTCTTTTAGGCTCTGATAAATATATCAAAGAAGGAGATACAGTTAAAAGAACTGGTAGAATCGTAGAAGTTCCTGTTGGAGACAATATGATAGGGAGAGTAGTAAATGCCCTAGGTCAACCAATAGATGGTAAGGGAAGTATCGAAACTAGTAAATTCAGACCAATTGAAAGAATAGCTCCAGGGGTTATCACTAGAAAAAGTGTAAATGAACCACTACAAACTGGTATCAAATCAATAGACGCCCTATTCCCAATAGGAAGAGGACAAAGGGAATTGATTATAGGCGATAGGCAAACAGGTAAAACAGCCATAGCTATTGACACTATTCTTAATCAAAAAGGTAAGGATGTTATTTGTATATATGTAGCTATTGGTCAAAAAAGATCAACAGTTGCACAAATAGTAGATGTGCTTGAGAAAAATGATGCTATGGATTATTCCCTAGTTGTTTCTTCTACAGCTAGTGAACTGGCACCATTACAATATATAGCACCATATGCTGGAGTTTCTATTGCAGAGGAATTTATGGATCAAGGCAAGGATGTATTAATCATATATGATGATTTATCCAAACATGCTGTTGCCTACAGGGCAATGTCCCTATTGTTAAGAAGACCACCAGGAAGAGAAGCCTTCCCTGGAGATGTTTTCTATCTACATTCACGTCTACTTGAGAGAGCAGCTAAACTAGATGAAAAATATGGTGGCGGTTCAATAACTGCATTGCCAATAGTTGAAACTCAAGCAGGTGATATTTCAGCTTATATTCCAACAAATGTCATATCCATTACTGATGGACAGATATTCTTAGAAACTGACCTTTTCTTTGCAGGTCAAAGACCAGCAATAAATACTGGACTTTCTGTTTCTAGGGTTGGTGGTGCTGCGCAAATTAAGGCTATTAAAAAGGTTGCAGGAAACCTTAAGCTAGAATTAGCTCAATATAGGGAGTTGGCTGCCTTTGCTCAATTTGGTTCAGAGCTAGATCCAGAAACAAAAGCTACATTGGAGCAAGGTGCAAGAATGATGGAAGTACTAAAACAGCCACAATATAGTCCAGTAGCTGTAGAACATCAAGTACTTATCCTATATGCAGTTGATAAAAAGCATTTATTGGATATAGATGTGGATAAAATCCAACTATTTGAGAAAGAATTTATTAATTATGTTGATAATAACTATCCTGAAATAGTTGAAGATATAAAAAATACTAAAGACCTAACAGATGAAAATATAGAAAGAATTGAAAAAGCTATAGAAGAATTCAAGAAAAACTTCTAGATTAGGAAATCGGAGGTGAGCAATTGGCACAATCAACTCGGGAGATAAAAAGACGTATTAGAGGTATTAGTAATACGAAGCAAATCACAAAGGCTATGGAACTAGTTTCCACAGCTAAAATGAGAAAAAGTAGAATAAGATTAGAAAAATCAAGACCTTACTATAATACTGTTCTAAATAGTATTAGCGGTATTTTAGGGGATGTGAAGATGAACCATCCCTTGTTAACAACCCGAGAGGTTAAGAAATCACTTTATATAGTTGTATCTGCTGATAGAGGCCTAGCTGGAGGTTATAATGCAAATATCAACCGACTAGTAGAGTCCGAATCCAGAAAAGATAAAGACTCCACTTCCTTAATAGTTGTTGGTCTAAAGGGTAGGGATTATTTTAAAAGTAGAGGCTACAATATAGTAGACGAAGTTTTGGGTATAACAGAAAGCCCTGAGTATTCTAATGCAAGACAAATTGGAGAGCTTGCAGTAGATCTTTACTTAAAAGGGGAAGTAGATGAAATAAATTTAGTATATACTAAATTTGTGTCCACTCTATCATATGAGCCTAGTGTTTTAAGACTATTACCTTTTAATGTAATCAAAGATGATCTAGATAATACATCAAAAAAACCTACTAGTGTTATAGAGTTTGAACCTTCACCAGAAGAAGCTTTAGATTACTTGATACCTAAGTATATTGAAAGTACAATATTTGGTGCATTAATAGAAGCATCTTCAAGTGAACAAGCAGCTAGAAGAGCAGCTATGGAGTCTGCAACAGATAATGCAGAAGAAATGATAGATGAATTAAATATGAGTTATAACAGAGCTAGACAAGCGGCAATAACTATGGAGTTAACGGAAATAGTTGCTGGTGCAGAAGCTTTAAAGTAACATAGAAAGGAGTGGGCAAATGGAAAAGAACATTGGAAAAATTGTTCAAGTTATTGGCCCCGTTGTAGATATTCGTTTTAAGAAAGATAATCTACCTGAGTTATTGAATGCCATTGAGATAAAAAAAGGGGACGAAGTCATCTTAGTTGAAGTTGCACAGCATATAGGAGATGACACTGTAAGATGTATTTCTATGGATTCAACAGATGGTTTGGTCAGAGGAATGGAAGCTATTGATACAAAAGCACCAATCGCTGTACCTGTTGGAGAAGAAACCTTAGGAAGATTATTCAATGTATTAGGAGAAGTAATAGATGGTAAGGAAGATGTAAAAACTGAAAAAAGAACCCCAATACATAGGGCAGCACCATCCTTTGAAGAGCAGCAAACTACTCAAGAGATATTTGAAACAGGTATAAAAGTAGTAGACTTAATAGCTCCATACTCAAAGGGAGGAAAAGTTGGTTTATTTGGTGGTGCAGGAGTAGGTAAAACAGTACTAATTCAAGAATTGATTAATAATATAGCTACACACCATGGTGGTATCTCAGTTTTCGCAGGAGTAGGAGAGAGAACCAGAGAAGGAAATGACCTATATCATGAAATGATTGAGTCAGGAGTAATAGATAAAACAGCCTTAGTTTTCGGACAAATGAATGAGCCACCTGGAGCAAGAATGAGGGTAGCCTTAACAGGGCTTACAATGGCTGAACACTTTAGGGATGAAGCAGGCCAAGACGTACTATTATTTATAGATAATATATTTAGATTTACACAAGCAGGATCAGAGGTATCTGCCTTATTAGGAAGGATGCCATCTGCAGTTGGATATCAGCCAACCCTGGCTACAGAAATGGGTCAACTTCAGGAGAGAATTACCTCTACTAAAAAAGGATCTATTACTAGTGTTCAGGCAGTTTATGTACCAGCAGATGACCTTACAGACCCAGCACCTGCGACTACTTTTGCTCACTTAGATGCTACTACAGTTCTTTCCCGTTCCATATCAGAACTAGGAATATACCCTGCAGTAGACCCTCTTGACTCTTCATCAAGAATTCTATCGCCTGAAATTGTAGGTCAAGAACACTATGAAGTGGCAAGGGGAGTACAGGAGATATTGCAAAAGTATAAGGACTTACAAGATATCATTGCAATATTAGGTATTGATGAACTTTCAGATGAAGATAGAGTAGTAGTTTCCAGAGCTAGAAAGGTTCAAAGATTCTTATCACAACCTTTCTTCGTAGCAGAAACATTTACAGGCTTAGAAGGTAGATATGTTCCTATCAAAGAAACAGTTAGAGGATTTAAGGAGATATTAGAAGGAAAACATGATGATATCCCAGAGTCTGCTTTCTTTATGGCAGGAACTATAGATGATGTAGTAGAAAAATCTAAAAAGGTGGAGAAATAATATGTCTAAATTTCACCTAGAAATTGTAACTCCTGATAGGTATTTTTTTGAAGGGGAAGTAGACATGGTAATTGTAAGAGGATTGGAAGGTGACCTAGCTATATTAAAGGGCCATTCTCCAATAGCTACCCCTTTGAAGATATGTAAAGTAAGGATTTTTCAGGATGGTGTAGAGAGAGTTGCAGCCGTAGTACAAGGATATATAACTGTAATAGATGATAAGGCAACCCTAGTAACAGAAGCAGCTGAGTGGCCTGATGAAATTGATATAGAAAGAGCCCAACAAGCTAAGAGAAGAGCTGAGGAAATCTTACAAAAACAAGCAAGTGATACAAATTATGCTAGGGCACGTTCTGCATTACAAAGAGCTATTAACAGATTAGAAATCACATCTTTAAATAAAAATGATTAAATAATAGGTATAAAAAGTACCCTTTCTTGGTAATACTTTTAGTATAAGGAAAGGGTACTTTTTTATTGCAATGTTTTGTCCCCCTTTACATTCATTAAAAAGTCTCTTTCCTTGGATTATATAAGGGAGGATTACTGATGAAAAAATTTATATTATTTTTAATTTTAATAGCATTATTAATACCAATAGGATCAACAGCAGAGATTAAATATGATGAACAGAAAGTTCTATATACAATTATGGATGATTTAGAGGGAGAAATAAAAGAAGAAGACATAATTTTCAATGGAGTAATCATAAATAAATTTATAAAAGAAGATGAGATGAATTCAGTAGGTGAAAGCATAAAAGATAAAATAGGACTATTAGGCATAGAAGCAGATCCACTGATACAAGAAAACCATAAGACTGACTATTATACAAAAGAAGTAATATTTGAAGAAAACTTTAGCCAACTTTATTATATTGGACAAGATAAGGATAAAAATAATATAGCCATAATACTAAATTCATATTACAACCATGAGGATCTAACTGGAGAAACATACCTATATGTAAATATAATTAAAAGTAGTGATTTTTTTAAAAACAATGGTATAATAGAAGAGGTGAAGTCTATTTATAGTAGTTATAACTGTAATGTAGAGATTACATCTTGTTTAATAGGTGAAATTTCTAACGATATGAGTTATAATGATAGGGTAAAAGAAATTAGAAAAACACTAAAAAAAATTGATGGAGAAGTAATAGAAGAATTTTCCGACATTTCTATGATTTCTTATACTGTATATACACCATATATCGACAAATACATAAAAATTGACAAAGATAAGATAAATTTAAATATAGCAATTAGAGATAGTGAAACAGACGAAAAGATATATATATGGTTAGGTACACCAATTATAACAGTTGGATATTAAAAGGAGGTAATAATTTGGAAATTATTATGGTGGAGAAGAGTCCTCCATTAAAGGGGAACGTTAGGGTAAATGGTGCGAAGAACTCAGCACTCCCAATATTAGCAGCATCACTTCTAGGAACAGAAGATATTATACTTGAAGATGTAC
>CAYOFC010000020.1:0-17347 GCA_964403265.1 uncultured Tissierella sp. | reverse complement strand
CCATATTAAATGCTGAAATAAAGTCTATTAACAAAGAGCTTGAAGAACTAATGGAGGCTAATAGGCAGTGGCCTATGACTACACAGCTATTAATTCAATTGGATGAAAAGCTAATCGGCATAAAAGATATGAAAATTAGTTTAAGTGAAGAAAAAGACAATATTGAAAAAGCTAGTCGTAGGGAGAGTTTAGAAAAGAAGCTTAAAGCTATTGAGGACATAGGGACTAAAGTTAATAGCCTAGATGACGAGCTTTCTAAAATACCAAGCATTACTAGGGAAGATATTGATAAATTAACTAGGCTTCAAACTGAGATTTTAACCTTAGAGACTACTATGAAGGCAAGTAAAATGATAGGTAGATTGATAAAATCCTCCAATAAAGAAACATTTGTTTCAAAGGATTTTGGGGAAAGAGAATTATTGGACTTGGATACTGACTTTGAGGCTAATGGTTTAATTAAGATTTCCTATGGTGATGATTTTGAAATAGAGATAAAAACAGGCGATATTGATTTTGAAGAGCTAAATAGGAGGTATACATTAGTAAAGGGCGATTATAATCAGCTTTTAAGAGACTTAACTATAGATAGCATACAAACTGGTCAATTAAATTTAGAAAAGATAAAGGATATGGAAAATAGTAAAAAATCTTTAATTAATGAGCAAGGTCGTGTATTAGATAATTGTACAAGAAAAGATATTGAAGATGAGCTAAAAGAGTTAATAAGTATTAAGGTCTTTAGAGATTTAGAAGATATTGAAGAAGAATTTAAAAAAATCAATTCAGAAGAAATAGAAATCTTAGCAGATAAGAGAAACAATGTAAATTTAGTAGGGCAATGGGAAAAGAAATATACGGACCATGATAGTTTGTTTGATTTAGTTATAGATGAAAGAGCTAAATTAAAGGAAAAGGATAATAAATTGTGCGGATTGCTGCCACTTCCAGATGTGTTCGAAACCGTAGAAGATTTTAAATCCAGATTGAACTTTGTAAAAGCAGAGTTAGACACTATTCAGTCCAATTTAGATGTTTTAAATACTCAGTATTATGAAGCTAAGAATAATCTTTTAGATGATACTTATGAAGAATTAAAGAAAGAATATTTAGATGCTGAGAAGGCTTTTGATAGAAATATCAATAGGGGAGAGAAGCTTCTAAAGATTCAAAGGGTATTTCTAGAGACTAAGGAAAGGCTATCGGGCAATCCTATGGAAACTTTGGTAAGTGAGTTTTCCAGACTACTTAATATAATAACTGATGGAAGCTATAAGACTGGCGACATAGACGAAGATTTCAATATAAAGCTGGAAAATAGAAATGGTGAGATACCTATTGATTTGCTATCTGCTGGTACCTACGATTGTGTGAGCCTGGCTTTAAGATTTTCATTGCTAAAGCATATTTTTAATAATAAACAAGGTTATGTTATATTAGATGACTGCCTGGTTGATTTGGATCCTATTAGAAAGAGACAAGCAATAAGCCTAATACATGATTTTGCAAAGGATTATCAAATTATATTTACTACATGTAGTCCTGAAACGGCTGAGATGCTAGGTGGCAAGATTATAGAGATTTAATAGATTAAATCCCAGTTCTTCATATAGAAAGCCTGCATATGCAGGCTTTCTATATGAGTTTATACTATGATTCCTACAAGAATTTACTTCGTAAATTGCTCCAGTACATATCTTTATTAAATATCAACTTATAAATCTTTTTATCAGATATTTTAAAGTTGATATGATCGATATTATCATACTTGAACTCTACACCATCATTTACTATTAGGGTTGAATTGGTGTATCTGTTCTCAAGTTTTAGCTTTATAGTAGATTCTCCTGGTACTACAACGCTGTTGCCTAATGAGCGATAGGCCTTAGAGCTAATAGGCGCTAGGGGTGCAATCTGTAAAGTATTTAATGTAGGATATATTATGCTGCCTCCTACGGAAAAATTATATGCAGTGCTTCCAGAAGGTGTAGATATGATTATGCCATCTCCACAGAACTTCTCTAAATGGTTATCATCAATAGATACATCAAGATGAATAACCTTTGACCTTGCACCTTTGACAACTATTTCATTAACACCTGATAAGTAATAGCATTTTTCCTTAGTACAGACCTCGGCGTCTACCAATAGTATTTCATCTACAATATATTCCTTATTCATATATTTTTCAATAAATTCGTCTATATTATCAGGTGATATCTCTTGGAAAAAGCCTAAATGACCTGTATTTATACCAACGAATGGAACCTTTGGAAAGCGATTCTTGTGTACTGCCCTTAGAAAGGAACCATCTCCACCAACACAAATATTTAATTCTGCATTGTAGTCATACCTTTCTTTAACAATAAATCCCCTGTCTGTTAATTTCTCGTTTAATTCCAATGAGGTTTTTTTTGATTCATAGTTTCTATTTGAAATTATATTAATTATCCCTGGTTTACTCAATTTAAATTCCTCCTATAAGGTGCTGCTTAAATAATTTTATTCTGCTATAATAGTACATACATTATATAATAAAATTTGGTATATGGGGAGAGTATTATGGATATATTTAAAGAAAATCATAGTTTAATTGTTTTTAACTGTAATACTGATAATATTTCATTGGAAGAATTCTTGTATGGGAATGAAATCTCAGGCCGTTTATTCAAAAGATTGTATAGGAATAAGCATATTTATCTAAATGGGAAATTTTCTAGAAAAGGTACAGAGTTAAAGAAAGGTGACAAAATTAGTATTTATATGGAAGATGAAGAGAATAATATTACCCCTGAAGAGATGGATTTAAGAATCGTATATGAAGATGACGATCTGCTGATTCTTAACAAGCAGGCTGATATAGTGGTACATCTTACTAAATCACACCAAGAAAACACATTATCAAATGGCATAGCACATTATTTCAAAGAAAAAGGAATCAATAAGAAAATTCGTTTTGTAAATAGACTTGATATGGACACTACTGGAATACTCATAGTTGCGAAAAATCCATTTGCCCATCAACAAATGGCTATTCAATTAGAAGATAATACGGTTATAAAAAAGTACTATTGCCTTGTAGAAGGTGTAGTTGAGAAAGACGAGGGGATCATAGATGCTCCAATCGGTCGTGAGGAAGAAGGAAGCATAAGAAAAATCGTCACAAAAAAAGGACAAAATGCCTTGACTACCTATAAAGTAAAAGAGAGACTCAAAAATGCTAGCCTAGTAGACGTACAGATACATACGGGTAGATCACACCAAATAAGGGTGCATATGGATTATATTGGACATCCTATTATCGGTGATACACTATACAACAAAGAAAGCCCCTTTATAAAGAGGCAGGCATTGCACTCGTATTATTTAAAGGCTAGGCATCCTAGAACTCATAATTATGTAGAATTTATTGCACCACTACCAGATGATATGAGGCAACTTATAGACCTAATGGATTAATATTCATTAGGTTTTTCTTCTTTTTTTTGGATAATTTCCACATCTTCTGTATCTTTTTGGTAATCAATTTCCCTGCCTAAGACTTCTTTATTATTTTCTAAATCCAGCTCTTTCTTTATCTTTATTTCTTTTTCCTCAAAAGCTTCCTTATTATCAACCGTACCTGCGGTAGAAACAATTTTTTCTTTTTTCCCTAACTCTGATTTATCCTTAGGTTTATTTAGTATACTGATGATATTCATTATTTTTTCAATATCTAAAGTACCATCTCCTTCGTAAGAGGACTTGTCTTTCATCATAGGACCTACCATCTTAGCCAAACTATCTGCATTCTTATTTATATTTTGATTTTTCATAAGGACGTTGAATAAATCGAACATCTTTTTATATTTATCAATATTTACAATAAGTTCTAAAATGGAACCTAAATGTTTTGTGTTGGATTTTGGAACCTCTTCTTGAATTACAGAGATAATCCTTGTCATTCTCTCGCGATTATCCTCAATAGGTACATGAGAAGTTTGAACATAACTATTGGTGCTTGCCATATAATCCTTTAATTCAATAATTTTCAATAAGTTCTCAGTAATTAGTATGGATCGGTTTATCGGGCTTGTGTATTCTAGGGGCATTAAAGGGGCTAGCTTTCTAGCCAAGTTTATCTTATCTTCTGTGTATTTAGAATCTATTTCCATTTTGTTTATGTATTCATTGATATTAACTAGTCCTTTAGAATTTTCCTTGTTTGATGTAGATAATAATATTAATAATAGTATGATTTTTTCCAAATTATATCCCCCCATATTACCATGATATTACAATATATGTTTATAAGAAGATTCCAATGAAAGGTTTTTGCGCTTTTGCAAAAACCTAACCGTAGAAAGTACTATATTTCAATTTAATTTCATAGATTATTAAAAATTGGAGGTGTTTTATATGGGGAAAAAATTTGGTGACCTAGGTGAGTTTGAAATTAATGAAGAAGATATTGAAAAGATAAAAGGAGTGGCAGGTAGATTCGAAGATAAATCTGATGATGATTTATTTGTTGAAATCATAAATCTTAATGAACAAATGGAAAAAGACCTTAGCTTTGAGGAATACGAAGCCATATTTGAACAACTAGACGAAATAAGACATCTACTTACAGAAGATCAATCAGAAAAATTAGATAGAATACTTAGGCAACTAGGTAGATAAGAATAGGATGGATATAAGCCATCCTATTCTTGATCTCGACCCCTCTTCCAAATGAAGGAAATGGACAGGCGACAGCCCCAATGTTATAATAAGAAGACGACAATATTATGTAAACCTGAAAGGGGTATTTCATGAAAAAGAAGTTAATATTTATATTTGTTATATTGACTTTGCTTGCTTCTAGTATCTATATAACAATGGAAAATCAAAATCAAAGGGAAGTAATAGCATATACAAGATTTATAGAACAACTTAATAAAGGGGAAGTAAAAGAGGTAGAGTTAAGTAACTCCTCGAAAATTAAATTAGAATTAAATAATGGAAGTACAGTATATACAGACAATCCTAGAACAGCAGATTTCAAGGAAGAATTGCTACTATATGGTGTAAGTGTAGTGGAAGAGGGTATAAGTACCAAAGATATATATATAATAGTTTTTCTTTCGGCTGGTTTAATTTACTTAGTTTATCATTTCAGGAACAATCTACCTAAAGAGGCTGAAAAAGAAATGTCTAGCCTGTCCAATATGGAAGATATAGATTATGATACAAGTATTAAATTTGATGATGTAGCTGGCAATGAAGAGGCTAAAGAATCACTTATTGAGATGGTTGACTTCATTAAGAATCCTGAGATTTACAATAAATATGGTGCTAGGCTTCCCCGCGGTGTTTTGCTATATGGCCCTCCGGGAACTGGGAAGACCCTTCTTGCAAAGGCTTTAGCTGGCGAGGCGGGTGTGCCAATATTTCCAGTATCGGGTTCGGATTTTGTACAGGTGTATGCTGGACTTGGGGCTGGTAGAATTAGAAGCCTTTTCAAGAAGGCAAAAGAGTCAGGTAAGGCTGTTATTTTTATAGATGAAATAGATGCTCTGGGAAAGAAGAGAAAAGGGAGCCAGGCATCAGGAAGTGAAGAGGGAGATCGTACATTAAATGCTTTGTTGGCTGAAATGTCTGGTTTTAAAGAAAGCGAAGGGATCATAGTAGTTGCCGCGACTAATCGAATTGATGTATTAGATGAGGCCTTGCTTAGACCAGGAAGATTTGATAGACAAATAGAGGTTCAATTACCTGATATAAATGCAAGGGAGAAGATACTCAAGGTTCATTCTAAGAACAAGCCTATTTCAAAAGATGTAAGCCTTAAAAAATTAGCCGAGGAAACTGTATATTTTAGCGGTGCAAAATTGGAGAATCTACTTAATGAATCAGCAATGATAGCAGTCAAAGACAATCAAGAAATAATCACCAATGAGCATATAAACAAAGCTTATTATAAGGTATTGGTTGGTGATGAGAAAAAGGATAGAAGCAGTTTATCTAGTAAGGACAGAAGTATTACAGCCTACCATGAGGCTGGACATGCATTAATAGCAAAGTTGGTTTCTAGGGAAAATAGAGTAACAAAGGTAAGTATCATCCCTAGTACAAAGGGAATGGGCGGATTTAGTTTGAGTATACCTCCCGATAGAATGTATAAGAGTAAAAAAGAAATCCTAAATAATATAATGGTAGCCCTCGGTGGGAGAGCTGCTGAAGAAATTATATACGGTGAGGACTCTATTACCACAGGAGCTTCTTCTGATTTAGAAAAAGCTACAGAGATGGTTTTATCACTTATTGGAATATATGGAATGGACAATCAAAGTGGGTTGATCAGCTTAAATGTTATATTATCAATGGATTTAAAAAGTGATATTGATATTGTAAGTAGAGCTAGGGAAATATTGGAATCTATGTACTCGGATACTAAGGGTTTATTATTAGAATCAAGGGATAAACTAGATTCATTAGCAAGTGCACTACTTGAAAAAGAGTCATTGGAAGAAAATGAAATCGACAAAATATTAGATCTACAGTAAATCATCTTGAAAAATTGCACTTCATGGTGTATAATAGAAATAAGAAAAGTACCTGAGATGTGCGTGTACTCAGATAATTCAACCGACATATCAGACATGGGAGTCTGCGTTTAGTAAGTTATAACAAGCCCTAGTTTAAGGGAAGTTAGAAAATACTAACAAGAAACCCCCCTTTTTAGAAGGCGGGTGTGAATTAAATGGGGAAACGGCATTGCGGGTATTTAAAAAATCTCTTAAGCTAAACTTAAGAGATTTTTTAATTGCTAACTAAGAAGGTTGCTCTTCACTATATTGTAGTTTATATAAATCATAATATATAGCTTGATTATCAAGTAACTCTTGATGATTACCCATTTCTTTAATCTCACCATGGCTTAAAACTATAATATTATCTGCGTGTTGTATAGTTGATAACCTATGGGCTATAGCGATAGAAGTTCTACCTTTTATTAATTTAGACAATGCGTCTTGAATCAGTAACTCTGTTTCTGTATCAATATTTGATGTAGCCTCGTCTAATATGAGTATCTTTGGATCATAGGCTAGGGTCCTGGCAAAGGCTAATAGTTGCCTTTCTCCTGATGATAGGGTAGAGCCCCTCTCCATAACAGGTTCATCATATTTATTATGCAATCTACTTATAAAGTGTTCCGCATTTACATATTGGGCTACTTCTGTTATTTCTTCTTGAGTAATATCCCTATTATTTAGCCTAATATTATCCCTGATATTACCAGTAAATAAGAAGACATCCTGGAGAACTACACCCACATTTTTCCTTAACTCATACTTATTCATATCTTTGATATTGATGCCATCTATTAGTATCTCACCTTTTTGTATATCATAGAATCTATTTATAAGATTGATAATAGAAGATTTACCAGCTCCAGTAGCACCTACTAAGGCGACTGTATCTCCAGGGTTTATAGTAAAGCTAACATCCTTTAGTACCCAGTCATCCTTATTATATGCGAACCATACATTTTTGAATTCAATCTTTCCTTTTATATTATCCCATTTAACAGGAGTATCTGGATTTTCTATAAAATTATTATCATCCAATACACTGAAAATTCTTTCGCTTGATGCCATTGAGGATTGGAGGATATTATATTTTTCTGTTAAATCAAGTATTGGAGTGAAGAATTTTTGTAGATAATCAATAAATAGATATAGCACACCAAATTCAATTGTGTTAGATACAACTTTCCCACCACCAAAGTAAACAAGGAGGGCTATTCCCGAAGATCTAATAATTTCTATAGAAGGCCTAAACATTGCGTACAATGATACTTCTTTAAGGCTAGTATTTAGATATTCATTGTTTATATGGTCAAACTGTCTCCCGATTTTCTTTTCCTTATTGAATATTTGAATTGTCCTCATTCCAGTTATATTTTCATTCAAACTGGAGTTTATCCTGGATAATTGAGTCCGGGCTAGTCTATATACTACTCTAACACTTTTCCTAAAATTATAAGCAAGGAAGAATATTATAGGCAACAAGGCAAAGGTCATCAATGCCAATTTATAATCTAGTGTTAACATAATGATCATAATACCTAGTATCATCAAAACATCCTTCACCAAATTAACCAATACAGAAGAGTACATTTCATTGAGAGTTTCTGTATCGTTGGTAACTCTGGTGACCAATCTACCAATAGGATTCTTGTCAAAATAGCTAATAGACAAACTTTGTATATGGTTAAATATTTCTTCCCTCATATTAAATATTATCTTTTGGCCAGTATAGTTTAAAATATATACTTGGGCGTAGTTGAAAATAAATGTAAGAAGTATTACTACAAAGAAGTAAAAGGCAATCCTGTTGATGCCAGATATATCCTCTCCCCTAAAAGTCATGTATTCATCATCGGTAAGAGTAGTTCCACCATCTATTTTCTCGGATTTGTAATCAACTAAATAATATTGATTGTTCTTTTTTATAATTTCCTTAGTAGGAGTTTTCATTAGACTTTGCAAATCTTCTTCAGATAAATTATATTCTTTTACATATTTTTTTCCATTAAACTCTATACCATCATAGGGGGATTCAATGGATAATTCGTACATTGGCTTTTGATTGCCATTTAAATAATCATCTATTGTTACCTTTAATAGGTATGGATTAATAAGTTCCAATCCAGTAATAATTACTAGCAAAATCATTGCAAGTAATAGTAATTTCCAATAAGGCTTAGTATATGTTAATAATCGTTTCATAAGTCGAGCATCATAAGCTTTGCCCATAATATTATCTTGATAATCCTTGTCCATTAATAAACCCCCTATCCTTCGATTTTCGCTTCTAGTAGTTGTTTTTCATGTAGATCATTGTATTGGCCTTTTAGATCTATAAGTTCTTTATGGGAACCCCGCTCAATAATTTTGCCCTCATCCATAAATAGTATTTCATCTGCATGCTTTATAGTCGATACTCTATGGCTGATAATAATAGATGTAATATCTGTAGTTAATTCTTTCATATTATTTATTATCTTTTCTTCAGTTTCAGTATCTACAGCTGAAAGACTATCGTCTAATATGAGAATAGTTGGATCTTTGATGACTGCTCTTGCAATAGAAGTTCTCTGTCTTTGACCTCCTGATAGCGTAACGCCACGTTCTCCTAAAATTGTATCGAACTGTTTTGGAAAAGCAATTATATTATCATACACATCTGCAATCATACTGGCCTTAACTATTTTTTCATGATTAGGTTGCTCTTCATAGGAAAAAGCAATATTCTCGGAAATACTTGTAGAGAATAGGAAGTTGTCCTGGGGCACATAGCCTATATTTTCCCTAAGAGTACTTAAAGCTAGTGCCTTAATAGCTATATCATCTATATAAATTTCACCCTCTTTGATATCGTATAATCTTAGTAGAAGATTTATTATACTGGTTTTACCGCTACCAGTTCTTCCGACTATTGCCAAAGTTTTACCTGGATAGAGGGTGAAGTTAATATTCTCCAATGCATTATAGTCGCTTCCATTGTATCTAAAGCTTACATTTTTGAATTCGATTTTTCCTTTAAATTCAGCTGGTGCAATAGGATTAGGTGGATCAGTAATTTCAGATTCTTCATCAAGGATCTTATTGATACGATCCATAGATGCAGCACCCCTTTGAAATACGTTTATTACTTGACCTAATGCACGAGTTGGCCAAGCCAATAGGCCTAAATACATTGTAAATGAAACAAAATCACCTAGATTTACTTCTCCAGTAACAACCATCTTCCCACCAATAAATATGGTTATCAATAAACTAAATGATGAAATAAAATGCAATAATGGATGGAAGGAGCCTGATACTTTAACAAGCCTAAGATTTTTCTTTAAATTATCACTGTTAACATTGGTGAAGTTTTTAGACACCAAATCTTCTTGGACAAAGGATTTGATAACTCGAATACCTGCAAAACTCTCTTGTGAGACCTCTGTCAGCTCAGAGAAGGCAGCTTGTACAGATTTGGATCTATTATATATAACTCTACCAAATTCCTTAGTCAGTAAAAATAATATTGGCAAGTTCATTAAGGCAATTACCGTTAATTTTAAGTTTGTAGTGCGAACCATCATAAATATAGTAAAGGTAATTAGAAATAAAGAATCAATAGACATTATGACACCAAATCCCATAGCCATTCTTACAGCATTGATGTCATTTGTAGCATGGCTCATCAAATCACCAGTTTTATGATGATTAAAATAATTTGGTGAGAGGGTAAGCAAATGTTCAAATAAAGTCTTTCTCAAGTGGTATTCTAGTTTTCTTGAATTACCATTGATGTAAATCCTCCAAAAATATCGACCTAAAGCAACTATTAGTCCTGTAAGAATAATATATAGGGCATATCTTAGGATATCAATTCTATCTAAAATATTATCTTCTAAACCATCGATTAGAGTTCCCATTATTCTGGGAATAATTAACTGCATTATATCAACTACCAGAAGCCATATTATTCCAAATATATAGGACCACTTGTGTTCAATAAAAAAACTTTTTAATCTACTAAATGATTTCATGTATTCAACCTGCCTTTCTTAAGTGTTCTTATCAATATATTACCATATATTGATAGATGTTTCGACACTCAAAAGAAAAGAAGGACTTTAAATGTATAAATTATTTGCAGAATGGAAACATAAGAGTATGGAGAATAAATATATCAATGGAGGTATAATATGGAGATAACAACAAAAGAAATACTAAAAAAGAAAATACTTGATGTTCAAGAATTAATAAAAGATTATGAAGTACTTTCTAAAAAAGTTAACGATATGGAGCTTGCAGATTTATTTAAGGAATATGCAGAAGAATGTGGTTTTCAAGCTGCAAATCTCCAAAAGTTACTTAAGAAAAATTTTGAAGGAGAAAACAGGGAAAACTGATTGTAATGTAGATTTTAGGGTAATAAATTAAAATAATAACAAAAATGCAAAGGGGAGATTCAAATGTTCAGAAATATTATTGATGAAAAGAGAAAAGAAGTAAAAAGAAAAAAGCAAATAAAAACTGCTAAGGATGTAGCTGCTGGTGCGGCAATAGGTACTGCAATAGGGGCCGCGACAGGTCTATTATTTGCTCCTAAATCTGGTAAAGATACTAGGGAAGACATCGCTAACAAATCAAAGGAAGTTGCAGATAATGTAAAACACACAATAGAAGATTCTGTTGAGGTAACTAAAGATTGGACAGAGAAGATTATTCAAGATGTAAAAGAAAATGTAGATGCCTTAAAAGAGAAAAAAAATCAGCTAAAAGATGATTTAAAAGAAGACTCTGCTGAAGTATTAGAAGAGATGGGTGAAGGTATTGCAAGTATTGGTGAATTGGTAGAAGATAAGGCAGAAGAAATGAAAAGTGATACAGAATAAAATATAATAAGATGAACTAGGGATAAGGGGGTAAATCATGGATGCAAGCCTTACGGTCAAAGATCTATTCAGCCTAATATTATTTTTAGTTGGAATAGGTGTGGGCGTATATTTTATATTGGTACTAAGTAAAATAAACAAGATTTTAGGTCAAGCTAAGGATATGATTGAATCAAATATCAAAGAAATAGATACAACTATAAAACAACTTCCAGACATAAGTTACAATATTAATGAAATTACAAAAGAAACAAATCGTACTATAACACAAATAGGACCTGAATTAGGTGGATTGGTCCACAACATCAACTCTATATCGGATCAGGCATCAGCTATAACAAATACTGTTAAGACCACTACTGATAAGGTAAGTGAAACAGTAGAGGATGTTACAAACAGCATAACTGACACTGCCTTAGCATTTCAATATGGCAGTAGAACATTTACTGACTATATCAATATTTTTATGGAAGTATTTGAGACGATAAAAAATATGATTAACAAACGATAGGGCCCTAAATTTAGGGTTCTTTTAATGTAAGAACAATTATTTGTGATGCAATAATGGCTGATATAATATATAATGTACATATATGTATAATTTTCATAATGAAAGGTTGATATAATGAAACGTGTTAAAATGATAATCAATCCTTCGTCTGGTAGACAGGCTGCAGAAGCGAGGCTGGATAGCTTGAGCAAGTTATTACTTGATTCTGGCTATATAGTTGGCAAGTTTTTTACTGCTGAGAAAGATGATGCAATGCATGAAACAGTTAGAACTTGCAAGGGAGATTGGGATATCATAATTGTTTCTGGTGGTGATGGAACAGTCAATGAAGTAGCTAAAGGAATAGCAATTAGTGAGACAAAACTTCCCGTTGCTATATTATCTTCAGGTACAGTAAATGACTTTGCAAACTATATGAACATACCAACAAGAATTAGTGATTTTTTTAATATGATAGAAAATGGTAAGATAATAGATATAGATTTGGGTAAAGTAGGAGACGATTATTTTGTAAATGTTGCAGCTGGGGGTTTACTTACTAGTGTAGGTTATCAAGTACAGCCTGAAGCTAAGGCTATATTAGGAAGATTGGCCTATTATTTCGAAGGTCTAAGGGAATTTGCTATTGAGGGCATAGCACCAGTAAATATGAAGTTTGAAAGCGCGGTGTACACAGCAGAAGAGAAAGTTCTATTATTTCTTGTTTCAAACAGCTCGTCTATTGGCGGTTTTAAGAAATTAGCTCCAAAAGCTGATGTTATAGATGGATTACTGGATGTTCTTATAATAAGGGATTCAGATATAGCTGAAATAGCGAATATTTTCTTTAATATTTTGCGTGGTGAACATATAAACCATCCAAATGTAGCCTATTTTAAAACGGATAAAATATCTATTTCATGTGACTCTAAGGTTACTGTAGATATAGATGGTGAATATGGAGGGGTACTACCAAAGACATTCGAGGTAGTACATAAGGGTATGAAAGTATTTGTTGTCTAGAAAAGAGGTGAGTTTAATTGACTGAAGCAAGAATAGATGAAAATGTTTCTGAAATTGAAAAGTATCTAAGAAAAATTGATCATACTATTAGAAAGAAAGGTAGAGAAATCATCACAGATGCTAATATTACCATACCGCAATTTCAAGCATTACAGATATTAATACACAATGAAAGTTTAACTATAGGTGAGTTAAGTCAAAAAATGGCTTTGGCATGTAGTACAATAACTGATTTAATTGACAGAATGGAAAAAACAGAATTAGTTATTAGACGAAAAAGTGAAAAAGATAAAAGAGTGGTAATAGTAGAAGTTTTGCCTAAAGGCCATGACATACTAGAAAAAGTGCTAAAAAAGAGAAGAGCATACTTAAAAGGTAAGATGGCAGACTTTGATATAGAAAACATGGATATTTTAAGGGAGCAATTGGAAAATTTGTATGAGGCTATTGGGAGTGAGTAGTAGTTAGTTTCGAATGAAAAGGGGAAATTTAATGAAGCTTATTAATAGTAGATTTAGAATAAATGATGTAATTTATGAAGGGGAAAGAGAAGAATCATATATAGTTAAAGATTTGCAGCAAAAAAACAAGGTAAAATATCTTACTATATATAATGGTGAAAATAATAAGAGGGTTATTGACTATTTTACAGAAAACTTTTCTACATTGGTCAATATTAAACATAAGAATTTAGTTGGATTAGAAGAATTTGATCTTATAGAGACCATCAATCTTAAAAGAAGTGGTTCATTAACCAACTTTTTTGTTTTAAATGAATATATAAAAGCACCTAGGTTAATTGACTTAAAAGAGAAGATAGCTTTAAAGGATTGCCTTAAAATAATTTTAGACTTAATGTGTGTAATAGATTTTATTCATTTTAGGGACTATTCTTATAAACACCTAAGCCCAACAAATATTTTTATTTCTAAAGATCACAAAGTTATACTTAGAGATTTGGCAAGTATAACTAGGGATTTTATGTATTCTCATCATGATGATTTAACAGAAATCTTTATAGCCCCAGAATTATTTACTGACAGAGAAAAAATTAATAAGCTTGCAGATTATTACTCTATTGGAATGATTATGAAATATATTTTATTTAAAGGACTCAATATAGAAGATACCAGTAGAAATAGTTTTAGAGATGAATTTGATCTAACTGACAATCAGAAGATATTTTTACTTAATACAATAACAAATCTTACTCATAAAGATCAAACCTTTAGGAGCATGCCTTTAAGAGAGCACATACATAATATTTTAATCATTTTTGAACTTGATTATGATTATGATTTAGCAAAAGAAAGAAATAATTTGATGTTAAATACAGGGATAATTGGTAGAGATAAGGAAATCTCTACTTTTATTGATATAGAAGAATCATTTTCCAAAGGTGTTAAGAAGTTTAATGGAGCTATTATTTCAGGAAGACCTGGTTCTGGAAAGACCAGGTTATTACAAGAAATTGCCTTTAGGTATAGTATAATGAATAAGAGAGTAATTCATATTAAAGGTAGGGAAGATTTGATCACTGGTGGATTAAATATTGCTACTTTACTAAAAGCATCATTTAAAAATGCGCCTAATGATATACTTAATAAATACAATGATGATTTTAATAAAGTATTAAGTAAAGATGCAAATGATGAATTTAAATACGAAGCAATAAGCTCTAAAACCTCCCAAGAGAGGTATATGATTTTCAATAATTTGACCAATTATTTTGTCGACTTATCTAAGGAAGGGACAATCTATATTTTAATCGATGATGTCTATACTGCAAATGATGATTTTATAAGTTTTTTAAATTATATGATTTTTAGAATTGACAGCAATAAAATATTTATCATAACTACTACAGTTGATCTTGCATTAATTAATAATAATATTATAAAAACTAGTCTAGAGCTGATTCTAAGAAGTGGTTCTGTTATGCATGTAGAACTAGATGATTTGTCAGAAATTGACACGGGAAAACTTGTTCAAAGTATTCTAGGTATGAACTACATGCCTAAGAATTTTAGTTCCTTTATTTATAAGGAAAGCTTAGGAAATCCAAATTATATTTACTTTATAATTAAGGATCTGTATAATCGTGAAGAATTATATATATCTGAAAAAGGGAATTGGAATACTAAAGAAGCAGACTATGAGAAAATTATAATTTCTGTAGATGAGAATCATGTAATAAACAGCCAGTTAGATAGCTTATCTGAAGATGAGTATAAGACTTTAGAGTTGATTTCATTATCTAAGGATATGATTACTAAAGATACCCTTATGGATATGCTGCTGACAGAGGAAGAAAGTTTAAATTTAATAATAAAGTCCCTGATTGAATCCAAGATTGTAAACGATAAGCTAGATAATAATACTGAGATATTAAGTGTCTTTAGCACTGAATTGAAAAAAACAGTCTACTCCAGGATGGATTATTCCACAAGAGCTAGGCTTCACAAAGTTGCAGCTAATATAATTATTAAAAAATATAAAAATAATTATAAATCTATAATGAGTGAACTTATACATCACCTAAGAAACTCAGAACAAAATGATTATGCTTTGGACTTGGTGTTGGAAGAAGCTAATAATCAATCCAATAAGTATAATAGCTATTCTATGTCCCTATGGGAGCATGCATATAATCTTGTAAGAGATGCTGATAATGAAGAAATCCTTATGATTTTAGATACCTTGATAACTATTTATAGTATGAAGGGCTTTAATGATTTGACAGAGGATTATATCGCCAAAATGCATAGAATTGCAATGGCTAAAAACAACTTAAAGTATTTGATAATGGCCAAACATCATCAAATAGAAGTATGTTTAGCTGCCAACCAATTGGATATAGCTGGAAAGCTACTTGGAGAAATTGAAGAAATAATAAATGAAAATGATTACTTAAAAGAGGGGAAGATTCTCCTATTAATAGATAAGGCAAAGTATGCATTAAATACTAGCAAATTTGAAGCTATGAACCAGTATATAGAAGAAGCTATCAAAGTATCAAAAGAAAATAATGTATTAGAACACCTTGGACATATCTACAATCTCTATGGAGTTTGTTACTATATGAGTGGAAAAACAGACGATGCTATAGAGTGCTTTAATAAAAGTATAATATTTTTTGAACTATATGGAAATACTGTAGAAGAAATAAGGCCTATTAATAATATAGGAAATATCTATGGTAATATCTATGGTGAAGATGATATTGCCTTGTCATATTATCAGAAAGGATATGAAATAGCATTAAAGCATGAATTTGCTAAGGTAAGTGATGTCTTTATATTTAATATTGGAGATGTATATTATCGAAATTTCCAATTGGACGAAGCTAAATATTACTATGAAACATCTAGGAATTTAGGAAATGATATTGGTGAATATAGGGGTATCCTATTATCAAATTTGAGTCTTGGCATGACGTATTTACGTCTAAATGAATGTGAAAAAGCTACAGAGATATATAAGTTTATTGAAAAGATAAATAATAAAGAACCTATTATGGACAGTGAAGTTCTAACAACCTATTATTCTTTTATGGGAATGTATAACATGTACTATGGTAAGTTCGAAGAATCCTTAGAAAATTTTACACTACTAAGTGAAATTGCCAAGGGTTATAATAACAGAGAGCATACTTGGGCAGAAGCTAAGATTCTAATAATAAATGCTATAGAGTATTCAGACTATAATAGAGACAAAATGGAAAATATAATAAATGAATATGGAATGACCAGGATGAATAGTATATTGTTAGAAATATTATTGGACTTTGCTGCTATAGCTGTAGAATACGATGATATTGATTTTGTCGAAGAAATACTTGGTATTTATGACAAGTATGAGCATAGTAAAAATGAAAGTTTAAGAACATTTAGAGATGCCGTTGAGTTAAATATAGAGCCTACAGTTGAAAAGTTGTTAGTTGCAGAAGAGAATATTGACAAGCAAGCTTTAGAGGATCATAAACTTTATTATCATGTACAACTATCGAAACAATGGGGGAGGTTAAAAAATTATAGAAGGGCAATAAACCATTGTTTTAAGGCTTTGGATAATTTATCGAAAAGAGTAGAAATAATTCAGGATAAAGAATTGAAATATAGCTTCATTAAATTAAATAGAGGCGATAAGTTAAAAGAAAGATTGGCAAGTTATATAAAGCAGGAATTTGATAAGGATATAGATTATTGTACCCTAGATGAAGCCTATCAACAAAGGCTGAGATACAATGACATGAACCATATATTAGATCAATTGACCTTAGATGACTATAGGCATATAAAGGATCTAGAGTGTGATTATGGCAATATGAATTCCTTGGACGCCTTAGTAGATAATTTTACAGATGACTATCAATCTAATATGGATATGATTCTAAATTATTTAGGATATGT
>CAYOFC010000019.1:0-17586 GCA_964403265.1 uncultured Tissierella sp. | reverse complement strand
AAAAATAATGTTAGCAGCTCATATGGATGAAATCGGACTTATGGTTAAGGATATTGAAGAAAATGGTTTCATAAGATTTACAAGTGTAGGGGGAATTGACCCTAGGACTATACTAGGACAAGAGGTAATCATACATGGTAAAGAGAAGTTTTTTGGTGTAATAGGTGCTAAACCACCTCATCTGCAAGATGCTAGTGAACAGAATATGGCTATAAAAATGGAAGACATGACTATTGATATAGGACTAAATAGGGATAAAGTAAATGAATTAGTTAAGATTGGTGATTCTATTACTATTAATAGATCTTTAATGGAGTTAAAGAATGACAGAGTAGCAGGTAAGGCTTTAGATGATAGGGCTGGTATAGTTGCAATTTTTGAATGTCTTAAGGAGTTAAGTAGCTTAAATCATGAAGCTGATGTATACTTTGTAGCGACTGTACAAGAAGAGGTGAGCATGGCAGGGGCTATAACATCTACCTATAGAATCAATCCTGATATAGGTATTGCCGTAGATGTTGGATTTGGAGCAACTCCAGAATTGGATAAGGCAGATTCGATAGAATTAGGTAAAGGTCCAGGAATTACCCTAGGGGGTAATATCCATCCAGGACTTAGGAAGAAGTTGGTATCGACTGCCGATGAATATAATATCCCTCATCAAATGGAGATAAGCGTTGGACCAACTGGTACTGATGCTAGAGCAATGCAAATAACAAGAGAAGGTATTCCCTCATTGGTATTATCTATTCCTCTTAGATATATGCATACTTCAGTTGAGCTTATTGATATGATTGATATCAAGCATACGGGTAAGTTGCTGGCATTTTTCATAAAGGAAATAACCAAAGAAAATCTGGAGGGATTATTATGTTATTAAAAACTTTAACTGAAGCCTCAGGTTTATCGGGTAATGAAAAGGAAGTAAGAGACATCATTGTTTCTGAAATTAAAGATTATTGTACAAGTGTGAAAATAGATAGGCTGGGTAATATCATCGCTTATAAAGAGGGAAAACCTAATTCAAAGAAGATTATGATTACAGCACATATGGATGAAGTCGGGTTAATGGTTACAAATATTGATTCATCTGGATTAATTAAGTTTATCCCTGTGGGGGGGATTGATAAAAGAATTCTAGTATCTAAGCCAGTTCTAATAGGTAAGGACAGAATTTCTGGCGTTATTGGAGCAAAGCCTATCCATCTTCAGAAAAGAAACGAATGGTCTAATGCTTTAAATATGAGTGATTTATATATAGATATTGGTGCAAAGTCTAAAGAAGATGCTGAAAAATATGTCGGTATTGGAGATTATGTGGCCTTTGATAGTAAATATACTGAGTTTGGTGATAATCTTGTTAAAGCAAAGGCTTTAGATAATAGGGTAGGATGTGCTATTCTAATAGATTTAATTAAAAGTGTAAAAGACATTGGTTTTTATGGCGTATTTACAGTTATGGAAGAAGTTGGGCTAGTGGGAGCAGGTCCTGCTGCCTATGAAGTGGATCCTGATATATCTATTATACTAGAAGGAACACTATGCTATGATATTCCAAAGTTAGAAAGCCATATGGTGCCAACCTATATAGGTGGTGGCCCAGCAATATCATTAATTGACAGGACTACTGTTTATAATCACAAACTTAGGGATAGGGTTGTTGAAGTAGCTAAGAAGAATGACATACCCTACCAATTTAGGAAAACTTCAATGGGTGGTAATGACTCAGGAAAGATTCATACTACAAGGGATGGCTCATTGACAACTACAATTTCTGTGCCATGTCGTAATATACATTCTCCTGTTTCGGTTATGAGTTTGGAGGATTATAATAACACATCAAAGCTTGTTAAAGCATTATTATATGATTTCAATGAGGAGGGGTACAATGGGTTTTAATAGTGAATTATTAAACGAAATAGTTGAGGTATATGGTCCAGCAAGTAACGAGGTTAAGATAAGAGAGTTTATTACTAATGAAATTATGGACTATGTAGATGATATTAAAGTTGACACTCTAGGTAATCTTATTGCACATAAAAAAGGTAATGGCAAAAGGGTTATGGTTTCAGCACATATGGATCAAATAGGAATGATGGTTATAGATATTGACGATAATGGGTTTATTAGATTTACAAATATTGGCGGAATATCTCCTATATATTCATATGGCCAAAAAGTAATATTTGAGAACGGGACTATAGGTGCAGTATTTTGTGAGCCTTTAGATGATTTGACTAAAATCAAATTAGATAAAATGTATATAGATATTGGTGCTTTTTCTAAGGAAGAAGCTGAGGCTAAAGTGAAAATTGGTGATATCTGTATCTATAAATCCGAATTTGTTGAGAATGAAAACATTGTATTCGCTCCCTACTTAGATGATAGAGTTGGTTGCTTTATAGCTATAGAAGCCTTAAAAGAAATAAAAGAGCCTATAAATGACCTATATTTTGTATTTTCAGTTCAGGAAGAAGTTGGGCTTAGGGGTGCAAAAACAGCTGCATTTTCCATAGATCCTGAAATTGGAATTGCTTTAGATGTTACGTCACATGGTGATACACCTAAGGCCAAAAGATTTGCCATAGGACTTAATAAAGGTGCTGCTATTAAGGTTAAAGATAACTCAATAATAGCCCATCCATATATTCGTGAAACTTTAGTTAAATTGGCAGAAGAAAATGAAATACCTTATCAAATGGAAGTACTAGAATTTGGTGGTACTGATTCGGGTGCTATTCATTTGAATAAAGAAGGGGTTCCTTCAGGTGTAATTTCGGTACCGACGAGATATGTACACTCAACTGTAGAGATGGCATCAAAAAATGATATTAATAACTGTACAAGGTTATTAGTCCAGTTCCTTAATACTGAGTTTACTATTTAATAAATAAAACCAAATCGGATAAAATTTATTATTCAATAAAATATACTAAAATATGACATCATTAAAACTAGGGATACAGATTGACCCTAGTTTTTTGTTGTAATTTAGAAGTATTTGTAAGAAAAAACTTTAATATTCTTGAAGGAATTTCCTCCTTATTTAATGAAATAATGATAATATAAGTTTAAAGGGGGAGTCGCTTTGTTGGATTTTACTTATGAATATTCTATATCTGAAGTATCTGAAATAACTGGATATGCCCCTCATGTTCTTAGGTATTATGAAAAGGAATTTGAAATTGAGGTCCCAAGAAAAGACTCTAATCATAGGTATTACACCTACAAGGAAATAGAGTTGATTCAGTATATCAAGGATCTTCAGGACAAAGGTTTTGGAAATAAGCAGATTAAATTAATAATAAATTCTCCGCAAACAATATTTAGCCAAGAAGAGGTAGATCTTGAGATAATAAAAGATGATTTTAATTTGGTGGATCCAAGGGATATAGCTGTCCAAATATCCTCAATGATTGAGGACCAATTCTTTGAGAAACTGACTAAATATCTGGAGGAAAATCAACATAATACAGTTGACTTAGTAGAAAGCTTAAAAGATGAAATTATTGCTTTAAGGCAAGAGATTAATTCTAAAGAACATGATGTGCTAATCTGCGAAAATGCCAAACTTAGGATGAAAGTAAAAGAAAAGGTTTATGAAAATGTGAAACTTAAAGATGAGTTACTAAGAGCCAAAAATGAGAAACAAGGTTTTGTAAAAAGACTTTTTAAAAAGGGTGTTAACTGATTAATAATCCATGAAGAGTAGCTTAAGTGCTACTTTTTTGCATTTTCTATGATATAATATAATTTATATGTAATTTTATTTTTAATGCAAATTTGATATAATGAATATATGGAATTAGAAAGTGAGGAAACTATATAGATGAAAAAATATTTAATTAGAACTTTTGGCTGCCAGATGAATGAGCACGACTCTGAGAAAATATCTTGGGTTTTAGAAGAAATGGGCTATAAAAGTACAGATGTATCTGAACTGGCAGATTTAATTATATTTAATACCTGTGCAGTTAGAAAGACAGCAGAAGAAAAAGTTTATGGTCAAATAGGAGAATTAAAAAGACTTAAAAGAGAAAACCCTAATCTTGTAATTGCTATATGTGGTTGTATGATGCAAAGGGAAGAAGTTCTAGAAATTATAACTACTAAACATAGGCACGTTGATATTATTTTTGGAACAAATAATATTCATAAACTTCCCCAGTTGATTAACAACTATGAGAAAACTGGAAAAACTGTGATTGATATAATAGAGGAAAATAAAGAAATCGATGAAAATATTGAGGCAAATCGTAGTCATAGTTTTAAATCTTTTGTTAATATAATGTATGGTTGTAATAATTTTTGTACTTATTGTATAGTTCCTTATACTAGAGGAAGAGAAAGAAGTAGAGAGCCAGAGAATATCATAGGAGAAATTAATAAATTAGCTGAAACGGGATGTAAAGAAGTGACCTTACTTGGCCAAAATGTCAACTCCTACGGAAAAACTCTAGAAAGGGACTATTCCTTTGCGGACTTAATTAAAGATATCAGTAATATCAATGGTATTGAAAGAATTAGGTTTATGACATCTCATCCTAAAGATATATCTGATGATTTGATTAATCTCTATGGTAAGCTGGATAAATTATGTGATCATTTACATCTTCCTGTACAATCAGGTAGCAATAGGATACTTAAACTAATGAATAGGAAATATACAAAAGAGGATTACCTAAGGATAATAGATAAGGTTAAGGCTATCAATCCAAATATAAGTATTACCACAGATTTTATTATAGGATTCCCAGGGGAAACCGAGGAAGACTTTAATGAAACTTTAGAACTTGTTAAAGAAGTAGGTTTTGACTCAGCATATACATTCCTTTATTCCGTTAGAGAAGGTACACCAGCTGCTACAATGGAAGAACAAGTAGATAATAAGGTAAAGAACCAAAGATTTAAAAGGTTGATAGACCTACTGCATCCATTTGGATTAGAATATAATGAGAAATTATTAGGTAAAACAGTAAAGGTTTTAGTAGAAGAAGTTAGTAAAAACAATGAAAAAGTCCTAAGTGGTAGAACAGACAGTGCTAAGATAGTTCACTTTGAAGCAGATCAAAGCTTAATAGGAGAACTAGTAGATGTAGAGATTACAAATGTAAAAACATTTACACTGGAAGGTGTTTTAGTTTGAACAATGTAAATGGAGGTCTAGATTTGAGCAAATTAACTCCAATGATGCAACAATATATGACAATTAAAAATCTGTATAAGGACTCTTTGCTATTTTTTAGACTAGGTGATTTTTATGAAATGTTTCTTGATGACGCAATCACTGCATCTAGAGAATTAGAAATAACATTGACGCAAAGGGGCGCTGGTATGGAAGATAAGATTCCTATGTGTGGTGTTCCCCATCATGTTGCAGAGGTGTATATATCTAGGCTGGTTGCAAAGGGCTACAAGGTCGCAGTATGTGAGCAAGTAGAAGACCCTGCTACGGCAAAAGGTATAGTAAAGAGGGATGTAATCAGAGTTGTTACACCAGGAACAATTACTGATTCCAACGTCCTTGACGAGAAGAGAAATAACTACCTTGTATGTATATACCTAGATGACTTTGGTGTAGGTATATCATATGGAGATAACTCTACAGGAGAGATGTATACCACAGAGTTCTCAAGTAGCCTAGAGGATAATTATAGATTTATACTTGATGAATTAGGAAAAATTTTGCCGTCTGAAATTATATGTAATGAGTTTTTTATGAAGAATAAGAAATATATAAATATTATTAGAAACAAAATCAATCCAGTATTCAATACTTTTGAAAATCTAGAAGGTATTAAAGAAAGTAATAAAGATAGTATTCTTGACTTATTTGGTGCTAAATCATTGGAAGAATTAAATATAGAAGGCAAGATGTATTCGGTTATTTCAACAGCTAAACTAATTGAATATTTATATATAACACAAAAGAACTCACTGGATCACGTTAATAACCTAATTTATTATGAGCCGAAGGATTATATGATTATAGATATTAATACAAGAGTTAATCTTGAAATCCATGAAACCATAATGTCTAGGAATAAAAAAGGGGCTCTCATCCATACTATTGATAAAACTTCAACAGCAATGGGTGGTAGGCTGCTTAAAAGTTGGCTGGAGCAACCCTTGCTTAATATAAATAAGATTAACTACAGACTTGATATCGTGGAATACCTATATAATAATATTATGTTTATGGATGACCTATCTAATAGTCTTGATTCTATATATGATATTGAACGTTTGGCTGGAAGAATCTCCAATGGTAATTGCAATGGTAGGGATTTAATATCACTAAAAAACTCTATCTCTGTATTACCAGGCTTAAAAATTCTATTACAAGCTTCATCTAATAAAGGTTTAAAAGAACTTGGTAGAAAAATGGATTCCTTGGATGATATTTTTAATCTTATTGAGAATTCAATTGAAAGCAATCCTCCTATAACAATAAAAGATGGAGGATTAATTAAGCTAGGATATAATCAAGAGCTTGATGATGTAAGAGAGGGAAGCATAAAGGGCAAGGAATGGTTAGCATCACTTGAAGTTAAGGAAAGAGGGAATACTGGAATAAAAAACCTTAGGATAGGTTTTAATAAGGTGTCTGGTTATTATTTTGAAGTGACTAAATCCAATCTTCCTTTTGTACCAGATTATTTCATAAGAAAGCAAACCCTTACAAATTCTGAAAGATACTTTACTGAAGAGCTAAAAACAATGGAACTAAAGATATTGGGGTCAGAAGAAAAGTCACTTCAGATGGAATACGAAATATTTCAATTAATTAGAGATAAAATCAAAGAAGAGATAAATAGGATTCAAGTTACAAGCAAGTTAATATCAGTTATCGATGTGCTATTATCATTTGCCAAGATTGCTAAAATCAACGATTATGTAAGACCTAAGTTAAACAACAAAGGCTATATTAAGATTGTAGCTGGTAGACATCCAGTAATTGAAAGTACCATAGAGAACAATTTATTTATTTCCAATGATACAAGTATGGACTTAGAGGAAAATATGATTCATATTATTACTGGCCCAAATATGGCAGGTAAATCAACATATATGAGGCAAGTTGCTATAATTAATTTGCTAGCCCAAATTGGCTCATTTGTTCCTGCGGATAAAGCGGATATTGCAATTGTTGATAGAATCTTTACAAGGATTGGAGCATCAGATAATTTATCTGAAGGAGAAAGTACCTTTATGGTCGAGATGAACGAAGTATCAAACATTATCAGAGGAGCCACCAGCAATAGTCTAATTATTTTAGATGAAGTAGGTAGGGGGACGAGCACTTATGATGGTTTGAGTATAGCTTGGTCCATTTTGGAGTTCATCGCTTCTAAGATCAAGGCTAAAACCTTATTTGCAACTCATTATCATGAGTTAACTCAATTGGAGGAGAAATTCCCCACTATTAAGAATATGACAATTGCAGCAGAAGAAAAAGGTAATGATATAGTTTTTTTAAGAAAAATAATTGAAGGAAGTACAAATAAGTCTTATGGGATTCAAGTTGCTAGATTAGCAGGAATTAATAATGAGATTATATCTCGAGCAAATGAAATTCTTTCAATAATTGAGGGCTCCCATGAAATAAACATTGATGAAAGTTTAAAGACAAATAGTAAGCAAATCGATTTGTATGATTATAAAAAGGATTATTATATTGATAGGATACTAAGTATAGATATCGATAATTTAACTCCTATGGAATCCTTATCCCTTCTAAATGAACTTGTAAAAGATGCAAAGAATCTTAAGGAGAACTAAATATGGCTAAAATAAAACTTTTAGATGATTTAACAATTCAAAAAATTGCAGCTGGTGAGGTCATTGAGAGACCTGCCTCTATAGTTAAAGAAATGGTAGAAAACTCCATAGATGCAAATGCTGACAGTATAACCATTGAAATAAAAAATGGTGGGAAATCCTTTATTCGAATTACCGATAATGGTGATGGTATGGAGAGGGAAGATCTTTCTATTGCCTTTAAGAAACATTCTACTTCCAAGCTAAAGTCTATTGAAGATCTCTTTAGTATAATGTCTCTAGGCTTTCGAGGAGAAGCTCTATCAAGTATTTCTAGTGTAGCTAAGGTAGAAGTCCTAACTAAGACTAAAAGCTCTAACGGTGGCCTACAAGCCTTTGTGGAGGAAGGAGAAATTACCGCAATGAATTTAGTTGGTTCACCTAAGGGAACTACTATGATTGTTAGGGATCTATTCTATAATCTTCCCGTCAGAAAAAATTTCTTAAAAAGTGATTTATCTGAAGGTAATCAAATTAGTGATATAGTTAATAAACTAGCTCTGGGTAATTCCAATGTTTCTTTTAAGTTCATTAGAGATAATAAGGCTATCTTACAAACATCACTAAGTAGCAATCCTTTAGATAATATATATAGTATATTAGGTAAGGATACAGCGAAAGCCTTAACTCCTGTTGAATATGAGGATAATAGGCTAAAATTAAGGGGCTATATTTCAAATAGCAGTTTGTATAGAGGAAATAGAAATCATCAATATCTTTATATCAATGGTAGGTATATAGTAAATTTCCCCATATCAAAGATTATTGAAAATAATTATAAATCTTTGATACCTATAAATAAGTTCCCAGTTTATATCTTATATTTGGAGATAGATCCCTTGGAGATTGATGTAAATATACATCCTACAAAACAGGAAATTAAGTTTTCCGACAATGATTTTGTATATGGTAAGATTAGTAATATAATAAAAGAAGCTTTGATGCCGTCTATTCATGTACCTAAATTTATTATAGATAAGGAAGTTAAAGAGAAGAAGAATGATATACCAGCATTATTTAATTTAGGGCAATCAGATAAATTTGAAGATATTGTAGTTAAAGATTTTACTTCAAATGACGATAAAGTTACTAACTATATTACTAATGAATATGATTTTTTACAGGAGATATCTGACGATATATTCGATAATGATGAGATTGGGGATGAAGTCGAACCCTTCATCAATATAAACTTAAAAGATGGGTTTACAACTAAAGAGATAGAAGAAGTGAAGAGTAATATACTAATTGAAGAACAAAAGATTCAAGATTTACTTTTGGATATAAAACCTATAGGTAGGGTTTTTAATACTTATATTGTTGCTGAAAGCAAAGATGATGAAAAACTCATATTTATTGATCAACATGCTGCCCATGAGAGGATTATGTATGAAAGATACAAAAATGAATTCGAAAATGAAAGTATCAACATCCAAATGTTGATGTTTCCTGAAATCATCGAACTGACTGATGTTGAACTAAGTAATTTTAGAGAAAATATGAATACATTTAGAGATTTGGGATTTGATATAGATGAGTTTGGACATAATAGTATTGCTTTAAGAGCTGTCCCTATGATCTTTGGAGCACCTCAGACAAAAGCTTTATTCTTAGATCTTTTAGATAATTTAGATTCTGGAATTAAAAGCAATTATGATACAAAGATTGAAAAAATCATGAAGATTGCATGTAGCAATGCTATAAAAAGTGGGGATAATATTAAAGATATTGAAATAATGGCCTTAATTGAGGATTTAAAATCATGTGACAATCCTTATACATGCCCCCATGGCAGACCAACAATAATAGAAATGACAAAGAAGGATATTGAGAAACAGTTTTTAAGGATTATTTAAAAAGGAGATTTAAATGAAAGAAAATCTATTCATACTTATGGGGCCTACGGCTATTGGTAAGACAGACTTATCTATTGATTTGGCAAAAAAATTTGATGCTGAAATAATTTCAGCTGACTCTATGCAAATATATAAGTACATGGATATTGGGACTGCTAAAGTAACTAAGGATGAGATGAAAGGGGTTACTCATCATATAATAGATAATGTATATCCAGATGTAGAGTATACTGTATCTAATTATCAAAGTGATGCATCAAAGTTGATTAAAGATATAAATATGAGGAATAAGCTACCAATGGTTGTTGGTGGTACTGGTTTGTACATTAATTCTTTGGTATATAATTTGAACTTTGCTAAGGTGGCTCCTGATGAGGAGTATCGTACTGAGTTGGAAGAACTTGCGGATAGATATGGAGATGCATACTTGCATGATAAATTAGCAGAGATAGATATTAAAAGTAGTGATAGCATAAGTATTAATGATCGTAAAAGAATGATCAGAGCTCTAGAAATCTATAAGAAGACTGGAAAAACAATGAGCGAACACAATGAGAATTTCCGCAAGGAGGTTGATAAATATAATCTAGTTATGGTATGTTTAAATATGGACAGAAGTAAGCTATATGATAGAATTAATAGAAGAGTAGACATCATGGTTGAAGAAGGACTTATTGATGAGGTTAAAAGTCTATTAGCCAAAGGCTACCATAAAGATTTAGTTTCCCTTAAGGGTATTGGTTATAAGGAAATTATTATGTATTTAGAAGGTGATATTAGCCTAGAGGATGCTATTGATAAAATAAAACAAGGCAGTAGAAATTATGCGAAGAGACAATTAACTTGGTTCAGGAGGGATAAAAGAATCAAGTGGGTTGATAAAGATGATTTTGAAAGTTTTGAAGAATTAAGTAAATATGTCTATGATTATGTTAGTGTGTCATTAAATATTTAAAAAATTAATTTCAATGAGGAGGATCATCAAATGAAAAATATTATTAATTTGCAAGATACATTTCTTAACAGGGCTAGGAAGGGTAATATTACTATAACGGTATTCTTGGTTAATGGATATCAGATTAAAGGTATAGTTAAAGGATTTGATAATTATACTCTGGTTTTAGATAGTGAAGGCAAACAACAGCTTATTTATAAACATGCAATTTCGACTATTGTTCCAGCAAAAACCATAGAATTGCATGATTAATTATTTGATTTAGAAAGGTAAAAAAACAAACGATGAAAAGGTATACAGAAAACATATTATGTAAACAATTTGCTTTAGAAAAAGAGATTATAGAATTTGTTAATGATAAAGAAAAATTGATATTAAATAAAATAGAAGGTATTAATGAGATTAGGGAATATAATCAATACAAAGTCCTTAGTGCAATGCAAGAAACCAGACTTAGTTCAACCGACTTTAACTGGACTACAGGATACGGTTATGGTGATATAGGAAGAGATAAGGTAGAAGAGATTTATTCCCTGGTTTTCAATACAGAAGATGCATTGGTTAGGCCTGCTATTGCATCGGGTACTCATGCCTTATCCCTAACCCTATCGGGTATTCTAAGACCAGGAAATGAACTAATTTATATAACGGGGGCTCCCTATGATACGCTTCAACAGGTTATAGGGTCTAAAGGTGCCTTAGATGGTACCCTTATGGAATATGGTATTAAATATAATGAGGTCCCCCTTTTAGGCAATAGAATAGATATAGGAAATGTATTAAAGGCTATTAATGAAGATACAAAGGTAGTTGCTATTCAAAGATCAACTGGATACAGCGATAGAAGAGCCTTGACCATTGAAGAAATTGAGGAAGCTATAATAGCTATCAAAGAGTTTAATAAAGAAATAATTATAATGGTGGATAATTGCTATGGAGAGTTTGTAGACTTTAGGGAACCAACTCATGTAGGCGCGGATATTATGGCTGGATCTTTAATAAAGAACCCAGGAGGAGGTATCGCTCTTTCTGGAGGTTATATAGTTGGTAGAAAAGACTTAGTTGAAAAGATTGCTAATAGAAGTACTGCTCCAGGGCTAGGAAAGGATACAGGACTTACATTTGGCACAACAAGAACCACCTTACAAGGTTTGTTCTTAGCCCCTCATATTGTTTCTGAAGCAGTAAAAGGAGCATTATTAGTGGCTGCTGTTTACAAGAATTTAGGTTTTGATATAGTTCCAGAGCTTGACGACAAGAGAAGTGACATTATCCAAGGAGTAAGGTTACTAAATAAGGAAAGAGTATCTGAGTTTTGTAAAGGAATTCAAGCTGCTTCAGCAGTGGATTCATATGTTATGCCAGAATCCTGGGATATGCCAGGCTATGAGGATAAGGTAATAATGGCAGCGGGAGGCTTTATTGAAGGCTCTTCTATAGAGTTAAGTGCAGACGGACCGATGCGTGAGCCATATTATGCCTACTATCAAGGTGGACTAACCTATGATCATTGCAAATTAGGTATCTATAAATCATTAAATAATCTTTATGTAAAAGGTTTAGTAGATTTAAAATAAATTATATAATTGAATACTTAAGCTATAAGTAAAATAAAAAAGCTATGAATATGTAGGATTATGATTACATTTCATGGCTTTTTATGTGTTTAAAACTGATTATAATTTCCTAAATAGACCTATTACTTTGCCTAGTACAGTGATGTCCAATGCATATATAGGTTCCATAAACTGATTTTCAGGCTGTAGCCTAACACGGTCCTTCTCTTTATAGAATCTTTTAACGGTTGCCGTATCATCTAAGAGTGCTACGACAATATCTCCATTATTTGCATTTTTTTGCTCTTGAACCAAAACAAGATCCCCGTCTAATATACCTGCATCAACCATACTTTCGCCTTTAACTCTCAAAAAGAATACATCATGGCCTTCGACAAGCTCAACAGCTACTGGAAAAGTATCTTCGATATTCTCTACGGCTAAAATAGGAAGTCCTGCAGTGACTTGTCCTATGATAGGTATATCAACAGTCTTTTTTCTAGCTAATAAGAAATCATCTTCTTTATCTAAAATTTCTATTGCTCTAGGCTTAGTTGGGTCTTTTCTAATATATCCTTTAGCTTCAAGTTTTTCTAGATGACCATGTACGGTAGAAGTCGATTTTAAATTAACACCCTTGCAGATGTCCCTAACTGCAGGGGGATACCCTTGTCGTTGTATTTCACTTTTAATGTATAATAATATCTCTATCTGTTTTTGGGATAAATCTTCGTACATCTTGACACCTCCTTAAATTGATTGCACTTATTCTACGACTAAAACGATTATATCATAAGAAAATAAAACAATCAAACAATAGTTCTAAAAATTCATAAAAAGTATTGACAAAGAACGAACGTTTGATTAGAATATAATTAGAACTATTGTTCAGAACTATTGTGCGAGGTGCTAATATGAAAAGATATAAAGTGGTAAACAAACAAAGATTTTATTTATTTATAACATTTGTACTGATTGTGGTTTTTGGAACTGTAAGTTTATTTACTAATTCTAAAAGAGTTCATAGTGAAATTCTCCAAGAGGGCTATAGAGAGGTTAAAATTTTACAAGGCGATACTTTGTGGAATTTAGCATCGGACAATATGCCTGACAGATATGATATAAGATACTTAGTATATAAACTTAAAGAATTTAATAACTTAGATTCGGCACATATATATCCTGGTGATACAATTAAAATTCCAATACTGAATGAATAAAAAGGCAGAGATAATCTGCCTTCTTACTTCTTGTTTTGTTTTCTATTGGCAAGAGGGTTGCTCTTAATAGCATCTCTTAGTCTATCGTCATCAATATGGGTGTAAATTTGCGTAGTAGATACAGATTCATGGCCTAGAATCTCTTGTAAGGCCCTAATATCTACATTGCCATACTTATACATTAAAGTAGCTGCAGTATGCCTTAATTTATGGGTGGAGTAGATGTCGGTATCCAGTCCCATCTTGGTTAAATATTTATCAACCATATGTTGAATAGCTCTGTTACTCATCCTATTTTTTCGTTTGCTTATAAATAGGGCCTTAGGGTCATTTACATCTGTAGGTCTAACAGCTATGTAATCATTAATCGCTTCAATACAAGCCTCGTTTATAAATATGGTTCTTTCCTTATTACCTTTCCCAATTACCCCAAGTGTATCATTATCTTTAATCTTATCTATATTTATACTAGAAAGCTCCGAAAGACGTAGGCCACAGTTTAGGAAGAGCATAATAATAGCATAATCCCTTTTTCTATATTCTTCATTTTTGTTTTCCAATATAGTATTTAATAATAACTCGGATTGATCTAGTGTAAGGTAGACTGGGTGCCTAGAATCCGTTTTAGGGAACTCCAATGGTTCAGCAGGATTTTTTTCTATTACATTAATCTTGGAATACAGATAATCGAAAAAGGATCTAAGGGAGGCAACTTTTCTAGATTTTGTAAAATTACCGTTATCACGTTTTTTATCAACATAGGATATATAGGCATGGAGATCTTGAAGGTTGATTTTTTTAATCAAATCCAAATCAATATCGGTGATGTCGATATCTTCTAAGGTAATATCAGAAGGCACCAATCTATATCTAATTTTAATAAATTTCAAAAAAACATTTAAATCGTAATAATATTCTTTAACAGTATTAGGGGAAGTCCCTTTAATGGTTTCCATATAATTCAAATAATCTTCTAAAATAATAGGTATTTTGTTCATAATTGTCCTCTTTTCAAGTTTTTCTATACATTAGTCACAAAATAACTATTTTGTGACTAATAATCTATGTAAATATAATACCATAAACTAGAGAAAATATCCAGTTACTTTTAAACTTGTGATCTATTCGATTATTACACCAAGCATCTGAAATAAATCACTATAAATCTAAGAAATTATAGAGTCTTCTTTATAAGCCATATAACTAGATCGTATTGGAATTACCTTGATTATAGATGTAATTGTATGGGCTTAGCTAAGAAAACCCCTTATAATCGATTTTGAAGCCTTGGTTTTTGGAGGTTTATTCCAATAAATTAATTTTGAAGAAAATTGATAATTTAACTCTGAATTAATATAACTTGTATGACTATATATTATATTTTGAATTATATACTATCTAACTAAGTAATCATTATTACATTCCAAATCTAAAGAAAGAACAAAAAGCTATTTAGTCTACATAATCTAATTATGTTACTTAAATGTACTCTGGATTCTTTAAATACACTGGTAGTATCAAATAATTATTATATATGGTCCTTTATCCAAATTGCATAAACTATCTAAGATAATTCTAATATTATTTTCTTATACTACTAGTTAGATCCATAATAATTAATAAAAGAGCCATTGGTTTACATAATGAGAATATGTAAACCAATGGCTCTTTTATAATATAAACTACCACTCTTCCTTATAGATATCATTTAGTACTGTTTTTACAATAAATAATGAATTATCAAAGGCCTCTTTTGATTGCCTATGAATTACCTTATAATGTTTGATACCTTCATCTGTAATTTTGTATCTTCTAATAGATCTCTTTTCTGGCTCATCCCACCATCCTTCAATATAACCTTCTGATTCTAGTTCTCTTAATAGTGGATATATCATACCAGGACTAGGAGTCCATTTGTTATTTAATCTTTGACTAATTTCATCCTTTATCATATTTCCATAACAATGCTTCTCTGTTAGAAGATGTAATATATATAATTTTACAAATGAAGTAGTCCCAATTGTAGTGGGAAATTGTCTTTGTCTTTCGCCTTTATAAGTACTCATTTAACCTCTCCTTCATTTCGGGGATGGAATCCAAATCTACGTAATATTTACCTAGCAGTAGTTCTCCATTATTAAACTCTCCATGACAATCAGATCCACCTGTTGAAACTAGCTTATTTTTTGCCGCAATACTTTTAAATTTTCTAGCCTCACCCTTCGAATGCTTTGAATGGATAGATTCAATACCTTCTATTCCCTGACTTATACAGTATTGTAAAGTATATTTATCTTTTAATAGTCCAGGGTGTGCAAGTACTGGTATACCTCCCGCCCCTTTGATTAAGGAGACAGCATCATCAACAGTAAGTTTATATCTTTCTACATATGCTGGTTTACCAGGATTTAGATATTTATTAAAAGCTTCCTGAATAGTGGTTGCACGGCCTATCTTAATCAATTCCCTAGCTATTGCAACCCTGCCTGTAAAACCATTACTATTTTTACCACTAATGTTTTGAATATCAATTTCGATATTTAAGTTGTTTAACTTTTCAACAATTTTTTTAACTCTATCTCTTCTATTTTCTCTTAAGAATTTTGTAATAGATAGGATTTTATCATCTTTATAATCTATAAAATAGCCCAAAATATGGACCTCGCTATCATCATAAATACAGGATAATTCGATACCAGGGATTACCTTAAACTTTTCAAATTGTTTACTATATAATAAGGCTTCATCTACTCCCATTATACTATCGTGATCAGTGATGGCTATACCATCAAGACCTCTCTCTACGGCGAAATCAATCACTGCAGTCGGACTATGAAGTCCATCAGAGTAATATGTATGAACATGTAAATCATATTTCAAAACAAACCCTCCTTTCCCATTATTCACAAGTAATCGAGTAGGAGCTAAATAATTATTTTATTTAGCGTCCTCTCCCACCACCAAGCATACCGTTCGGTACTTGGCGGTTCGCTAAGACAGTCTGAATTTGTCATACTGTGAAGATAAACTTTTAAAACCGTGATTAATCAGTCTTTGATTAGTTACGGTTTTATTTAATATTGGACTATTGGATATTCTCCAATAACCTTTTCTTGTATTAGAAAATTCCCATGCTTTATCTCTAGGAACACCCAATTTCATAAGGTTACGAAAACGCGTAATATTCTTTTTCCATGTTTTCCAAATACAGGCTCTTAGTCGCCTTCGTATCCAACCATCCAAGTCAGATAGTTTACTCTTCATATCTGCTAGCTTAAAATAATTAACCCAGCCTACAATGATTTCATTTAACTTCTTAATCCTATAGTTTAAATTCATACTAACATTTCTATTAGTAATGCTTTTAATCTTTTCTTTGAGTCTTTCATAACTTTTGTCATGAACTCTAAATTTAATACCAGCTTTGCCATAGTAGAAACTATATCCTAGAAACTTTCTTTTAGTTGGCGAGGATACTGCTGATTTCTCAGCATTCACTTTCAGTTTTAGTTTTTGTTCTAGAAATTTAGTAATGCTTTTAAGAACTCTTTCTCCCGCCCTTTTACTTTTAACATAGATATTGTTATCATCAGCGTAGCGGCAAAATCTATGACCTCTTCTTTCTAGTTCTTTATCTAATTCATCTAGTAATATGTTGCTAAGCAACGGACTTAACGGTCCTCCTTGAGGGGTTCCCTCTTCTGACTTAATTAACATTCCCTTTAGCATAATACCTGAGTTAAGATACTTTCGTATCAATTTTAGTACCCTTTTATCTTTTATCTTTCTTTCTACCAGATGCATTAAAAGGTCATGATTTACATTGTCAAAGAACTTTTCTAAGTCCATGTCTACTACATACCTGTATCCATCATTAATGTGCTTTTGTGCTTGTTTTAGTGCCATATATGCACTTCTACCAGGCCTAAAACCATAGCTGTAATCAGAAAATTCCCTATCGAATATTGGATTAATTACCTGATTAATTGCTTGCTGAATTAATCTATCTACTACTGTTGGTATTCCAAGAAGTCTAACTCCACCATTTGGTTTAGGTATCTCTACCCTTTTGACAGGCTGTGGTTTATATTTACCACAAAACAAATCAACCTTCAAAGATTCGTAATGTTTTTGAAGGAAAGGCAGAAGTTCATCTACCTTCATTCCGTCAACTCCAT
>CAYOFC010000018.1:0-18162 GCA_964403265.1 uncultured Tissierella sp. | reverse complement strand
TTCCCTACTGCCTATGCTGGAATAATATATTCCATGAGGAATAGGGGTTATATTGGTATTTTAATATGTGGGTTAATTGCTATAGTACCAGCACTTTTAGCCTTAAACAAAACAACTACAGGTAATATATTATTCTACTTACTTACATGTTTTATATTATTAATAATTTCTGTTTTAAAAGGATTTTTTAAGGTGGATAAAATAAAGGCTTCTTTGCTAGTTTTTATACCAACAAGTGCAGCAGTAATAATGCTAATTATGTTTTCTCTATCCAATCACTCTTATTACTTGGCTAGAATACAAAACTTATTAAACCCAGCCCTTGATCCTCTTGGAGATGGATATATGGCAAACTTAACTAGAGAGATAATCAGTAATGCTAAATTTATAGGTGAAGGTTTAGGATCTAGTACTGGTGCTACCTTAGGAAATATTCATACTGATTTCTTATTAACCCATGTAATAGATAAGTTTGGCTGGCTATTTTTCTTTATTATAGTGGGGTTATTAGCGGTTTTCATAGCCCGTATTTTTGTACTATGTACAAAACAAAAGTCAATCTTAGGAAATTTAGTATCTACATCCATAATGATCACCTTTACGATTCAGATAATTAGATATATAGCATTTAATTTAGGATTTCAAGTAATTTCTCCCTTAAGCTTGCCATTTATATCCTATGGCGGAACATCTACTGTAATCAATATGATACTTATGGGAATATTGTTATCCGTATTTAAGTGGGGAGATTTGATCAAGAATAATCCATTAGAGTCCCTTCCAAGTAAGAGTATATTTAAGTTTGAAGATGGAAAAATTATTATAGATTTAAAATATCAAAATAGATGATATTTTGTTGATATGCAAAGAGCTACTAAATTTTTAGGGGCTCTTTTTAATTATCTCTCGGCATTGAGTGCGACAAATAAAGCCATCCCCAACTGTCGCACACTTAGTATTTTTTGTTCAGATGTTTAAAAATTATCTCCAATCACTGCTCAAGGGTGTATTTCTACCCTGTTGCCCTCCTGGCTCCTTGAGAAGATGGGACAGCGGCCCTGACCCTCTGTCCCATTTTACATAGTATAGCTTGCTGCATTTACAACCTTTGTGTCAGAATCCTTATTAAGTAATCCTAATCCGCCTACCATATCTTTAAGTCCACCTAATTTGTCATTGTCATTTATAAATCCAACATCCTCTGATACTAATTCAATAGAACTTTTCTGATCTGGGCTACAGTTAATGACTCCACAATCAATAAATTGTAACTTATCTTCTATTTCTTCAGGTCTTATATCATCTTTTATATTTACAACTCCACAGTCAGCTACAGTGATACCACCACCATGTTTTTCTATTATAGCTTTATCAATAGTTACAAAAGCTTTATCCCCTAAAATTACTTCTTTAACTATTTTTATACTATTGTACTCTAGGCATTTATCATAGAAGGTGTTCACTAACTTATTTATAATTAGTACATTTCCCCTTACTATAATCTTTGATAATTTATTTAAAGCATTTTCACTTTCAAGATTTATAGTTAGCTCCCCATCTACATACAATTTATCTCCATATTTTCTGATTAAATTATCATTTAATAATTCACCACCTTCTATATAGACAAGACCAGTAGCTATCATTTCAATTTCTACACTCTCATCAAAAAGATCTAATGACTTCTCCAATAAACTCTCAGCTATAATAGCTTTTTTTGTAATAAAAGTAGTTCCCTTTTCAACTAATGATGTAATATCTAGATTTTCATCTGAAATTACCACCTTATTTTTAACATAATACTTTGCGTCTTTCGCTCTCAAGATAAAGGTTTTATCCACTACCAGCTTCTTTTTAAGTTTAATTGCATCAGAAGGATATACATCAGTAGATCCATTTACACCAATATGGGGTAATTTACCCTTTATATCAGATGGGTAAGACACGGCACCATTTACTTGGATTGAAACAAACATTTCTAATACCTCCTGGGAACTTGTAGTTATGTCTAAGGTCCCATTTACGATAAGAACTACTGGCTTTGATAATAGGGTACTATCTGAAATCTCATATCTCCCATTCTGCACCATAAGTTCTGCATCACTACTTGCTTCCAATACTTCCGCAGTATTCATATTTATATTATACCTAGACATAAGCAGCTTAGATTCCTTAGATACCAGCACAGTTGCTGCATTTATATCTATGGATTCATAGGAATTTAGAGTTTCCTCCGAAACATTCCTCGCATCACATATTGCTGCATTTACTACTAATTTTCTTTTTTCCATAAAATTATTCACCTTTCCCTTTCTCTTTGAAATACATCTTGGAAACCTTCACCCTAGCAGATGCTAGTCTTGCTCGTACAGTTGATGGCGATAGGTCAAAGATTTCCCCTAATTCAGTTGAGTTATATCCTTCTATATATCTCATCCAGAATAGTGTTCGTTCATTGGCTGGTAATTGATTAGACAACTGCCTTACTATGATTACACTTAAATCATCTTCTTGAAATAGTACATGATCAGGCTTAGGTGCATTTGCCATACGCCTTACATTATCAATAAAGATATTCTTTGCAGTCTTGTAAAGCCACGAACTACATTGACCCTCAGTTAATTCATTAAGAATATGTGCATTCTTTAAGGCCTTAACAAAGGTTTCTTGGACTATATCTTCCGCTATGGAAGGATTGGTCCCAGAGAGGCTTAAACAGTACCATAAAATTTTATTATAATAATCCGTATATAATTTATCTATCAAGTTTTCACCCCTCCTTTAAGTGCCTTTATATATATAACGAATGAGAATAGAAAAGTGTTGATACAATTTTACCATAAATATTTCAATATAATATAAAATCAGCCTATATCGGTTTATCTGACCCGACTTTAGGCTGATTATTATTGATTAATTTTACTTTTATCCAACATGCTGCTATAACAAGATTCTTCGGTCTTGCCTCAGAATGACAAAGCGGGACAGTGGCCCTGACCCTCTGTCCCACACTATAACAGTTCATATACCGAACTTATACTTTCCATACCTTTACTTAGCATTTCCTCTATAATCCTTTTAGCTTCACCATTTGTATAGTCATATTCTTGGGCGTTTTCAGATATGTAGTAGACCTTTTTTCCTTTTTCCAAAACATCTTTAGCTCCCAATAAATTTTTTAAATTGCCCGACCCTATTGGAACATTGGAGATTACTATGATGTCTGATTGATTCATCATCTTTATATTTTCTTGGTGTGACTCATCACTTATACCTGAAAATGGAATCTCCTCAACTATGGGGATGTTTAAACTTCGTCCATGTTCCCAGTCTGAATCACCAACATTTAGTACTCCTAAGGATAGGTCAAATCCTTCAGAATATAGCTTGTTTATGATTTCTTGCCCTGATCCTCCACCACATATTAAATGAACTTTGTTGTTAACTAGGTTCTTATTCTTCTCTTTTATTTCAATTGGTGTTAGGTGAATTGTATCTGTATACTTATTTTTTTCTATGGCTACAGTCATATCATATGCATTTTCCATATTCTCCACGGTGATAACATCTTTAGCTTCCCCTATGCCAAGGATTTCTCCCTGGTTTAGAAGTATTATTTTGTCCGAATATCTACAAGCTAAATTGATGTCATGAATAACCAATACCACAGTAAGCCCATTCTCTTCATTTAGCCTTTTAAGGAGGTTCAAAACATCCATCTGATGATTTATATCAAGATTTGATGTTGGTTCATCTAATAATATTATTGACGATTTTTGAGCAATTGCTTTTGCAATTAAGGCCCTCTGTCTTTCTCCACCTGATATCTGATTTATTAGCCTATCTTTTAAGTTCAAAGTATTTGTCAACTTTAAAGATTCATTAACAATTTTACGATCGCTTTCATCTTCGGTTTCAAATCTTTTTTTATAGGGATGTCTGCCCATCATAACAATGTCTTCTACTGTAAAGTCATAGTCAATATTAGTCTCTTGGGGAACTAGAGCTACTTTCTTAGCGATATCCCTTTTTTTATATGATGATATATCCCTTCCATATAAGGATATGCTACCACTATTAGGTTTATATAGGTTATTTATAGTCTTAAGTAGCGTTGACTTGCCTGACCCATTTGGTCCTAAAATGCTTACAAAACTACCCTCTTCAATGTTGAAGCTAATATCTTTTATTACTAAATTGTCCTTATATCCAAATACTAAATTCTTTATATCTAATGCATACATATTCTCCACTACCTTCTATATACTTTTCTTCTTTGATCTTAATAGATATATGAAAAAGGGTCCACCAAATAATGCTGTGATTATCCCCACTGGTATTTCAACTGGTGAAATTATGGTTCTTGCAATCGTATCGGCAAATATCATAAATATTCCCCCTAAAAGAGCTGATGCTGGTAGAAGGATTCTATGGTCTGGCCCAAGGAGCAATCTCACAATGTGGGGTATAATTAGGCCTACAAAACCAATTATACCACTTACTGATACGCTTATTGCAGTTACAAAGGTTCCTAGTAATAGTATATATGTCTTAGTTTTTTCTACATCTACACCTAAACTCTGGGCAGATTCTTCTCCAGTAAGGAGGATATTTAAATCCCTAGCAAAAAAATTAATGGCAATCATGCATGCAATAACTGGTAGGGATATACTTATGACAGGGTCCCAGCCTTTTGCTGATAAACTTCCCAAAGTCCAATAGGTGATTTTCACCATATCTTTATCAAAGATAACCATTAAAAAAGACATAATTGCGGTCAAAAATTGTCCTACTGCAACCCCTGCTAGTAGCAGTGTTGTTACGGGTACCTTATTTTTTACCCTTGCAATACTATATACAATAGTTACCGCTAGTAAAGCTCCTAAGAATGCAAATATTGTAATAGTAGGTATCTTGAATATACTTATATTAATTTTAAATACAATGGCTAAGGTAGCTCCCAATGCTGCTCCTGATGATATACCTATTACATAGGGATCAGCCATAGGGTTTTTAAACATACCTTGGAAGGCAGCACCAGCTATGGAAAGGCTGGCACCTACTAAAACACCTAACAAAACCCTTGGCAGTCTAATATTCCATATAATGGTCTTAGATGAAGCAGATATATTTGAGGTGTCAATGTGGTTTTCCAATATGGAAATTTTGGACCCTATTATCTTAAATATATCCAAAACACTTACTTTTGCTGTTCCAATAGTTGTAAAAAGCCCTATGGAAAAAATAAGCGCAATTATTAGTATTAAAATTATTAGACTGTGTTTTGTCTTTATTCTTCTCAATTTTATAACCCCATTTTATTCGAATGCTTGTGGATGAATTTTTTGTGCTATTATTTCAAGTGCTTCTACTATTCTAGGTCCAGGTCTAGATACAATATTTCCATCTAATAAATAAATTTTCCCATTTTTTATGGCAGCAATATCTTCGTATCCAGGCCTAGTCATAATAGATTCAGCTGTTTTTTCAGGTAGATCATTAGCTGTCAAGTATACTTCTGGATCGTTTTCTATTAGTTTCTCAATATCATAGTTTGGATATTCACCTTCTGCATCACTAGCTACATTTACTCCATTGGCCAAATTAATTAGCCCATCTACAAATGACCCTGCACCAGCAGTCATTAAAGGTTCATGCCAAATTTCATAAAACACCTTAACTTCTTCAGTATCTTGAACTTTTGCTAGTATTTCGTCCCTATGCTCTTCCATCCTTTCTACCAAATCATTCCCACGATCTTCAGAATAGGTTGCTATAGATATTTGTTTAATAGTTTCAATTACTTCATCTATTGATTCTGGTATAAATGAGATTACAGCTATACCAGCGTCATTATACATTTTCAAAGCATCATCTTCAAGCATTCCATAGTTTACTACCAAATCTGGCTCTAATTCAACCACTTTTTCAAAGTTTATACCATTAAAATCTCCTACTTTATCCACTTCTAAAGCTTCTTCTGGATAGTCACAAAAAGCTGTTACCCCAACTATTTTATCTCCTAAGCCTAAGGCATAAAGGATTTCTGTATTGCTTGGTGCCAATGATATGATTCTTTCAGGAGCTTTTTCCATTTCTACTATATGTCCAAAAGCATCCTCTATTGATAGATAATGGTTTTCCACCACATCATCTTTATTATCCTCCACAGAAGGCTCTACAATATCTTGCCCTTTGTCATTGCTATCATTTGAACAAGCTACAACTCCTACTAAAATTATCATCATTACTAAAATTAATGATATTTTCTTTAAATTTGTTTTCATTTGTTCCTCCTTGAAATATGTTTTTAAAATTTAAAAAAACTTACCCTAAATAAGGGTAAGTTTATACACAAAGTGTCTTATCCCTCCCACCGAGGCAATATTGTTTTGAAGGTATCCTGGCTTATGGATTATCCTAGTCCCAACTCCTTCCCAGTTTCCCAGTGGATATTTGTTGGTTTCGTACCCAATTACAGTAGCGGGGGCTGCAGTGGATTTTACCACTTTCCCTTTGTCCATTATGGACTACAATATATTTAGTTTTCTCACTGATATAATATCAAAGTTTAAGTATTAGTACAAGTAAAAAATAAAGCTAGCTTATTTAGACTTGTAATATAAGCAGTAAGGATTAATAGGACATACTTCACATAATGGTCCCCTGGCTTTACACATCCTTCTCCCATGAAAAATTATTAGGTGATGGGCCTTAGTCCACATATCCTTATCAATATTCTTCATTAAATCTACTTCTGTATCTTCAACATTTTTACTATCAGCTAGTCCGATTCTATTGGATACTCTAAATACATGGGTATCCACTGCAATAGCTGGTACACCAAAGGCATTACTTACTACAACATTGGCTGTCTTTTTACCCACCCCTGGAAGTTTCATAAGTTCCTCAATTGATTCAGGAACTTGGCTATCATATTCTTCCACTAATATTCTACAGGTCTCTAGAATATTTTTACTCTTAGTCTTATAGAATCCACAACTATATATTTTTCTACCCAATTGCTCTTCCGTCATTGTCAAATAATCACTAGGAGTTTTGTATTCCTTAAATAGGACAGAGGTAGTCTTATTTACCTGTACATCTGTACATTGGGCAGAAAGGATTGTAGCTATTAGTAGTTCAAAGGGGTTTGTAAAATCAAGCTCAGCCTTAGCATCTGGGTATAGCTCAAGGAGTAAGTCCAGTACAGTATTTATCTCTTTTTTCTTTAACATTTTCTTCTTCATTTTATCACCTACAACAATTCTATATTATATTCTATAATCTCAAGCCTACTATCACCATCTATAAATTTAATAACTTTTGAAATAATCTCATTAGCATGGTTTGAATCATTAGTTACACAGGCAAAGCCAATCACACTAGTTTGCCAGCTATCATTAAGTCCAACCTCCGCTATAGATATATTAAATCTTGATTTCAGTCTTGCAATTATACTTTTTAAGGCATGTCTTTTTTCCTTTAAAGAATTTGCTTCATAAATTTGAAGTTTTAACTCACAAGAACCTATGATCATCTTGCCACCTCACAATAAATAATTAATCTACTCTATTTATTTTATTTAAAGCCCAATCAATATAGTGATTTAACATTTCATTCCCTTTATTCTTTTCTGCAATCAATAATTCAATATATTTCTTATCCTTCATATTCCCTAAGGCTATTATAGCATTTCTCTTTAAAATATTTTTCCCTCTCCAACTTCCAGCCATTGAACCATATTTATTTCTAAACTCTCTATTAGACATATTGAGCAGTTCTTCTATATCTATTATACCATTAGTGGATATAGGGAGGAATTCTTCATGGTCAGACTTTTTTACCACCTTATTCTTCGGACAAACTAATTGACAAGTATCACAGCCATAAATCTTTATACCCATTTTGTCTAGGTATTCATCAGGTATAATTTCCTTTGTCTGGGTTAGATAGGATATGCACTTCTTTGGGTTTAATCTATATTTACTGCCCAATGCTCCTGTAGGGCAGGCCTTTATACATAAATCACAGTCCCCGCACTCCTCTTCTACCTTGCCTTCCCTAATATTTATATTCAAATCTGTCATTATATAGCCTAAAAATATAAATGAACCATACTCCTTATTTATAATAGAGCAATTCTTCCCGTAATATCCCACACCAGCCTTATTAGCCAACTCTCTATCAACTAATGGTCCAGTATCTACAAAATATTTGTAGTCAAAATCTATTTCATTTTTTAATTCATAGATAAGCTTTTCTATCTTCTTTCTTAATACCCTATGATAGTCCAATCCCCAAGATGACTTTGATAGGCTTCCCTTTACTATGTCTTTTCTCTCACTTATATAATCAACATTATAGCTGACTCCTACAACAATAATAGATTTACAAGAAGGAAATGTAATCTTAGGATCTATTCTTCTATCTATATCTACTTCTTCAAATTCTGTATTTATATTATTATCTATTCTATATTCTAAATATTCTTTAATACTAAGAAGTGGTTTTTCATCAGCAAATCCTATTATATCTATATTTAATTCCTTAGATTTATTTATTATAAATTCCCTTATATCTTTCATTATTGACCTCGTATTTCTTTCATCTAAAACATCAGATTTGTTTTCATATCAATATAATACCATATTGGAAAGATTTTTAACTGTTTTAAACATATTAAATATGATATAATTTTTTTAGTATGATGAAAGGAAGTTTTGGATGTTTAATTTAAAGTTAAAATCTTTTAAAAAGTTTGATTTCATATTGTTGTTCACAATGATAATTTTATGTATATATGGTTTAGTAATACTTAAGTCAGCGACCCTAAGTTATGGGACAAACTCCTATATGAAGTCCCAGACTATTGCAATAATCATAGGGCTATTGGCAATTTTATTTTTAGTACTACTGGATTATGAATTTTTAGGGAAGATGTACATACCAATTTATATAGTTTGTAATGTTTTGTTGTTGGCTGTATTAATATTTGGTTTTGGTGAAGATGAATGGGGTGCTAGATCCTGGCTTAAAATCGGGCCAATAATATTTCAACCATCTGAATTTGTGAAAATCGGTCTGGTAATTTCTTTAGCAAAATTTATTGATAATAACAAGGAAGATATGAATGAGCCCTTTACTCTATTAAAAATACTGGGATTTGCTGGACTGCCAGTCTTACTAATATTGAAACAACCAGATGCTGGAACTGCACTTGTCTTCATATTTTTTATCGCTATGATGCTCTTTGCTGCTGGAATCAAATGGAAGTATATTGGTATGGCTTTATTGGCTGGTTTATCAGCATTGCCTGTACTATGGTTTAGACTAGACCAATATCAAAAAGATAGATTCTTCGACTTTTTGGAACCAGAAAGAAATCCTACTGGCACTGGTTATCAAGCCTTACAAGGTAAGATTGCCATAGGGTCAGGAAAGGTATTTGGAAGGGGATTGTTCCAGGGGGTATTTACACAGTTTAATTATATTCCTGAGAAGCAGACAGACTTTATATTTGCTGTTTTAGTAGAGGAACTTGGATTTGTTGGTGGTTTCAGCCTTATAGGACTATACTTCTTACTTATAACCCGTTTAATAAGAATAGCTAGAAATTGTAGCGATTTATTTGGTTCCTTAATGGTAGTTGGAATATCGGCTATATTTGTCTTCCATATTTGGGAGAATATTGGTATGACAATTGGCCTAATGCCTATAACAGGTATACCTCTTCCTTTTATTAGCCACGGCGGTACTTTCATGCTTATAAATATGATTGGAATAGGTATTTGCTTGAGTGTTGGACTCCATAGAGAAGCATTAACTTATTAGTTAAAAGTGGGCAGAAATTTTGCTCTCTTTTAACTATGTTTTTTTAATAGCTAGCTTACTTTAAAAGGAGTAAATAATATATTAAGGAATGAATTAAATGGTCAGGGATGATTTTTTAAGACAATTAAGCTATAGCCTATACGGATTATCAGAAGTCGAAATAAATGACATAATTTTAGACTATGAAAAGCATTTTCAAATTGGCCTATCTCAAGGGAAAACAGAAGAGGAAATATCAAATGAATTGGGAAATCCTTGGGAGATTGCAAAAAACTATATTAATCAAACATTAGAAAGCTTCAGGGAAGAACCCCCAACCACAAATCATAATAACAAGATTAGGAAAGTATTTTTTATAATTTTATTAGGGCTCTTTAATTTAATAATAGTATTAGTACCCTATATAGGTCTAGTCGGAATCTTACTTGGAATTTTTGGGCTTGGAGCTGGACTTTTCTTTACTGGGATTGGGATTTTGTTTGGAATTCCCTTCGTATCAATAAGCGATGGGCAACTTCATGGGTTTACAATTATTGGATATTCCCTAGGCTTTGTTGGCTTAGGAATTTTGATTGTTTTACTTGGGATTTATCTGGCAAAATTACTTTACAATCTTACAGCAAGATATATTAGATGGAATATTGGCCTTATCAATAGATAGGAGATCAAATAACATAATAAGCATTAAAATTAAAATTGCAGGGTGCGAACCCTGCAATTTTAATTTATCCTTAAATACTATCTAATTGATCAAAGGATACTTGGTTTTTATTTACTATAGCATCTTCTATTGCCTTCTCTTCTACGAAGCAACTTCTGCATAATGGCTCATATTCCTTAGATGCCCCTATAACGACCCTTTCCCTATCCTTAGTCTTTCTATGGCTTACCCAGCCATCTGTGCCGCATTTAACGCATACTGCATGATGTTTATATAGGTAGTCCGCAATAGGCATCAGCTCTTTTACAATTTCAAAGGCATGTCCTGTAAAATCCATATCAAGTCCTGCTACTATTACTGTTATATCTTGCTTCAACAAACTATTAATTGAGCCTACAACATTTTGAATTTCTCCACCTAAAAACTGTACTTCATCTATTGCAATTACATTTGGTTTGTTTTCATTGATAAATTCAATGATATCATTTATATCCGAAACTAATACTGCCTGTAGTTTTGTATTGTCATGTGTTACTATTGCAGGATCTGAGTATCTTGTGTCTACTGATGGTTTAAATGCTGCTACATTATATCCAGCAATAGCAAATCTCTTAACATCCTTTTCTAGACTAGAAGTTTTCCCAGAAAACATGGATCCTGTATGTACTATTAATTTTCCTTTATATTGATGCAAAGTAGTCACCCCTTATAGCTATTAACTTTATATATTATACCATGAAACTTAGATTTTTTATATGGGATTTATTATTTCACAAAAGATAAACTATTTGAATAATATAAGCTATAGAGATTTTATATTAGGAGGGAGAAGATGGACAGTACAAAGATTGTTGAGATAAAAAATCTAGGGATGACTTATCACACTTTAGAAGAAGAAACTTTGGCCCTAAAAGACATCAATTTTAATATATATCATAATGAAATAATCGGTATAGTAGGTCCAAGTGGCTGTGGAAAATCCACACTATTATCACTAATATCAGGCTTGATGAAACCCACTATAGGTCAAATTAAGGTCAATGGAGATCTAGTAGAGAAACCCCTTGAAAATGTAGGATATATGTTTCAAAAAGACCATTTATTCGAATGGAGGGATATCCTAAATAATGTAATAATTGGTCTAGAAATCCAAGGGAAATTAAATGACGAGACTATAAACCATGCAAAAGAGCTGCTCCATAGTTATGGATTAGGTGATTTTATAAATTCTTATCCATACCAACTTTCTGGCGGTATGAGACAAAGAGTAGCCTTGATTCGAACTTTACTGCTTGAGCCTAATTTACTCCTATTGGATGAACCCTTTTCAGCCCTTGACTATCAAACTAGGCTGGCTATTTCAGACGAAATAGGTACAATACTAAAAAAGGAAAAAAAGACAGCCATAATGGTCACTCACGATATATCAGAGGCTATAAGTATGTCAGATAAGGTTGTAGTTTTAAGCAATAGACCTGGAACTATAAAAAAGGTATTTGATATTGAATTGACTTGCTCAGGTGAGAGGTCTCCATTAAAGTGTAGAGAGGCTCCAGAATTTAGACACTACTTTAACGAAATATGGAAGGAGCTGGATATCCATGTCTAATAAAAATATTTCTAAAAATCATGAGGCGTTTTTACTATCTGTTAAGAGAAGGAAAAGATCTATCTTGATTGTTCAAATAGGTATATTGGCTTTGGGATTATTATTATGGGAAGTAGCTTCCTATTTTAGATGGATAGATCCATTTATAATGAGTAGCCCTTCTAGGATATGGAGCTTGTTCCTAGAATATGTTTCAAGGGGCAGACTCCATCATCATGTTTTCATTTCTGTTGCAGAAACCATTATCGGATTTAGCGCAGGCACAATTCTAGGCCTGCTAGTATCAATTGGACTTTGGTGGTCCAATTATTGGGCAAAAGTCTTTGATCCCTATATCGTTATTTTAAACAGCCTACCAAAGACTGCACTGGCACCTATCATAATCATTTGGGTAGGAGCTGGATATACAGGAATCATAGTCACTGCTATTTCGGTTTCAATTGTCGTTACTGTTATGAATATGTATAATAGCTTTATATCAACAGATGGCGATAAAATAAAACTACTGAATACATTTGGAGCTACGAAATTTCAAGTTTTAAAAAAATTAGTATTACCTCATTCTATACCAAATCTAATAAGTACTTTAAAAATTAGTATAGGGCTTTCTTGGGTTGGTGTAATTATGGGCGAGTTCTTGGTTTCAAAGGCTGGCATAGGTTATATAATAATATATGGCAGTCAGGTTTTTAAGCTAGACATAGTAATGATGGGAGTTGTGATATTAGCCGTAATATCAGCTTTAATGTATAAGCTAATTTCTATTATAGAAAAAAAATTTATCAAATGGATTGAATAACTATACCATTTATAATTTAAGTTATAGGAATGACCCTTGCGTCATTCCACAATACATATCAATCTTTATTGCTAATTAATCTATCATCTACCTTTATTATTAAAACACCTTCAATTAAAGCTAGATCCTGTACAATCATATTTAAATCCATGTTATTAGGCACTTTTAATGTAAAGTGTAATTCTTCTTTAAATGCCTCTTCCTCCCCTATACTAGTTATTGAAATACCTTTAATAATTATATGGTATTTACCAAATAACGTACCTATATCTCCAATTAGTCCAGCCCTAGTTAGTCCAGTTATCTCTATATTTTTGAATGAATTCTTAAGAAGAGTTCTTTCAAAAATCTTGGAATTTCTCAAGAAGAATAAAACAATTACTGTAGCTACTACTGCACCTAAATAATATCCATTTCCTGTTCCCAAACCAATTCCTGCACATACCCAAAGACTAGCTGCTGTAGTCAGCCCCTCTATATTGGTACCAGTCCTCATAATAGTTCCAGCACCTAAGAAACCTATTCCACTGACAACCTGTGCCGCTATTCTTGATGCATCTCCTCCATATTTGCTATTGTCTATGGAAATCATCATCATCAACGCTGAACCTATAGACACTAGTATATGGGTCCTAAATCCTGCTGGTCTATTGGTCGATTCCCTTTCCAATCCAATTAGTCCTCCTAGTACTGATGCCAGTATCAATCTTAAAATAATCTCAAAATTATTTATCATTCTTATTTCTCCTTATAAAATATTATTATATATAATGTATTAATTGATTATAATTTTATGATTATATTAATAATTAATGTAGTATAACATTCTAAAAATCAAGAGTCAATCTAAATTCAGATTGACCCTTGGTTTGTATTATTCATATTCTATTATTTCTATAGTTTCAATAATTACTGGGTCAGCAGGTTTACCTTGTGAATCAACTTCTACACTAGCAATTTCATCCACTACATCCATACCTTCAAAAACTTGACCGTATACAGTATGTTTGAAATCTAGCCAAGGAGTACCTCCTAATTCACTGTAGGCTTTAACAACACCTTCAGGGAATCCACCCTCTGCACCAATGCTTTCCATTTGCTCAATAAAATCAGCTTCAACCTGTGTTTTTTGAACTATGAAGAATTGGCTACCATTAGTATTGGCTCCGGAATTTGCCATGGACAAAGCTCCTCTTATATTGTGGTAATTTAGATTAAACTCATCTTCAAAAGCACTACCCCAAATACTCTTTCCACCTCTACCAGTACCCTCTGGATCTCCACCTTGAATCATAAATTCATTTAAAACTCTATGGAATGTTACACCATCATAATATCCATCTCTTGCATGTGTCTTAAGATTTTCTACTGCTTTTGGAGCTATTTCTGGAAATAATCTTATTTTAATATCCCCATGGTTTGTTTTTATTACTGCAATTTCCTCGCCTTGTTTAGGTAAATCTAATTGATCAAATTTCATATCTATTCCTCCTTGTGAATTATCATCCGGTACATTATTATCTAAATTATCATCTTTGGGATTGCTGCATCCAAATAATAAAGCCGTCATACTTAATATTAAAAATACATAAAGAATTTTATTTTTCATTCTCATCCACCAATCTAAAATTTTTAGATAAACATGTTACCAATTATCATAGTGTATCTTAGTCTCATCATATCTATCTTGCGTACTTCTATCCTTAATCTTATTTCCTACTACCACCATTCCTACAGGTAGTATATTATCTGGTAGATTTAGGGTTTCACTAAAGTTTGCTACATAGTCATATATATCATATATCCCACACCAAACAGCCCCTAGCCCCAATCCATGGGATGCCAATAAGATATTTTGAATCGCCGCTGATGTATCAGAAACTAATAGCCCCAAAATCTCTTGTTTGTCTTTATCTCCACAAACAACTACAAGTGTACCTGCCTCTTCTACCATTTTTGCATATTTGTGAAATTCTTTGATTTCTTTAATCTTATCTTTATCTCTTACAACTATGAATTCCCAAGGTTGAAGATTGTGAGCATTAGGTGCTTGAAATCCTGCCCTAAGGATAGTATTCAGTTGCTCATCACTTATAAGTTCTCCAGTAAAATGCCTGATACTTCTTCTAGTCATTATACCTTCAATTATATCCAAATTATCAACTCCTAACAATTCTAATTTTGAAACTAATACACAGTCCTAATATTACCCATCAATAAATTATACCATCAATATATAGTTTTTCCAAGAACTACATTAATTTTGAGCCTAGTCTCTGATTTTAAGCCCTAATATGCCAGCAAACACTATTGCTTGGGTGTTTGCAATAATAGCCCCTGATAGATCTTCAATTCTAGCTCCTATTCCCTCTATATCACAAGTACTAAAATCTATATCTTTTAACTCTACTCCAGATAGCTGTATTTGCTTCATGATATTTTCCCTAAGTCTTACATTTAAAAACTTGGAATTCTGAAAATCAGCACTGTTTAATAAACACTGGGAAAACCCAACTTGTTTCAAATCAGAAAATCCAAAGAGGGAATAATTTAGATTGCAATTAGAAAATAAAACATTTCTAAAAGTTCCATCTATAAAACTTGCACCTATAATCTTACAATCTATAAATTCTGTTCTATGTATAATTGCACCTCTTAAATCAATATTTGATAAGTCACAATTTATGAATTTTACATCAGTCAATTCAATATTTTCAAAATAAGAATCTGTAAATACTACATTTTCAAATACTATGTTTTCAAATATTACTTTTTCCGCCCTCTGTTCATCAATATAGGATTCACTAATAATCCCCATGGTAAAAAAATCCTCATCTTTAATAGGATTATTAGCAATATCTAAATTTTCTAAACTGATTGGGATCTGGGGCTTTGAAATAATAATCTCTTTTTTAGATTTTGACATTTAACTTTCCTCCTAAATACAAAATGGGAGACCAATGTCTCCCCATTATAATAACTATAGCATATATTTTGATAAAAAGCATATTTGCTAATTTAAGATTAAATCTTCTAGTATCCCATCAACTGCTTCTACTAAATCATCTACAACTAGCTCTACTTGTATGCCTATTTTACCACCACTGACTATAATTTCATCAATATCCAAAGCTGATAAGTCTATAAATGTTTTATATTTCTTTTTCATACCTACAGGAGAGCATCCTCCCCTTATATAGCCTGTTAATTTAAGAATATCATTTACATGTATCATATGAATATTCTTTTCTCCTGCTGCTTTTGCAGCCTTCTTTAGATCCAATTCTTCAGCCACAGGTATTACAAATACATATATGTCTTTACTATGTCCTTCAGCTACTAATGTTTTATACACATTTTTAGGATCCTTACCTATTTTATTAGCAACTGAAATTCCATCTATTTTTCCATCATCATTTTTATAACTATAAGAATTATACTCAATCTTTAACTGATCAAGTATTCTCATAGCATTAGTTTTTACATTAGCCATCTTATCACCTTATATAATATATTTAATTCATCACAAAAATTATTTCTATCTCAAATCCATCTTCATTAAAATCGTAATTCACCTTACCGCCTAATAGTATAACTCTCTCTTCAATACCTAATAGTCCATTACCCTTAACTAATTGATTGCACCCTCTTCCATTGTCCCTAATCCCTATTATTAATTTTGATTCATCATATTTAATATCTATATTTATTAGATCAGCACTACCATGTTTGATGCTATTTGTCATGGATTCTTTTATTGTTGTATTTATTATATCCTTATATCCAGGTGGCAGTTCCTCCACTTTTTCATCAAAATCTAGAACCACCTTTATTTTACCGGCACTTTGAATATTGTCTATCAACCTATATATGGAATCCCTTAAGCTAATTGGTCTTTCTTCTTTAAGGGCATATACGGCCTTTCTTAAGTCCTCAATGCTTTCTTTCGTAATTGATTGAGCCTTATTAATTAAATACTTAGCCTTATCTGTATCACTATCTATAATCTTAGCTGCCACATCTAAGTTCATATTTAAGGCTATAAGATTATGTCCCAGATTATCATGAATTTCTCCAGCTAGCCTATTTCTTTCCTTGGCTATGGACAAGTTCTCTATTTCTTCAGACTGTTTCTTTAGTTTTTCATAGGATAGCCCTAATTCCTTATGTAGTTCTTCTACCTTTCTCTTTTCTTTTCTCAAGTTTTTATAGGCATATAACATAAAAATATAAAAAAGATAACCTAAATAGAACATCAGTAAATCTACAATATTTTCTTTCCAAAAACTTATACTTAATATATCCTGAATACTGATATTTATAAACATAGTCATAAAAAGAATGAAAATTATTTCCAAAGCAATAAATAGCTTTGATAGTTTACCCTCTGTATATAAAACCAACTCATATACGATAATGAACATAAATATATCTGAATATCCACGTATATGATAGATCAATATACTACTTGCAATCATCGTGGCAAACATAGATTGATAATATCTTTTTGAAACCTTATAAAAATGGTACATCCTTAGATAATCATTCACTACGATAAATACAAATAAAGAAAAATTAAATAAAAGCTCATTAATACTTGAATAAGGTCTACGAATAATATCGATTCCTATTAAAATACGTGACGCAATATACAAATAATGATTCAACCTCCATAGTTTACTCATATACGACCTCACTCATCCAATAGTCTTTCGCTTCTTCTCTCAAATTTTATATTCTTATAATAAATATAACAAACAAAGGACGTCAATGCAAATAGTAGTATCCCTTTCATATAAAAAACTAAATCTTTACCAATCCTTTCATAAATAAATCCGCCGATGATGGGTCCAACAATCGCACCCAAATTACTGGAAAAACTGTATAGTCCATAGGAGCTGCCCCTTTTATCTTCACCCACAAAATCAATAATCAATGATGAGAAAGATGGACCATAAAACATATCTACAATGGCAATGATGGTATAGAGAATCATAAAACTATAATAGGATTTGGTAAAGGGAATCCATAACTGCAATATGGCAATCAAAGAAATTCCAGTAAAAATAATCTTTTCTCTACTGTAATTATCAGCAATGATTCCAAATTTTCTTGGAAGAAACATGGATAATATTGCCGATGGAACATATAGAAGGGATATCATGGAAAAATCATTGGTGATATGATCCTGTAGATATAATAAAAATATAGGGGCTGTTAAATTGGTTATGAAGGATAAAGTTAATATTATGACAAGAA
>CAYOFC010000017.1:4563-20043 GCA_964403265.1 uncultured Tissierella sp. | reverse complement strand
GATCTATATCTTACTCCAATATATTGCTTTGCAGTTGATATAATTTGATCTCCTAGGGATTGTCTACTAAAACTACTTCTATTTGGCATTGAAATCTTTAGACCTTTACGAATCAATTGTCTATTTAATACATCGATTGTTTGGGGTCCTACTGAGCCATCTGCTTCCAAACCAAGATTTTCTTGAAATGCTATTATAGCTGATTCAGTTTGGGTGCCGAAATAATCTGTAGTGTTATCAATTTTTAAATAGCCAAGGGCTTTTAATACCTCTTGTACTGCTTTTACATCTATACCAGAATCACCAAACTTAAGACTTCTATCAACTATTAATATGTGCTTGTCTGGGTCCTCTTCTCCTGCTTCATTATCTTCTAACTCAGGACTTTCCTTTGTTTCAACTATAGGTGTTAAATTCGTTACTTCTGCCAACGCTTGATATGTTTCGGCATCAAATATGCCATTTGGATCTAATTCTACAGAAGCTTGGAAAGCTTTAACAGCATTTTCTGTGTGTATTCCGTAATATGTAGTTAGTCCATCATAATCAAAGTATCCTAAATCAGTAAGATGTTGTTGAAGTATAGCTACATCGTCATGGCTCATTCCGTTTTTAAGTATCTGATCGCCTAATTCGGCATATACTGGTGTTGACCCTATATACATTATACCTGCTAGTGTAAAGGCCATTACAGTGTTTCTTAAAGATTTACTTTTTAACACTATAAAACTCCTCCCTTAATGGAATAACAACTTGTCCATTACAGTATACATTAAAACAAAGATAAAATAAAGCCATTTTGTAACTTTTCTGTAATTATTTTGTTACTTGTTTTTTCCAAATTTAAAGTGTCTTTAAATTTGTACTTATTTAATTATTATATGATTGAAATTATGAAATGTTACATCTTTGGGTTCAATATTAAATAAAAATTTATTTTTCCTAACATTCCCTTTTATACTATCTATTTAATATGATATAATTTTCATAGAAGAGGAGTGAGAGAATGAAGAAACTTAATATAGTAAAAAACGGACTATATATTGCTTTGCTTGCAGTATTATTAGTTAGTCAAACATTTAGTGCTTTTTCTTATGCAGTTTCACCTTTAAGATTAGTTGTTGATGGTAAGGAGATTATATCAGAGCCTAGGCCTGTAATTGAAAATGATAGGACTTTGGTACCCATACGTTTTGCACTGGACCAGTTAGGGGCGGAATTTGACTGGTATCCTAAGGATAGTGTTGTGGAAACTGTAACTATAGTTAAAGATGATGTAAATGTGAGTTTAAGAATAGATAGTCAACTTATTTCATATGAGAAGGATGGCAAAAACCATATAATCTCAGATGTGGCACCAAAGATAATAGATGACGTAACCTTTGTACCTATTCGTCTTATTAGTAACATATTTGGACTCCATATTGATTGGGATAATGATACTAGGTCAGTGGTTATTGATTCGAGCAAACCTGCCTCTGTTGAAGCATTTTATCCTATGATGATTTCTTCAGTAAATAAGGGACAAACTATCAATGGAAAAACCATATTGAAATCGGAACTTGGAGATAGTAGTTTAATAAATCCTAAGGAAATAAAGTATCTATTATTAGATCCTACTACTTCAGTAGGTAAGGTAATAGCCCAAGGAAATGATTTTAATGGGGAATATACCTGGCTACCAAGTGTAGATGATATTGGGCATAAGGCACTTGTAGCTGCTATTTATGATAACAATGGCAATATAATATCTGCTGATACTATACCTGTTAATATGGATCTTAAGCCCGAGGTCAAAATAACTGGGATAAATAATGGTGATATTATAAAAGATAAGCTAACTATTACTCCAGATGTGAATTTTGTGGCAAATTATATTGAATATAAGATTACAAATTTAGACACAAATACTAGGACTACTCCTACTGAAAAGGATCCTTACGGAAGCTATAGTTGGAGTCCTGAAGTAAAAAATAATGGTAACTACTCAATTAAGATTGTTGCCTATGATAAGAATGGGGGATCCTATGAAAGTGAATCAGTGAAATTTACTATAAGTGCAAATCATAGCTTATCCTTGGCTGGTCTATCTGCTGGCATGACTATAGACAAGCCTGTTACCTTGAATACATTAAGGAACTTTGATGTAGCTGAGACACAGTATGTTTTAAAAGATACAAAAACTGGTGATGAGGAGATTATACAGACATTACCATATGGTGGCTACAGTTGGTTTCCTGGTCCTGAATATCAAGGTGAAAAAGAAGTGTTTGTTAGAGTTATCTATAGCGGGTCTAGGCTTATGGAAAGTAATCCAATAAAGGTAAATTTGGCTGGAAAAGCTAGTTTACTACTAGAAGGCATTGGACCAAATGAAGTAGTCACAGATCAAAAGACCATAAGGGTTAAAGGCAATGTGGATTTAAGCAAGGTCAAATATATATTGACTAATTCAAAGACAGGTTCTAAAAAGACTAGGGAATTAAAGCCTGATGAAGAATTCCTATATCTACCAAAGAGGGAAGATATAGGAGATTGGAAGATATATGCAGAAGCCATATACGATTCAGGTAAGACGGTAAAAACAGAGGAAATACCTTTTAGCGTATATTTAGATAAGATATATGAGAAGACGTCCGTTATGGAAAAGGATAAGTTTCTTGAAGAAGCATCAAGACTAGCTAGGGAATCCTTTTTAAAGACAGGCTTGTCTGGAGCATTACAAACATCTCAATCAATACTTGAAACTGGTTGGGGACAATCTGTTGGTGTAGACAAATACACTGGCAGAATATCATATAATCTATTTGGTATAAAAGGTACAGGTCCAGCTGGTTCTGTAACCATTAGAACATGGGAAGTATATAATGGAGTTAGATACAATGTTGATGATAATTTTAGAGCATACAATAGCTTAAGCGAAAGCTGGAAGGATTATAATGCCTTTTTATTAGAAAGGGAAAGATATGAGCCTGTAAGAGAAGTGATGTATGATAGTACACAGGCAGCATGGGCCATAAGAAGAGCAGGATATGCAACAGACCCTGAGTACCCAACAAAACTTATTAGAATTATTGAACAATATAATTTAAATGAATTAGACAAGATAGACATATAAGTTTATTTTGTCGTGAGTTTTTTAATGTCATTCTGAGTGCAAGGAAGAATCTAATGTTTCAATAGACTAAGATTCTTCACCAGCTCTCAAAATGACATTTTTTTATCTAAAAATCATTATTCAATATTTTATATTCCGTATCTATCTCTTGCTTGGTCAACAATCTTAAACACCAAACCTTCATAGCCTAAATCTGTTACTTCTGCCATTCTAAATAGTGAACTTTTAGTTTTCATAAGTCCTGGCAAGGAGTTGATTTCAAGTACATAGGGTATCTTATCCTTTAGGATAATATCTACCCTAGCATAATCCCTTAGTAATAGGGATTTAAACGCTTTTAATGCAGCATCCTCTATTAATTCTTTTTCTTCTTCAGTTATTCTTGCAGGGAAGTGATACTTTACATGTGGCTTGTAAGTGGATTTTACCTCGAAACTGTTAAATTTTAAAAGCCCTTCTGGTAATTCTGATAAATCCACTTCTTGGACAGGAAGTGTAGTTGCCTTATCCCCATTTCCAATGATGCCTATAGAAAACTCTCTTCCGTCAATATATTCATTTAGCATAATAGGTGGCGTATAAGTATTTAAACTATCCCTTACCTTATTTACTAGTTCTTCTTTGTTAAATACTAGGCTATCCTGATGAATTCCTCTACTTGAGCCTTCATCACTAGGCTTAACTAATATAGGAAAGTCCATATCCAGATTATCTAAATCTTCCATACTATCAATTGATACAAACCCAGGAGTTGGTATATTTTTTGATTTGAAGACTGTTGATGCAAAGATCTTGTTTATGGCTAAAGCATGTCCAAGAATTGAGGAACCAGTATAAGGGATATTGGCAAATTCTAGCATGGCAGGAAACTGAGCCAATTTACTATATCCTTCAATACCATTACATAGATTAAATACTAAGTCTACTTTTTCGTCTTTTAAATTTGTGATGATATTATCATCTGCTGTCAACTCAATACATTCATACTTCTGTGATAAAATTTCTTTAATGGCCATAACAGTTTGCTTCTTTTGATTATCTTCTGACTGGGATTCCACCAAAGGAATGAGTTTTTCTCTTGACTTATCTGTAACAATTGCTATTTTCAAATAGATTCCTCCTTATAATTTTGACTCTCTATAAATAAGAGAATAACCGATTTATAGCAAGAAATCAATCAAAATATTTCTGAAAAAAATATTGTTTTACTTGATAATAAATGGCAATCTAAATACATAATTTCCAATTATATGTTAAAATAGAAGATAGTTATAAAAAAAGCTTATAAAGGTGATGTAAGATGAGGAAATATAATATATTTATGGTGATGATTTTAACCATAGCTATTTTAATATCAGCTGTACCTTCTAATATAATTGCAGAAGAGATAATAGATTTTGAAGAAAAGATATCTACAATAACAGAGGAAGAAAGGCGGATAATCCAGGAACTATTTATTGGCTTGCAAGAAATAGAGGGTTTAGAAAGGGATTATCAAGCTATAGATATAGAAATAAAGCAACTACAAGAAGAGGTTTCAGATTTAGAAATCAAAATAAAGTATGAAGAAGAGAAGTTCGATATCAACCTTGGTATTTTAGAAAAGGTTCTCAAAAGTTACCAAAGAATGGGGCCAGCATCATATTTGGAAATTGTATTAGAGTCCAAGAATATTTCTGATTTTCTTAGAAGGATGAATGTTATAAGGGATCTAGCAAGGAATACAAATGATATATTAAATTCTATTGAAGGTACAAAGGAAATACTAGTTGAGGAAAAGGACAATTTGAATGAAAAATTAGGTCTAATAGAGGAAAAGCAAAAAAGTTTAAAAGAGACATTAGAAAATAAATCAAAACTGGTCAAGGAACAGGAAGATTATCTTCAGTCCCTTGAGGCTGATAAAGGCTACTATGAAATGTATTTAAATAGTCTAGGAAAGATGATGGAGGAATTTGAAGATTTATTTACTAAGTTAAAAGTTCAGCTTCCTGGCATTATATCTAATAGTTATATACCCTTGGAAAGTCTGAATCCCAAGCTAAGTTTACAAGGTATAAGGCTCAATATAAGTGAAGCGCTTTTTAATGAAATACTAGGGAACCATGATGATTTACCAGAGATAGGGTTTGAGTTTAAAACTGATACTATAAGTATGTTAATTGATGAATACAATATTATTGTATCAGGTAATTTCACAACATATAAACAAGATTCCATTGAGTTTATTATAGAAGAGATAAGATACTATGATTTCATATTAGTGGAAAAAACAATTAAGGATATAGTCGGAGAAAGTATTATATTTGATTTTGAAGGAATATTGGAAGGAAGTTCTATAAAAAACATTAAAATATTTGATGGATATATGGAGCTTACTATAGATTTTAAATTGTTTTAGTGGAGGTAAGACATGATAAAGGCTGAAGATCTCTCATTGGTATACCCTGACGGTACTGTTGGACTAAAGGATGTAAAATTGCATATAGAAAAAGGTGAACTGGTATATATTATAGGACCCAGTGGATCAGGGAAGACTAGTTTTTTAAAACTACTTATTGGCACAGAGTATCCTACTTCAGGCACCCTAACAGTACTAGGACAAGCTATTGAAAGAGAAAAGGAAAAAGGAATCAGAAACATAAGACAGCAGATGGGTCCAGTATTTCAGGATTTTAAGTTGATTCGCGGAAGAACTGCCTTGGAAAATATAGTACTGGGTATGAGATTTTTAGATATACCAAAATCTGAAGTTTATTTTAGGGCAGAAGAGGCGCTTGAAAAGGTAGGACTAGAACATAAAAAATCCGCCTATGTAGAGACTCTATCCTGGGGTCAAGGTCAGAGAGTAGCCATAGCTAGGGCAATTGCCAGAAAACCAACCCTTATTATAGCTGACGAGCCAACTGGTAATTTGGATTTTGATAATGCAGTAAATATGCTAAATCTATTGACAACCCTTAAAGAAGAAGACACAACTGTTATTATAACAACCCACGCAACCCATCTAATAGATGGATCAAATCAAGGGAGAATTCTCTATGTAGATAATGGAGCTATAGATAATTTAGGCAGGGAAGGTGTTATTCTATGAAAAATCCATTTAAAAATACAAGCTATTACATAAAAGAAGCAAAAACAATCTTCAAAGTAGACTTGTTTTCCAATATATTATCAATATTAAGTATAGGGCTTATATTTCTTATATTGACATTGATACTGACTGGATGGCTTATAAGCGATAATATTGTGGAGATTATTCAAAAAGAAACAGAGATAAGCATATATTTTGATGAAACTTTAGACCAAAAGCCTCTGGAGGATTTGCTAACTAGGATAAGAGCCATTGAGGGAATAAGGGATGCACAAATTGTAAATGAGGATGAGTCCTATGACAGAATGGTAGAAATATTAGGCACAGAAGCGGAAATACTAAGCCATTTTGAAAAAAATCCTTTTAGCCCATTTATTGAAATAAAGATAGAGATGGAAAGTTTGGATACTATTGTAAATCAGCTGGAAGATGTTAAGGATATAGACTACATAAGAGATAATAGGCAGGTAATCGACAAACTTCAAGGCATAATAAGTATTATTGAAGCCTTAGGTCTAATATTATTTTTGGCCATTGGAATCTGTACAATGATTATTATCTCCCATATTATAAGGCAGGGAATCTACAACAATAGAGACGAAATCAACACCTTAAAACTACTAGGAGCCCCTAATAGATTTATCCAACTACCTTTTTTCTTAGAGGGGATATTTTTAACTATTCTAGGTGGTGGAATTGCTTTTATATTATGGATTTTACTAATAAAGATTGGATATGGTAATGTTTATAGTTTATTACCCTTTCTACCATTGCCACGAGGTGATGAATTCATTTGGCCAGTAACCAGCTTTTTAGGTATTTTTAGTTTTATTACAGGAATAATTGGAAGTAGTTTTGGTCTAAAATCTATAAAATGAGATTATTCAAAGGTTAAATTTTATTGAATTATAGGACTTTTAATGGTAGAATCAGTATATTAGAAAATAGAAAGAAATCAAATAACCTTTCTTAAAAACGCATTTGTGGCTCCAGCCTTGTAGGAAGTAACCACAAGAAAGTAGTGGTAAAGGCAGGACTGGATGCTCTAAACCGTAGCATTACAATCTGATTATAAGGCTAGCTTATAATATATAGAAGGGGTGGTAGAGTTAGTGAAGCTAAATAAGAGGGCAAGTCTTTATATAGGAGTACTTTCCATACTTTCAATATTTATACTAGGTTTCCTATTTAATAACTTCGATATTCCAAGCATTAAAATGCTCTTGTTTTGGTCTACACTTACGATAATTGTAGAGACTTTGTTGATTATGCTACCTAATGATGAGATGGGTGTCTCTGTGGGATCAGCTATTAATTTAGCATCCATAATAGTAGGTGGACCTTTACTAGGGGTCATATCAGCATCCTTAGGATTTTTATTTAGGTTTCCATATGTTGCAAGCAAAGGGCGTATACATTTATTTAATACTCCTTTTTATATAACTATATTCAATACTTCACAAAGTATTATAGGTACTGCTTTAATGGGACTTGTATATATATACACTGGTGGTGAGATAGGTATGTTTTATTTATTACAAGCTATTTTTATACTGTTACTGGGAATGATAATCAATACATTTGCCATATCTGGCCTTATGTCTATAATAAAAAAACAAGATTTCACTAAAACATGGATTATCAATATAAAAGCTACTATTCTTAGTTCCTTAGCTGTAGGTGTCCTAGGTGTTATTATATCCATAGCTTTTATTGACTATGGATATGGTGCTGTAATACTATTATTCGGCCCACTTTTATTAGCTAGATACTCTTTTAAAATGTATGCGAATATGAGAAGTCTACATATATCTACTATAAAGGCATTGAGTAAAACCATAGCGGCCAAAGATCGTTATACTGGTGACCACGCCAGTAGAGTAAAAGAATACTCTGTACTATTATCCAAGGAAATAGGATTATCTGAAGATAAGATCCAAAATATAGAAACAGCTGCTATCTTACATGATATAGGCAAAATAGCCATCAACGATAGTATACTGAATAAGATAGACAAACTAACATCTGAAGAATATATTCAAATTATGGAGCATCCAATTATTGGTGCGAATATAATCGGTGAGTTGGATTTTTTTAAGGATATAAAAGATATAGTAAAGTATCATCATGAAAGATATGATGGTAATGGATATCCAGCGGGACTCAAGGGGGATGCTATACCTATAGAAGCTTGTATTCTTGCCATAGCGGATTCCTATGATGCAATGACTTCTGATAGACCCTATAGGAAGGCCTTGGACAAGGAGGCTGCATTGGAAGAAATTAGAAAAAACGCAAGTACACAATTCCATCCTCAATTAGCCTTAAAGTTTGCTGAGAAAATGGCTGCCCAGATGGGATGATACCTTGATTTTAGAGCCTGAACCATATCCATGATAATAAATGAAAATAAAAATCCCAATTGTAATGATTAATAATCATGCCAATTGGGATAAACTATTCTTGAGGAAATTATAAAGACTATTGAAAATTGGAGGGAGAAATATGGGAAATAAAGCTGTTGTTTTAGGTTCTAACTATTATATAGGATTGAGTATCATTAGGTGCTTAGGTTCAGAAGGAGTATATACGGTAGCTGTTGACTATAGTAAGAAGGAGACATATGGTGCAAAGTCTAAATATGTAAGAGAACATGTAATAGGACCTCACTATAAGAAAAAACCCAAGGAATTTTTGGAGTTTCTAATTGACTATGCTAAGAAGGAGGAATCAAAGCCGGTGTTATTTCCTGGTGCAGATCCCTATGTAGAATTCATGGACAATCATTTTGATGAACTAAAAGAATATTATCTTTTTCCCATGACAGAGAAAGGTCTGTGGACTGAGGTGATGGACAAGGAGAAACTTCATAGTTTAGCAGTTAAATATGGAGTAGCTGTTCCTGAAACGGCTAGACCTACAGATCAGGATTTTTATGAAAGTATCGAAAATGAAATAAAATATCCTTGTATTATTAAGCCAACGGACTCACCTTCTTTTGTGGCTAAATTTAGAAAGAAAATTTTCCATGTTAACAATAGGGAGGAGTTAGATAAGGGCTTAAAATTAGCAAAAGACGCTAATGAAGATGTAATAGTCCAAAGGATCATACCTGGCTTTGATGACCATATGTATACATTTGATGCCCATTTGAACCAAGAATCGGAGCCTACACATTGGATGACCTGCCAAAAATATAGGCAATATCCTATAAATTTTGGAGCTAGTGTATATACTGGGCAGAAGTATGTAGAAGAATTATATGAGATAGGTGCACCATTTTTTAAAGCCCTAGGTTACAAAGGATTTGGAGAAATAGAGTTTAAAAAAGATGAAGTAACAGGAAAATATTATTTAATAGAAATCAATACTCGTACTACAAATTTGAACAGCTTATTATATAAAGTAGGAATCAACTTTCCTTATATAGCCTATAAGGAGTTGACTGGCCAACCTATAGCTAGCAAGGCTATTAAGGAAGATACTGGTATAGTATTTAGATATTTACAGGAGGATTTATTGGCCATAAGGGATTATACTAGAGAAGGTCAATTGACCCATGGAAGCATAATCAAATCCCTATTTAGGAAAAAAGCACCAGCGATATGGAGTTTTACTGATCCAAGGCCTGGATTTGATTACTTTGGGATCTTGATGAAAAGAGTAGCTAGGAAGCTAAAGGGTTAGGAGGAGTAAATTTGGATTTATACCAGTTGATAAAAACAATAGATGTAATAGATAGGAAGTATTTGGAAGGAAATATAGAGATTACTGGAATTGCAAATCATACAGATAATGTAAAAGATGGTTATTTATATGTGGCTATTAAAGGCTATTTAACCGATGGGCACAATTACATCGAGAAAGCAATGGAAAATGGAGCTATAGCAGTCATAGTAGAAGATTTTAGGGAAGATATAAATATACCACAAATTAAGGTAGGGAACTCTAGAATAGCCTTATCCGCCTTAAGTGCTGATTTTTATGATAATCCTTCTAAAGCAATGAGGATGATAGGAGTCACAGCTACAAATGGCAAGACTACAACTACCTATATGTTAAACAAGATATTTGAAGTGGGAAAGTATAAAAATGGTTTGATAGGAAGTGTTATGAATAAAATCGGGGATGAAATTATACCATCGGTTTTGACAACTCCAGAAAGTGTCGATTTGCAGGGATATCTTTACAATATGAAAAAAGAAGGAGTCCAAAAGGTAGCTATGGAGGTATCGTCTTCTGCCTTGGAATTATATAGGGCAAATGATGTTGATTTTGATATTGTCTCCTTTAATAATTTTTCTAGGGAGCACATAGATCAACATGGAAGCTTTGAAAAATACTGGGCAGCAAAATCCAGCCTTATAATAAATGCCAAAGAAAGTAGCTTTGCGGTCCTTAACCTTGATGATGAATATTCAAGGAGCTTAGTAGATAAAACAAAGGCAAGAGTGATTACTTATTCACTTACTAAAGAAGAAGGAAATCTCTTCTGTAAGGACTTGGAACTACTAAGGGGAAGAGCTAGATTTACTGTTGCTATTAACAAACCCTTTGAGACCATATCTGGTAGATTGATAAAGGATAGCTTTGATGTAGTACTAGGAATTCCTGGTTATCATTCAGTAGCCAATGCTATGGCTGCCATAACTATAGCATTGATTGATGATATTTCACCTGAGGTGATTTGTTCTGGATTAGGGGACTTTACTGGGGTTGAAAGAAGGTTTCAATATATATATGAAAATGACTTTATAATAATAGATGATCACTTTGCAAATAAAGGCAATATCAATGTTACCCTAGAAACGCTTAAATATATGAAGTACAATAAGTTTCACTTAGTATATGCTATTAGAGGAAATAGAGGGGTTACTGTAAATAGAGAGAATGCTGAAACTATCAAATCATGGAAAGATAGGCTAGGTATAGATGATATTGTAGCTACTAAAAGTATCGGTGATGTAGGTCCAAAGGATACAGTAACTAAAGATGAAGAAGATGTATTCTTAGAAGTCATGGATTCATCAGATATAAAAGTACACCTATATGACACCGTTGAAGCTGCAGTAAAATATACTTTAGACAAAGTAAATAAAGGGGATATAATAATGCTTGCAGGTTGTCAGGGAATGGATCATGGTGCAAAAATTGCACTAGAAAGCTTAAGTAGGATAAAACCTGAATTATCCGATGATTACTTATTTAGGGCATTAGAAAATAGGATAACATAACCAATATATTAAATAAAATTTCACAAGGTTATTGTTTATTTCTAGTCAATATGTTATAATAAAAAATGTTGATAAAAAAACTATAATATTTTATGGAGGTAGTATTTAAGATGAAAAAAATAATTTCATTATTATTAGTGCTAGTTATGGTTGCAGCAGTATTTACTGGATGTAGCAAACCAGCAGAAGATGATGTAGTAGACACACCACCAGTTGTAGACACACCTGGCGAAGATACAGAAGAGCCAGCAGATGACGCAGGAGCAGAAGGCGAAATTGTTAAATTTGGTTTAGGCCAAAACATTTCAATCAAAAGCTCAAAAGAAAAAAGTGAAGATGCTAATGCTCAATCACAGGCAGATGTTACTATGGCTGCTGTAGGTTTTGATAAAGATGGTAAAGTTGTAAGTGTTACAATAGACACTGTACAAGCTAAAGTTGCATTTGATGAAGAAATGAAAATAACTTCAGATTTAGAAGCTGAAGTATTAAGTAAAAAAGATCTTAAAGATGATTATGGTATGAAAGGTGTATCAGCATCTATAGGTATAGGTAAAGAATGGTTCGAACAAATGGATGCATTCGAAGAGTGGATGATTGGTAAAACTGCTGATGAAATAGTTAACGTACCAGTTAAAGAAAGAGATGAAAGTCACAAAAATGTACCAGATGTACCAGAATTAACATCAACTGTTACTATTACTGTTGAAGGTTACTTAGCGGCTGTTGAAGAAGCATGGGCTAATGCAGTAGACGTAGAAGGTGGAGCAACTGTAGGTTTAGGAGTTAAAGCTGGAATCGGTAGTTCAAAAGAACTAGGAACAAATGATAATGGCGAAGAAGTTCTTCCTCAAACTCAAGCTGATGTTTATATGTCCGCAACAGCATTTGATGCAGATGGTAAAGTAGTTGGAACTGTTATAGATACAGCACAAGTTAAAGTTGCTTATGATGCAGAAGGTAAAATAACTTCTGATATGGAAGCTGAATTAAAAACTAAACATGAATTAAAAGAAGATTATGGTATGAAGGGTGTTTCAACATCCATAGGTATAGGTAAAGAATGGTATGAGCAAATGGAAGCATTCCAAGAGTGGATGGTTGGAAAAACTGTTGATGAAATAGTTAACTTACCAGTTAAAGAAAGAGACGCAAGTCACTTAAATGTACCAGATGTACCAGAATTAACATCAACTGTTACTATAACTGTTGAAGGTTACTTAGCAGTAGTTGAAGAAGCAGCTGCTAACGCTAGATAATTAAATCAATTTATATAAAACTCTCCTTTTATAGGAGAGTTTTAGTTTTATTATTTGCTGTATTGTTTGTTAAACAGAAATTTGATATTATATATTAGGGTGATAAAATGAAAAAAATTATAGCTATTGTTTTAGTTGGACTGATTCTATTAGGCACTTTATCAGGATGCAGTAGTGGAGAAAAATATACTAAATTTGATTATACATTTTATGGAGTATTTGATACCATTACTCAAGTAGTGGGGTATGCTACAAGCCAAGAAGAGTTTGATTCATATATGGCAAAACTTGAGGAACGCTTTGGTGAACTTCATAAACTTTATGATAGATTTAATAATTATGAAGGAATAAACAATATTAAAACAATAAATGATAAGGCAGGTAAAGAGGCAGTAAAGGTTGATAAAGAAATTATGGACCTATTATTGTTTTCCATAGAGCAATATAATAAGACGGGTAATCTTACAAATATAGCTATGGGTTCTGTAACTGATATATGGGATTACTATAGAGATGAAGGTATTAATGATCCAGAAAATGCCCAGTTACCACTGATGAGTGTCCTTGAAGAAGCTAGGGCACATGTGGATATGGATAAAATTATCGTCAATGAAGAGGATAGTACAGTATATCTTGAAGATCCTGAAATGATACTGGATGTAGGTGCTGTAGCCAAGGGATATGCTACAGAATTAGTAGCTCAAGAGATGGAAGAAATGGGATTTATATCAGGGCTGATTAGTGCTGGTGGGAATATTAGAGCCATAGGTAAGCCCTTAGATGACATTAGAGAAAAGTGGGGTGTAGGTATACAAAATCCTGATGCAAGCCTATTTGATGTAGGAAGAGTGCTGGAAACTGTATTTATAACAGATGCCTCCGTTGTAAGTAGTGGTGATTATCAGAGATATTATTATGTTAATGATGAAATCTATCATCATATAGTACATCCTGAAACCCTGATGCCAACAAATTACTATAGACAGGTTTCAATAGTTACTCCTGATTCTGGAATGGCTGATTTTTATTCAACCGCACTCTTTATTTTGCCATTTGAAGAAAGTAAAAAGCTGGCAGATTCAATAGAGGATTTTGAAGCAATGTGGGTATTCCCAGATGGAACTATAGAAGTGACTGAAGGAATGAAGGAGATAATGTTAAGTTATGGAGCTACAGGTGGCAAAAAGTAGTTTTTAAAACAATAAAAGGAGGAATATGCAGTGAGTAAAACTTTAGGTATCATAGGTGGTATGGGGCCATTGGCAACAGTGAAGTTATTTGAAATGATAGTATTGATGACAAAGGCAAATTCTGACCAAGAGCATATCCATATATTGATTGATAACAACACATCTATTTCCGATAGGACCAACTATATTATAAATGGAGATGGTGAAGATCCAAGAATCCAATTAGTTCAATCGGCGCAAAACTTAGAGAAGATAGGTGCAGATTATCTAGTAATGCCATGTAATACAGCACACTATTTTTATGATGATATTGTTAAAAATGTAAATATACCTTTTATTAATATGATAGATGAAACTGGTAAGCATATTAGAGATAATAAGCCCAATGTAGACAAAGTTGGGTTGTTGGCAACAGAAGGAACAATCAATGCTAAAGTATATGATGAAGTATTTAAAAAATATAATATAGAAGTTTTAAAACCATCTAAGGAAGGTCAGCAATGTGTAACAGATCTTATATATGATATTAAAGAGGGTATGGTTGTAGAAAACTTAGATGGCATTTATAAGGCTATGGATGAATTAAAAACTCAGGGTGTAGAAGTATTTATAGCGGGATGTACGGAGATTTCTGTAGCTATGGACTTGTATGGTTTAGAGGGTAGTATAGTAGATGCTATGAAGGTTTTAGCTATAAATGCAATAAAGCACGCTGGTAAAGATGTAAAAATAGGATAAGAGGGTATGTCTGTAAAAATATGCCTATGGAGGAAGTCCTATGAAAAGAATCTTATCTATAATATTTATACTAGTGGGAATAGTGCTATTAGCTATTCCCAACTTAAATGATTATTTAATAAAAAGAAATATAGAAAAAAACATAGAATTAGTTGAAGAAATAAGCTATGATGAGATTGAGGAAAATCAGGCTAGAGATGCAGTTTTTGATTATTCAAGTATTAGGGATGTAAGTATATCTACAGTTTTAAGTAACTCCAGTTATTTTAACAATAAATCAATAATTGGTTTTATCTCAATAGATGACTTAAATATTAACTTACCGATACTAAAGGGTGTTACGGATACAAATTTACTAGTAGGCGCTACTACAATGAGACAATCTCAAGAGATGGGTAAGGGTAACTATCCTTTGGCTGGGCATTATTTAAGGGGTAAAACAACATTGTTTGGACCATTATTAGACATTAAAATTGGGACAATAGTGAAGATAACTAACAAAAGAGTTGTTTATGAATATGAGGTTTATGATACAAAAATAGTACCAGAAACAGCTATGTATATGTTAGAAGATAAAGAAGCTGAGGATAGGGGAAAGCCAATTATTTCATTAATGACATGTTATTTTACATCAAGTAATGGTAAAAGGTTTTTTGTACTAGGGGAGTTGATTGACTCCTATCCCTATGAGCAAATAATTATAGAGTCTGAATAATAAGATGGTAAGTCTAATGTCGAAAGATCTTTAATATCCTCCCGACTTTGCCACTAAATTATCAATATATGTCAATAATATGACGTTAATAATTTGACAATTTATGTTTTAATGTGTATAATAATTAAGTGC
>CAYOFC010000017.1:0-4463 GCA_964403265.1 uncultured Tissierella sp. | reverse complement strand
ATATGACGTTAATAATTTGACAATTTATGTTTTAATGTGTATAATAATTAAGTGCTTTTGGTATATCGGGTATCTTTATACCTATTATACTATGCATTATAAGGATAAAGGAGGAGTTAAATTTGACAGAAAAACAAATTTCAAGAAAAGATTTTCTGAAAGGCATGGGAACTACTGTAGCTGGTGTAGCGGCTGTTGGTACACTAGGTGGGCTACTAACTGGATGTTCAGCTCAAGTTGCTAGTGGTGGTGTTGATGAAGCACCTGCGCATCCATTTAAATATGTTAAGCTTGATCCTGCAAAGGCGGAAGAGATAGGTTACAATACATATTTTGAAAATGGTGGCTGAGGTGTTGGTGTTGCTGAAGGGTTCTTCGGCTATTTAGCAAGTGAAGTAGGATATCCATTCAATCAAGTTCCAACTGCGGCATTTACTCATGCTGGATCAGGTTATCAACAAGCAACATTATGTGGTGCTATAGGTGTAGCAGCTACATGTATAGGATATGTTACAGATGTAGATACATCTAAAAAATTAGTAACTCAATTATTTAATTGGTACAAAGAGGCAGAATTGCCAATGTACCAACCAGAAGGTCTTAATTTAACACATACAGTAGCAGGCACTACATTATGTGATGATTCTGTAGGAAATTACATGGAAGCACAAGGGGTTGCCTATGGGGATCATGAAAGAAAAGCACGTTGTGCAGGTGTAACAGCTGATGTACTTAGAAAAACAATAGAACTATTAAATGAAACTGTTTAAAATAATAGTGAAACTATAAAAACGAGGATTGATATCCTCGTTTTTCAAAAATAATTATATCATTGAGAAATTTTGATTATTCTATATGTAAGGAGGGAAATATAGATGAGACTAGGAACTATGGAGCTACTTTTAATATTTGGGCTTGCACTATTAATCTTTGGACCTACAAAGCTTCCTGAACTTGGAAAAACTTTAGGAAAAGCCATAGGTGGGTTTAAATCTGAAGTAAATAAGGTAACGGAAGAGATAAATGATGTGGTTAAGGATGACTCAAATGACAAAGAATAAAGATAAGGATTTAACTCTAGTAGGTCATCTAGGGGAACTTAGGAAAAGAATTATAAATTCAATGTTATCCTTGATAGTATTTGGATTAGTAGCATATAACTTTGCCGAGCCAATAGCAAAAGACATACTTGGAAAAGCTAATGGAATGCAGTTTGTATATCTTACGCCGTCGGAGCTTATGCTTAGTTATATTAGGATAGCTGTGGTCGGTGGGCTGGTTATATCATCGCCAATAATCTTAAGTCAAATATGGCTATTTATAAGCCCAGGATTAGAAAGAAAACAAAAAAGATATGTATTGGTGGCTTTCTTTCTAGGTGGTGCTTTCTTTATATTAGGAGTGGTATTGTCCTACATATTTGCACTACCATTAATACTAAAGTTCTTTTCTGGATTTCAAATACCTGAAATTCAAGCTACTATAAGCTTTAGTAGTTACTTGAACTTTGTTTTGAGTACCTTGCTTGCCTTTGGTGCAGTTTTTGAATTGCCTATAGTAATGTTTTTGCTTACTAGATTTGGATTGGTGAAGACTAGTTTTTATACTAAGAATAGGAAGTATATGATACTAGTTATATTTGTGGTGGCAGCCATACTTACGCCACCAGATGTGATATCACAAACCCTGTTGGCTCTACCGATGATGGTCCTATATGAAATAGGTATAATATTTTCAAGGATTGGAAGTAATGAGAAGAGAGATAGGCCAATAAATTAAAACCCGTTTATAAAATAAACGGGTTTTAATTATTTAAAAAATTATTTTGCTTGTTCTAAAGCTTTATCAACTGCTTCTTTAATAGCGTTACTAGTTACAGTTGCGCCAGATACAGCATCAACATCAGTTGAGTTTTTATTAACTATAGCTTGTGGAATTTCTTCAACAGCTGGCTCAAAGAAACCTGGTGTTTCATCATGTTCTGTAACTTCAACATCTGATATTTTACCGTCTGTAACAGTTACGGAAACTTTTACAAGTGACATACCTTGAGCTTCACCAGTATATGTACCATCAGTTAATCCAGCATCCTTGCTGCCACATCCTACTAGTGCAGTTGCTAATAATACTACAACTAAAATAAGTGAAATATGTTTTTTCATTAAAATTCTCCTTTCAACAATAATCGTACAATATCAATTATATAACTTTAAGAAAAAAATATCAAGGAATTTGTGGTAATTTTAATAATATATATAAAATATAGTGTATAATATGAAGTATTGAGAGAGGAGGAGAGGTATGATGAAAGTATATACTAATAAGGAATTGACAGATGCTTCCATAGAGTTAATGGAAAAAAGAGGTGTTACTCTAGAAGATATAGGCGAATTGGTCATGTTATTGCAGGCAAAATATTATGATAATCTAACCTTAGAATATTGTATAGAGAATATAGAGGCTGTACTTACAAAACGAGAGATAACCCATGCCATATTGACAGGAATAGCTTTAGATGAATTAGCAGAAAAGAAAATGCTGCCAGAACCAATACAAAGTATAATATTATCAGATGAAAGTCTATATGGGATTGATGAGATAATTCCCCTATCTATTGTAAACATCTATGGAACAATTGGATTGACAAACTTTGGCTACTTAGATAAGGAAAAATTAGGTATTATTAAAGAACTAGATACAAAAAAAGATGACGGATGTAATACGTTTTTGGATGATATAGTAGCTGCTATTGCAGCGGCTACTGCAAGTAGGATAGCTCACTCTGCAAGGGATTAGCCAGGAATTGAGCTAATTGAATAGTTTAAGAAAAATAGTCTGATGGGTTTATATCAATCCCTTCAGACTATTTTTATATTAAGCTTTAATATCCATAATCGCCTAATTTTTCGAATATAAACTCTAGTAATTCTATACATATCTTTGCAGTTTTGTCTTCTATATCTAGTAAGGGGTTGAACTCTACAAAATCCATAGAAGTTACAAGTTTACTAGATAGAATCTTGTCTAATATTATCTTTGATTCTGCGACATTTATTCCATCAACTACAGGGGTTCCAGTTCCGGGAGCTATCCTACAATCTAAAACATCTATATCAAAGCTTAGGTGTAGACCATCTACATCAGAGGATTTAATTTTAGTAAAAGCATGGTCCAGTACTTTTTCTAGCCCCATCTTATTTATATCTTCCATTGTATAAAGATTAATATTTATTTCTTCAGCTAGTTTTATCTCACCAGGGTCTAGGTCCCTTGCACCTATTATATAAACATTTTCTGGCTTGACCTTGATTCCCTCATAATATAGATTGGTCATATCTGGGTGTCCTACATTCATTGTAGAAGCCAAAGGCATTCCGTGGACATTTCCAGAGGGGGATGTTTCAATATCATTTATATCTCCATGGGCATCTACCCAGACAACTGCCATCTCTTCAAAATGTTTACTAGCACCTGATATACTTCCTGCACCGATACTATGATCTCCACCTATTACAAAGGGGAAGGACTGGGAGGACAAGGAGGCATATACACTATGAGCCAAGTTCCTAGTAACCTCGTTTATAGGGTCAAAATATTTTGCAGTTTCATGCCAATCGTATTTACATTCATCTGCTATATCAGGAACATATATATTTCCCATATCGTAGACATTAAAACCATTTCTTTTTATTATATTGATTATTCCTAATTCTCTTAGTTTATCAGGCCCAAATTGGACACCGTCTTTATCACAACCATATTTAATTGGTACACCTACTAGGTTAATGTTCAACAATATCACTCCTTTTGCTAATTTACATAATTATTATATACCCCTTATTAATATTTGTCATTAAGTTCTTATATATTAGTATCTTATCATAAACTTTGGAATTTAGAAGATTTACTTAAAAATATATAGTATAATATCTAATGAATAAAGAGAATATGGGGTGTTGAAATGACGAAATTCTACTATGCAGTGAAAAATGGTAGAAATCCAGGAATATATAATACTTGGGCTGAATGTGAAAAGGAAGTAAAAGGATTTAAGGAAGCAAAGTATAAGAAGTTTAAAAGCTATGAAGAGGCAGTGGCGTTTATAGAAGAAAGCAAGGACCCTTTACAAGATAAGCTAAATAGCAAACTGAAGGATAAATCTATCGTTGAAGTAAATGATATCGAAGAAAATGAGCTAATCGCCTATGTGGACGGTAGTTACTCCTTGGAGACTAAGACATTTAGTTATGGTATGGTTATATTTACAACAGAGGGTAAGGAAGTATTTAGTGGAAAAGATAATCAAAAGGATTTGGCAGATATGAGAAATGTGGCTGGTGAGTTAATGGGTGCAATAGAAGCCATGAAGATTTCCGTTTCTAAGGGCAAAAACACCCTTTATTTGCATTATGACTATATGGGTATAGAGGAATGGGCTAAAGGCAATTGGAAGACAAATAAAG
>CAYOFC010000016.1:0-20445 GCA_964403265.1 uncultured Tissierella sp. | reverse complement strand
TCGGAGATGAATAATTCTATAGCTCATTCCAGACAAAAATCCTACATCTTTCAATTCTCTTTGGGGTCTATCTTTAGGGTCGTGAAAGCTGCTTAAGGTCTTTTCATCTTCCATTCGCTAAGAATTATAGTCACTCCTGCAAATGTTCGCTTAGTATTTTTATCATTTTTCTTAATCTACCGTGTATATTAAAATATTTTGCATGGACAATTTCAAATAAATATGAATATAGCTTATCATAAAGGTATATGATAAAATAAGATAGAAAACATATAGTTAGGAGTGGTAGATTGGATAGAAATAAATTAATCCAATTATTTGTGGATATAGATTTGGGAGAAGTGCTTTATGATGAACCTATGAAGAAACATACCTCTTTTAAAATAGGTGGACCAGTAGATGTAATGATAATCCCTAATAACGAACAGCAATTAGTAAATGGGGTCAAGATATGTAGGGAAAATAATATAGATTTCTTCATAATGGGAAATGGTTCTAACTTACTAGTAAAAGATGGTGGGATACGTGGAGTAGTCATTAAAATAAATGAAGGCTTTAATAATATAGAATTTGAAGGTTCCAGGATTTATTGCCAGTCAGGTGCTTTACTCACAGCTGTAAGCAGGAGAGCCTATCAACAATCACTTACAGGTATGGAGTTTGCCAACGGAATACCAGGTACTATAGGCGGTGGGGTGACTATGAACGCTGGAGCTTATGGTGGTGAGATGAAGGATATAATTGAAAAGGTAAGGGTACTGGATAAAAATAATGATATTATCGAATATACTAATAATGATATGAATTTTAGATATAGGGGAAGCAAGGTAGTTGATGAGGGTTTGATTGTATTAGGTGTAGGGATCCAATTAGGACATGGAGATTCCTCGGAAATAAAAGAAACCATGAGAGACCTAACCCATAGAAGAACATCTAAACAACCTTTAGAACTACCAAGTGGAGGAAGTACATTCAAAAGGCCAGAGGGGCATTTTGCAGGTAAGCTAATAGAGGACTCAGGACTTAAAGGTCTGATACATGGTGGGGCCCAAGTATCTGAAAAGCACTGCGGATTTGTAGTCAATATAGATAATGCTTCTTGTAAAGATGTATTAGGATTGATATCCCTAATCCAAAGTACTGTTAAAGATAATTTTGATGTTGATTTAGAACCTGAGATAAAATTAATCGGAGAGGATATTTAATGAATTTAATAGGAGACTATCATACTCACACCATATATAGCCATGGCACTGGCACAATTAGAGATAATGCAGAAGTAGGTCTAAAAAAAGGCCTTAAAGAAATAGCCATATGTGATCATGGGCCAGGACATTATCTTTATGGTGTGAAAAAGAAGAATATACCTATAATGAGGGAAGAAATAAATAGACTGAATGAGGAATTTATTTCAAAGGGTATAAAAATACTATTGGGAGTAGAGGCAAATCTGACAGGCTATAGTGGTTCAATAGACATGAATGATAGACTAATAGATCAGGTGGATATATTATTATTAGGCTATCACTATGGAGTCACTCCACATACTATTTATGATGGTTTTGGTATGTATGCAAGGAACCCATTATCAAAAGCCTTGCCCATTGGAAGGGAAAGGCTAGTAGAACTGAATACTAGGGCATTTGTAAAGGCGATAAATAACTATAAGATAGATTTTATTACCCATCCAGGTTCAAAGGCTAAGGTAGATATAAGGACTTTAGCTAGAGAAGCTGCTAAGGTAGGCACAGCATTAGAAATCAATTCAAAGCACAGCCAACTATCGGTTGAAAGCATTAAAATAGCTATGGAAGAAGATGTGGAATTTATAGTAAATAGTGATGCTCATAGGCCTGAAGATGTTGGTAGTGTAGAGGAGTCTTTAAAAAGAGCAAGGGCAGCAAATCTGCCATTAGAAAGAATAAGGAATATTAGAATATAGGTGGTGATATTTTGGAGTTTTTAGTTATAACAGGAATGTCAGGAGCGGGAAAATCACAGGCTATGAAGGTGATGGAGGATATGGGCTATTATTGTATGGACAACCTACCACCACAGCTTTTACCAAAATTTGCAGAACTATGCTATGAGTCCAAAAAGACAATGGAAAAGGTAGCAGTAGTTGTAGATATTAGAGGTGGAGAGTTTTTTAATAATTTGTTTAAATCCCTTGGTGATTTGGCTGATAAGGGTATAGGCTACAAAATACTATTTTTAGATGCTTCTGATAATGTATTGATAAAAAGATACAAAGAATTAAGAAGACCCCATCCACTTACCCCAGAAGGAAGCATCATAGATGGAATCAATCAAGAAAGAATGATGTTGCAGGAATTAAAGGATAGGGCATATTATATTATTGATACATCGAAGTTGACTATTGGAATGTTAAAAGAAGAAATTTACAAGATATTTTTAGAGGGTGGGGAAAAAAGAAGGCTTTCTGTCTCCATTACCTCTTTTGGTTTTAAAAATGGTATGTTGATGGATGGCGACCTTATTTTTGATGTAAGATTTTTGCCTAATCCATATTATATTCCAGAGTTAAAAGCAATCTCAGGTGTTAATGAGGAGACAAAAAACTATGTATTTAAATGGCCTCAAACAAATATATTTGTATCAAAGCTAGTTGATATGTTGGAGTTTCTAATACCATATTATATTGATGAAGGCAAGACTCAATTGGTAGTTGGTATAGGATGTACAGGTGGATTTCACCGTTCGGTAGCTATTGCTAATAAAATAGGTGATATATTAACTAATAATGGTCATAGGACAATAATTAATCATCGAGATATGAGTAGATAGGGGAAGGCATATGGAAAACAATATTAACTGTGTTCAAATATCATCAGATGAACCTAAGATTGTTGTAATAGGTGGGGGAACAGGGCTATCTATACTCCTTAGAGGAATAAAAAAGTACACTCCCAATATAACTGCCATAGTTACAGTTGCAGATGATGGTGGTGGTTCAGGAGTCCTTAGGGAAGACTTAGGTATGTTGGCTCCTGGGGATATCAGATCATGTTTATTAGCCTTAGCTAATACTGAACCTACTATGGAGAAATTATTACAGTATAGATTTGATAATGGAATACTAAAGGATCAAAGTTTTGGCAACCTATTTTTAGCAGCAATGGTTGGGATTTATGGTAGTTTTGAGAAGGCAGTAAGGGAGGCAGGCAATGTATTGGCTATAACAGGCCAAGTATATCCTATGACCTTAGAGGATGTGCAGTTGTATGCTAGGTTAGAAAGTGGAAAGATAGTCCAGGGTGAGTCTCGTATACCTGAAGAGGTAATAAAAAGTGCTAGCAGGATAGAAGAAATATATATGAATCCTAAGTTATCAAATCCATTGGAAGAAGCTGTAACAGCAATCGGGGATGCAGATTTGATTGTATTAGGACCAGGAAGCCTATATACTTCTGTAGTCCCAAATCTATTGGTAAACAATATAGTAGATAAGATATATAATGCTAAGGCTCCTAAGGTATATATATCAAATGTAATGACACAGCCAGGGGAATCCGACGGTTTTGGAGTTTTGGAACATGTGGAAGCAATACTTAAACATAGTAGACAAGACCTATTGGATTATGTAATAGCTAACATAGAAGAAATCCCTCAAGATACCTTAAATAATTATATAACAGATGGCTCTATACCTGTGATATTCAAAGAAAATGATAGAGACATATTAAAATCCAAAGGCATAACTTTAATAGAGGAAGAATTGATTGAAGTTAAGAATAATTATATTCGACATGATAATAATTATTTAAGTCACTTGCTGATGAAAATAGCAAGGAAAGAGATAAGGGGATACACTTAAAATGTAGGGGAGAGCTAAGCTCTCCCGCACTACTCCCTACTTGGTCAAATACAATATTCCTAGTTCTACTGTATTTTCAATTGCTTCTATATGGGTTCTTTCAAAGGAATGGGAGGCATCAACCCCAGGACCGATTAGTCCAACCTTAATATCATGACCAGCCCTTAAGGCTGCTGAACCATCAGAACCATAATATGGGTAAATATCTATTTTATAATTTAGCCCCTGATCTTTAGCCAAATTTATCAATCTTTTTCTAAGTTCATAATCATAAGGACCTGAACTATCCTTAGCACAGATAGTGACACTATATTCGTCTGAAGTCTGACCTTCTCCAGGTGCAGCCATATCTACAGCAATAAACTCAAAAGTCTTTTCAGGTATAGAAGCACTAGCTCCATGTCCAACTTCTTCATAATTGCTGATAAAGAAGTTAGTCGTATAATTAGGAGTGATATTATTTTCAACTAAATATTTAGCTATGGCTAATATTGCAATCACCCCTGCTTTGTCGTCTAAATGCCTTGATTTAATGAAACCAGATGGGGTAATGCTAGTCCTTGGATCAAAGTAAACAAAGTCTCCCACGTTGATTCCTAAGGCTAGAAGGTCTTCTTTAGAGCTTACCCTTTCATCAATCCTAATTTCCATATTGTCCATATTTCTTTTTAATTCATCTGTCTCGCTTCCATGAACATGGGAAGAGGCCTTAGTAGTCAGAAGTGTTCCTGTATACTGTTTTTCTCCAAGGGTTTCAATGACCACATGCTCACCTTCAACAGTACTCCAAACATATCCACCTAATTGTGTGATTTTAAGACGACCATTTGATTTGATTTCTTTTACCATTCCACCTAATGTATCTACATGACCTGATAAGGTTACTTCTTTTTCTTGGTTTTGACCTTTTATTGTAGCAATTAGTGCACCCTTATTATTTCTTCTAGTAGAGATGCCAAGCTTTTGAAATTCTTCTTTCACGAAGCCAATTGCTTTTTCTGTATTTCCAGTTGGACTTGGAATATTTAGTAGAGTCTCAAGTTTTTCTAATACATAGTTTTCATTCATATATCAATGCTCCCTTCCTATCTTTGATATGATTATATTACATTTTAATTAATATTGCATCATATGATAAAATATATTAACAAATTATTCAAAAATATAGTATAATTGATATAACATTGATATAATAGGAAAAATATATCAGGAGTTGGTAATATGATAAGTGAGTTAAGCTCTGGTGGTGTAGTGATATTTGGTAATGCCTTATTATTACTAAGAAAATATAATGGAGATTGGGTTTTGCCCAAGGGTAGAGTAGAAGCAGGTGAAGGGCTCCATACAGCTGCCTTAAGGGAAGTATTAGAGGAAACAGGAGTCAAAGCAGAAATAACCCAATATATAGGCAGGGTCAACTATCATTATAAAAATTTAAAAGAGGATGAAATGGTTTCCAAAACAGTCCATTGGTACCTTATGAAATCACAGAACATGTATTGCAAACCAGAGAAAAAAGAAGGATTTGTGGATGCTAAGTTTATCCATATTGACAAAGTGATTGATATAGCAAGATATGAAGATGAGAAGAAGATTATAAAAAAAGGTTTAAAAATTATTGGACATGACTTGAGGTGATAGAATGTCTTTTTCTTCAAAGACTAAGAATGAGTTGGCTAGAATATCCATGGAGGATAGTTGCTGTAGATTGTCTGAATTAGCAGCCTTAGTAAGAATGTGTGGGACTTTACAAATATCTGGGAGAAATAATATAAATATTAAATTTACAACAGAGAATGCTGCTATAGCAAGAAGAATGTTCACATTCTTAAAGGATATGTATGAAGGGGATATAGAAGTAATAGTAAAGCGTAACAAACAATTAAAAAAGAATAACAACTATTTAATATTAATTAAGGATACAGATATTACAAAGAAGCTTTTACTTGATGTAGGTTTTATAAGTGATGAAGAAAATATCAATATCTTTAATCTCCAGTATAAGGTAAGTAATGAGATACTAGATAATAGGTGTTGTAGAAGATCATATATAAGGGGCGCATTCCTTGGGGGAGGCTCCATAAGCAATCCTGAAAAGGCCTATCATATGGAGTTTGTCACAAATAATCAGGAGCATAGCCTTGACCTTTCAGATATAATAAATTCATTTGGACTTAATTCAAAAATAGTATTAAGAAAAGAGAATTATGTAGTATATCTTAAGGAAGGTGAGCAAATCGTTGATTTATTAAATATTATGGGTGCACACCAGGCCTTGTTGAAATTTGAAGATATAAGGGTTTTGAAAGATGTTAGAAATAATATAAATAGATTGGTCAATTGTGAAACAGCTAATTTAAGCAAAACAATTGATGCTTCAATGAGGCAAATCGAACAAATAGAAAGAATACAGAAGTTTATGGGTCTTGAAAAACTGCCACCAAAACTTAAAGATATTGCAGAAGTAAGATTAAGTAATCCAGATGCTACCCTTAAGGAAATAGGGGAGATGCTTGATCCACCTGTTGGGAAATCTGGAGTAAATCATAGATTTAGAAAAATAGAAGAAATCGCAGAAGATTTGAAAGGGGTATAGTAAATGGAGAAAACAACATTAAGACTAAAGAATAAAGATGGATTACATGCAAGACCAGCAGCAGTATTTGTACAAGAAGCAAATAAATTTGATAGTGAAATAGAAATTGAGTTTCAAGGCATGAAGGTAAATGGAAAAAGCATTATAGGTATCATGTCCTTAGGAGCCTTTTATGGTGAAGATATTACTATAGTTGCTAGGGGTAGGGATGAAGAAGAGGCAGTAAAAGCATTAGAAGATTTAATTATAAGTGGATTTGAGAAACTGTAATTAGGTTTGCTATGGATAATATACTAATAACTAATAACTATAATGTATACGAAAGATATAGGGATAGTATGGATATAACTTATGATGAGAATTTTTCATACCTAGAGATATTAGAATATACTCGGGATAAAGTTCACCAAGGTCATGAGTTATTAACTCACCCCTTATCTGGTAGTATCAAACCCAATGAAACACCCTATAAATCCATTTTAATATCTAAAAAAATTGATAAATTAGATTTTTCTAGCTTAAATATTATAGAAGAAAGCATAAAAACCACAGAAAAGTTTTTAAATAACAAGATTACTCCAGATTGGACTGAAAAAGTCCTAGAGGATTTTAGGGTAATTGACTTATCCTTAATTGAAAATGTAATAGACTCTTTATAGAGTCTTTATTTTTTTGTCTTTTATGGTAGAATATTAAGTGTAGAATCATCGGAGAGGATAAGAATATGCATAATAATGATAATAAGAGATTTGTCCATTTACATGTTCATACAGAGTATAGTTTATTAGACGGGTCTATTAGAATTAAGGACTTGATTACTAGAACTAAGGAACTAGGTATGGATAGTGTGGCTATTACAGATCATGGCTCAATGTTTGGAGTAATACAATTTTATAAAGAAGCTAAAAAACAAAAGATAAAACCAATATTAGGCTCTGAAGTGTATACAGCTATTAATAAGTATACTGAGAAAGAAACTAAGGATAAAAGCCAATATCACTTAGTCCTTTTAGCTGAGAACAATCTAGGATATCAAAATCTGATGAAAATAGTATCAGAAGGATATGTAAATGGATTTTACTATAAGCCTAGGGTGGATAAAGATATACTAAGGAAATATAGTGAAGGTATAATTGCACTATCGGCTTGTCTAGGTGGCGAGGTTCAGCAATTTCTCTTGGACAATAACTATGAGAAGGCCAAGGAAGTAGCCCTTGAACATAGGGAAATATTCGGAGAGGACAATTTCTTTTTAGAAGTTCAAGACCATGGTATCCAGGATCAAAAACAGGTAAATGAACAGCTAATAAGATTGAGCAAGGAGACTGGTATACCACTAGTAGCTACCAATGATGTCCATTACCTTAAAAAAGATGATGCTATAGTTCATGATGTACTTTTATGTATTCAAACTGGAAAAACTGTAGATGAAGAGGATCGAATGAAGTTTCCTTCAAATCAATTCTATTTGAAATCACCTGAAGAGATGTATTCAATCTTTGATAGTCTAGATGAAGCTTTGGAGAATACTGCTTGGATAGGCGAGCGCTGTAATGTTGACTTAGATTTTTCTACACTACATCTTCCAGAATACAAGCTTCCAGATGGATATACTAATGAATCCTATTTAAGAGAGTTGACTATCGAGGGACTTAACAGTAGATATGATGAGATTACTGATGAGATAAAAGAAAGGTTTGAATATGAATTTCAGACTATTGTAGGGATGGGCTATATAGACTATTTTCTTATAGTGTGGGATTTTATAAAATATGCCAAAGAAAATGATATAATGGTAGGACCAGGTAGGGGTTCTGCTGCAGGAAGTATCATATCCTATGGACTAGGAATAATAGACATAGATCCATTAGAATATGGACTACTTTTTGAAAGATTTTTAAATCCTGAAAGAGTATCAATGCCAGATATAGATATAGATTTTTGCTATGAAAGACGTGAGGAAGTAATTCAATATGTAATCAATAAATATGGTGCAGACAAGGTAGCTCAAATAGTTACCTTTGGTACTATGGCTGCCCGTGGAGCCATTCGTGATGTGGGAAGGGCTACCAATATTCCCTATGGGGAAGTTGATTTCATAGCCAAACAGATTCCTACAGAAATTGGAATGACAATAGAAAAGGCATTAGAGGTAAATAGTACTTTAAGGGATGAATATGAGAATAACAATCAAATTGCAAGCTTAATAGACTATGCAATTAAAGTAGAAGGTCTACCCAGACATACATCTACCCATGCTGCAGGTGTGGTTATCTCCAAGGAACCCATAACAAATTATGTACCCCTTTTAAGAAATGGGGAGGCTATATCTACACAATTTAATATGATAGAATTAGAAGAGTTAGGCCTACTTAAGATGGATTTCCTAGGACTTAGGACTCTTACGGTTATAAGAGATGCAGTGGATTTAGTAGAAAAAAATCATAGGGTAAAAGTAGACTTTAATGAAATAGACTTTGAGGATTCAAATATATTTCAGATGTTTGCAAAGGCTGAAACCCTTGGGATATTCCAGTTTGAAAGTCCAGGGATGAGGGCCTTTCTAAAGGAATTAAAGCCAAATGTATTTGAAAACCTAATAGCTGCCAACTCCCTCTTTAGACCAGGACCTATGAACCAAATTCCAACATTTGTGGAGTGCAAACACGATCCTAGTAAAATAAGATATATACACCCAAAATTAGAAAATATTCTTGATGTCACCTATGGTTGTATAGTATATCAAGAGCAGGTAATGCAGATTGTTCGTGATATTGGCGGATACTCTATGGGGCGTGCCGACTTAGTCCGTAGAGCTATGGGAAAGAAAAAGATGGATGTCATGGAAGAAGAGCGAAAGAACTTTATCCATGGTCAAGTTGATCACAATGGAGAAGTGATTATTGCTGGTGCAATTAGAAATGGGGTAGATGAGAAATCTGCTAATAAAATCTATGATTTGATGATAGATTTTGCAAATTATGCCTTTAATAAATCTCACTCAGCAGCATATGCAGTTATAGCTTATAGGACAGCTTGGCTAAAATATTATTATCCAGTGGAATTTATGGCAGCCCAAATATCATCAGTTATGAACAGTACAAATACTGTATCACTATATATACAAGAGTGTAAAAGGCTAAAAATAGAAGTATTACCACCCGATATTAATGAGTCATCCCATAAGTTTACAGTGTCAGATGGAAAGATTAGGTTTGGCTTAACTGCAGTTAAAAATGTAGGAGAAAACCTAATAAGTGCAATTGTAAAAGCAAGAGAAAATGGAGGATTCACCAGTTTTACTGATTTAGTTGAAAGGATAGAGAAGGTAGATTCTGCCTCCATGAATAAAAGAGCTATGGAAAGTTTGATAAGATGTGGTGCCATGGATAGTTTAGGGGCTAATAGAGCACAACTATTAGCAATATTTGAGAAAACCATAGATGGAATCCACGCTGATAGAAAGAGAAATATTCAAGGGCAAGCTTCTATATTTGATACATTAGATATGCTTAAAAACAAGGATAATTTACCTGATTTAAAAGAATTTCCACAAAAAATATTATTGAACATGGAAAAGGAAATTTTGGGTATATATGTATCTGGACATCCTTTAGCTCCCTATGAAGGAGAGTTAAAGAAAGTCTCGAATATAAGCACATCAGAGATATTTGCTGAGTTAGAAGAAGCTTCTACTGAAGTTCAAGCTGTAAAAGATGGTCAAAGAGTTAAAATAGGTGGTATAGTAGTAGAGAAGAAGAATAAAATAACTAAGAATAATCATATGATGGCTTTTATAACTTTAGAAGATTTTTTTGGAACTATTGAGTGTATTGTATTTCCTAAGACATATTCCAACTACAATCGTATTCTCGATGAGAATGATTTAGTAGTTATAGAAGGAAGACTTAGTATGTCAGAGGTAGAAGAGCCTAAGATTATTTGTGAGAAAATCATGCCTTTAAACAAATATAAACTAGACAAATTATATTTAAAAATACCAAAGGATAAAAATAACCATATATTTGATAAGATAAATTCAATATTGAGGAAAAATCCTGGAGATACACCAATTTATATTTACTTAGAAAATACTAAGCAAACTTTAGTAGCAGATAAATCTTTATGGATAAATTCTTCTGATGAAAATACTATTAATGATTTAGAAGAATTGCTTGGGAAAGGTAATGTTATTTTTTCTTAAAAGGTATAAGGTTTAGAGGGGGAATCTATGTGTGGACTACAGTTTATGTAGCAGTAGGCTATGATTATGCTCAAGAAGTAGAGCAAGAACTTAAGCGGGAAGGATATATAGTTAGGTCCAAGTTTTTTGCTATGGAAGGTGGAGAAGAATTATATGAAATTCTAGCACCAAGTTTTGAGGCGGAAGATATACAAACGGTATTAGTAGAATTAGAAATAATTTAATATAAAACTACAGCTGGGGGGATTGTATGAAAACTATAGGCATACTGACAAGTGGTGGAGATGCACCTGGGATGAATGCTGCCATAAGGGCAGTTATAAGAACTGGTATATATCATGGTGTAAGAATTATGGGCATCAAGCAAGGTTATCATGGATTAATTAATGGAGATATAGAAGAGATGAAATTATCATCTGTAGCTGATATTATCCATAGAGGTGGAACGATGCTACGAAGTAGTAGATCTGATGAATTTCAGACTGAAGCAGGATTTAAAAAGGCCCTAAATGTATTAGATATATTTGGTATTGATGGACTAATAGTATTAGGTGGCGATGGTACTTTGCAAGGGGCAAGTCAGCTATCAAAGGCAGGTATCCCAACTATAGGAATTCCTTGTACAATTGATAATGATTTAGGATATACAGACTATACTGTTGGTTTTTATACAGCAGTGGAGACTGTAGTAGATGCAATAAGTAAGCTTAGGGATACTTCCACATCCCATGGAAGGGCAAATATTATTGAGGTAATGGGTAGGAGTTGTGGAGATATTGCTTTGTATGCAGGCATGGCTGGTGGTGGAGAAAGTATAATAGTGCCAGAAATAGAATTTGATATTGATGAAGTATGCAAAAAAGTAATAAATGGCCGAAACAGGGGCAAGCTACATCATATAATTGTCTTGGCAGAAGGTGTAGGTAATGCCTATGATGTGTCAAAGGAAATAGACGCGAAAACTGGTATAGATACAAGAGTAACCATACTGGGACATATTCAAAGAGGTGGGACACCTACCACATTCGACAGAATTATAGCAAGTAAAATGGGCCGTGATGCTGTAGAATTATTATTAGAAGGCAGATCAGGCAAGGCTTTAGGCATTAAATGTAATGAAATTATAAATTTAGATATTAGTGAAGCATTGCTTATTAAAAAAGAATTCAATAAGAATATGTACGAAACAGCACAAATACTGTCAATCTAGGAGGATAATAATGAAAAAAACTAAAATTGTAGCAACTATAGGGCCAGCATCAGAATCAGAGGAAATTTTAAAGAAACTATTTCTAAATGGATTAAACGTATGTAGATTGAACTTCTCACATGGTAGTCATGATGAACATAAAGTTAGAATAGATACTATTAAGAAGGTTAGAGAAGAAGTAGGGCTTCCAATAGCGATTATGTTAGATACAAAGGGACCAGAGATTAGACTGGGTAATTTTAAAGATGGTACTATTGAATTGGAACAAGGAAGTATATTTACTTTAACAAATAGGGATATTTTAGGTGATGAAACCATAGTAAATATGTCCTATGAAGGTCTTCCAAATGATGTTAATAAAGGTTCAATAATATTAATTGATGATGGACTAGTAGAATTAGAAGTAATTGAAATTGTTGATGGTACAGATATTAAATGTAAAACACTAAATAGTGGTACACTTAAAAACCACAAGGGGGTAAATGTACCTAATGTAGAGATTAATCTTCCAGCAATTACAGAAAAAGATATAAGCGATATATTATTTGGAATAGAAAATGGAATTGATTTTATTGCAGCATCCTTTATTAGAAGGGGAGAAGATGTTACGGAAATAAGAAGAATTCTAGAAGAAAACAATGGACACAATATAGATATAATTTCTAAGATTGAAAATCAGCAAGGAGTAGACAACTTAGACGAGATAATATCATTTTCTGATGGAATCATGGTTGCAAGAGGGGATTTGGGTGTAGAAATAGAAGCAGAAACTATGCCTATTGTTCAAAAAGATATGATTAGAAAATGTAATATAGCGGGTAAGCCAGTAATCACAGCAACACAAATGCTAGACTCAATGATGAGAAACCCAAGACCTACAAGAGCAGAAGTAACAGACGTTGCAAATGCAATATTGGATGGTACTAGTGCAATAATGCTATCTGGGGAAACAGCTGCAGGTAAATACCCTCTAGAATCCGTACAGACCATGTATAAAATAGCAGTTACAACTGAAAACTCATTGGACTACCCAGATTTACTAAAGTCAAAATCAATTAGATCAGAGATAACAACTACTAATGCAATAGGTAGATCTACATGCTATACAGCTCAAGACCTAGAAGCAGCAGCTATTATAACAGCAACATCATCAGGTACAACTTCAAGGGCTATATCTAAGTTTAGACCTAAGTCACCGATTATTGCTGCAACAACTACAGAAGAGGTTATGAGAAAATTAGCCTTAGAATGGGGAGTATACCCTGTACTAGCACCTGAAAGTGCTACAACAGACGAGGTTATATCAAACTCTGTGGAATCATCCATAAATAGTGGATATGTAAAAGAAGGAGATTTAGTAGTAATCACAGCAGGTATTCCAGTAGGATTGTCTGGATCTACTAATTTAATTAAGGTACAAACAATAGGAAAGGTTCTTTTGACTGGAACAGGTATAGGAACTAAATCCGTATCAGGAAAGGTTTGTATAGCAAATACAAAAGCTGAGTTACTATCAAAATTTGATGATGGAAATATCATAGTTTGCGTAAATTCAGATAAAGATATGGTTAAATTTATGGAAAGAGCTGGAGCTATAGTAACGGAAAATGGGGGATTAACATCCCATGGAGCAATAGTAGGATTAAATCTAGAAAAACCAACTATAGTTGGGGCACATGATGCAACTACTATACTGAAAGATGGAGATATAGTAACGGTAGATAGTGCTACTGGACAGATATATAAGGGTGAAGCAAGGGTAATGTAGAATGGTGTGTTGTGACATCTAGGCGTGTTCGAATAAATTTTTAAAACGTCTCGACAATTCCAAATTTGAAGAAGTATATCCACACATAAAAAATTAGAGCTGCAATCAAAACCAGTGCAGCTCTTTCAAATTTTTTATTTAGTGGATACTTCTATTCAAATTTTCCAATGTCGAGTCTTATTTAAAAATTTATTCTATCTTCCAAAAGGTTCTTGTGTTACACAAGAACTAAAAAAGCTTGATTTGTCATCCTGAACGCTAGTGAAGGATCTTGAAAAATAACAATTGTCAATTTATAAATCACCTGATATAATTATTAAGAGACACGAAATATATTTAATAGGTGATATGATGATAAAGAATGACAGAAGCCAATTGATATTGAAAGGTGATATTCTAAAAGCCTTAATAACCCTTTCGATACCAATAATAATCAATAACTTTATTCAAAACTTATTCAACTTAGTGGATGCCTTCTGGGTAGGGAGGATATCACCTGTACACTTTGCCGCAACTTCCTTTGTTTGGCCTGTGAACTTCTTATTTGTTTCCTTGGGGATAGGTATTTCTATTGCTGGAACATCACTACTGTCCCAGCTAATGGGAGCAAATAAAATCAAAGAAGCACGAGAATATGCAAGTCAAATAATGGCAGTATCAATTTTAGCAGCTTTAAGCTTTACTATTATTGGTTATGCTATTAGCCCTTACATAATAAAAGCAATGGGGGCAGATGCAGAATTAGCCCATTTAAGTAACATATATTTAAGAATTACATTTTTAGATTTGATTTTTATGTTTATCTATTTTAATATAAATTCAATAATGAGTGCTCAGGGTAATACAGTAACTCCGACTATTCTCAGTGGTTTATCAGCTATACTAAATATAATTTTAGACCCAATATTCATTTTTACATTTGATTTGGGAATAGCTGGTGCAGCTTTGGCTACCTTAGTTTCTAGAGCATTATTGGCTATAGTTGGGATTTTCTTCTTATTTAAAGAGGACAATAAAATCAAACCAAGTTTTAAAAAATTTAAATTCAACGATAAGATACTTAAAGATGTATTAAGAGTGGGTTTTCCTTCGTCGGTGGGGCAAGCGGGATCAGCTATTGGATTTATGGTACTAAATGGATTTGTAGTATCTTATGGAACTGCTACTTTAGCTGCATTTGGAATGGTAAATCGAATCACATCATTGGTAATGCAGTTTTCACAAGGAATTGGGGCAGCACTAACATCAGTTGTGGGCCAAAACATAGGCGCAAGCCAATTCGATAGAGTAAATCAGGCATTCGATAAATCAGTAAAGATAGCAGTTAGTATAGGAGTCATAGGATGTATACTGTTGATTGGCTTTGACAAACAACTAATAGACTTTTTCATCAAATCAAAGGATGATCCATTGGTAATATCCCAGGGCATAAGTTTTTTAAGATATATTTCATTATCAATGCCGTTTTTGGGGATATTTAGTGTGTTTCAAGGACTTTTCCAAGGCTCGGGTAATACCAAATTTTCAATGGCTATGGAGATAGGAAGACTATGGTTTGTAAGAATACCTATGATACTATTATTCAAGTATTTTACAGACGTAGGAGCTACTGGTATATGGTTCTCAATGAGTGTAAGTAATTTGCTAGTTTGTGTATATGGATATATAATATATAAGAGCAATAGGTGGAAGCAATCAGTTATTGTAAGTTGATAAGAAATATAATTTGTACTAGGCGGCCTTAGGTCGCTTTTTTGTCGTATTTTTTAAATAATACCTTATTGCCAATATATGATATAATATATAGAGCAAGAAAGAAAAGAAGGTGTAGAATGATAATTTTAAACATAGAAAACATTTCAAAATCATATACGGACAGGATATTAATAAAGGATGTATCCTTTGGAATCCATGAAGGAGATAGGATTGGTCTCATAGGAGTAAATGGTACAGGCAAGACCACCTTATTGAAGTTACTTGCGGATGTGGATACCCCTGATTCAGGGAGGATAATCAGATCCAATAATATAAACATAGAATACTTGCCACAAAATATAGATATTGATCCAGATGCTAAAATTATTGAGCAAGTTTTTAAAGGGTCATCGGAAAATATGGAAGTCCTAAGAAAATATAATGAAGCTATTCTAAATCCCAATACACCAAAGGAAAATATAATAAAATTATCCCAAGAGATGGATTCTATCAATGGATGGGAGCTTGAAAGCGAAGCAAAAAATGTCCTTACACAATTAGGGATAAATGACTTTGAAGAGAAAATGGGCAATCTTTCTGGGGGACAGAGAAAGCGTGTTGCCTTAGCATCAGCACTGATTAATCCATCAGATCTTTTAATATTAGATGAACCAACTAACCATTTGGACAATGAAACTATCAATTGGCTAGAGGACTATCTATCCAAAATAAAAGGGGCTCTTCTGATGATTACCCATGATAGATATTTCCTTGATAGGGTGGTCAACAAGATAATTGAATTAGATAAGGGGAGTTTATATAGTTACGAAGGCAACTATGCCTATTATTTGGAAAAGAAGATGGAAAGAGAAGATATTGAACTAGCAACAGAAAGAAAAAGGCAATCCATCTATAGAAAAGAATTGGCATGGATGAAGCAAGGGGCAAAAGCCAGAACTACTAAACAAAAAGCTAGGATTCAAAGATTTCACCAATTAGCAGAAGGCGGTCTAGATATAGACAAAGATGAGGTAGATATTGCCGTTGGAACATCAAGACTTGGTAGAAAGATTATAGAAATAAAAAACATCTCTAAATCCTATGACGATGTTAAACTAATTGATGATTTTTCCTATACAGTTTTAAGGGATGATAGGGTAGGCATACTAGGTGCAAATGGAATGGGTAAGTCAACTTTATTAAAGATAATATCTGGTCGACTTGAGCCTGATTGTGGAACTATTGAGATTGGGGAAACAGTTAAACTAGGAGTATTTGCCCAGGAAACTACTGAATTAGACAATGAACAAAGGGCCATTGAATATATAAAAGATGGCGGAGAGTTTGTAAAGACCATTGATGGAGACAGAATAACAGCATCTCAAATGATGGAAAAATTCATGTTTTCAAAGGATATGCAATGGACACCTATTGGGAAACTATCAGGAGGAGAAAAAAGAAGACTTCATCTTTTAAGAATATTAATGGAATCTCCAAATGTACTACTACTAGATGAGCCTACTAATGATTTAGATATACAAACTCTTACAATACTGGAGGATTACTTGGAGGATTTCCCAGGAGCAGTAATCATAGTATCCCATGATAGATATCTATTAGATAAAATCGTAGAGAAGGTATTTGTATTTGAAGGCAAGGGTGAAGTAGTACAATATACAGGAAACTACGCATATTTCGTGGAAATCCAAAAATCAAAAGAGAATGAAATAAAAGATAATTTGCAAAAGAAAGAAAAACCAAGAGAGCAAAAGAAGGCTCTAAAACTATCATTTAATGAACAAAGAGAATGGGACACAATAGACGAGGTAATAGCAGAGCTAGAATCAAAGATTGAAAAAATCAACAAGGATATAGAAGAATATTCAACTGACTATGAAAAGCTAGAAGGACTCTTAAATGATAGGGAAGTATTGGAGCAGGAGTTGGAAGAAAAAATGGATAGATGGGTATATTTATCCGAGTTAGTAGAAGAGATAGAAAGTAAGTAGGGGCCTAGCTTTGATCGCCCGCAAGAAAGGACGTTAAAATGAAGAGTTTAGTATTGGCTGAAAAGCCTTCTGTTGCAAGGGATATAGCCCGAGTCCTAAACTGCAGCAAAAATGGAAACGGATTTATAGAAGGAAACAAATATATAGTAACATGGGCATTGGGTCATTTAGTAACCCTAGGTGATCCAGAGGAGTATAATAAAAAGTTCCAAACCTGGAATATGGAGGATCTGCCTATACTTCCTAATGAGTCAAAACTGGTGGTAATCAAACAGACATCAAAACAATTCTATACAGTGAAGGAACTTATGCATAGAAAAGATGTGGATAAGATAATCATAGCAACAGATGCAGGAAGAGAGGGAGAACTAGTCGCACGTTGGATAATTGAAAAAGCCAATGTAAAAAAACCAATTCAAAGACTATGGATATCCTCTGTAACAGATAAGGCCATCAAAGATGGATTCAATAATCTAAAGGATGGCAGAAAGTATGAAAATCTATACGAATCAGCCCAAGGAAGAGCTGAGGCAGACTGGATAGTAGGCATCAATGCTACAAGAGCCCTAACAGTAAAGTATAACTCCCAGTTATCCTGTGGTAGAGTACAAACCCCTACACTTGCCATAATCTCCCAAAGAGAAGAAGATATAAAAAGTTTCAAACCAAGGGACTATTATGGAATAGAGCTAGAGACCAAGGATTTGAAATTCCTATGGCAGGACAAAAATAACAATACAAGAAGTTTCAATAAAGAAAATATAGAGAGAATACTATCCAGCATCAAGGGTAAAGATTTAAATATAGTCCAAGTAAACAAAAATCATAAAAAAACATACTCAAAGGGACTATATGATTTGACAGAGCTCCAAAGGGATGCCAATAGAATATTTGGTTTTTCAGCCAAAGAAACACTATCTACAATGCAAACCCTATATGAAAGACATAAGATACTTACATATCCTAGGACCGACTCAAGATATTTATCAGATGATATGGTAGATACTTTAAAGGATAGAGTAAAAAGTATCAATATTTCGAGCTATAGTAAGTTTGCAAGCCAAATACTTAAAAAACCTATAAAAGCAAACAAATCCTTTGTGGATAATAAAAAGGTAACAGATCACCATGCTATAATCCCAACAGAGGAAAGAGTAAGACTATCAGAGCTTAATAGCAATGAAAAGAAGATTTATGATCTAGTTGTAAAAAGGTTCTTGGCAGTATTATATGATCCATTTGAATATGAACAAACAACCATAAATGCTAGTATTGGTCAAGAAAAATTCATAGCCAAAGGAAAAAGGATAATAAAAGAAGGCTGGAAGGAAATCTACTCAAATATAGATGATGAGGAAGAAACGGAAGATGATATCAAAGATCAAATATTGCCTTTAGTTGAAAAGGGAAACATATTAAAAGTAGTCAAGTCCAATCAAACAACAGGAAAGACCAAACCACCAGCATATTTCAACGAAGGTACCCTATTATCTGCCATGGAAAATCCATCTAAATATATGGAAAACAATAGTAAGGAACTAAGCAAAATACTAGAAGAAACTGGTGGAATAGGAACAGTAGCCACACGTGCAGACATTATAGAAAAACTATTTAATACCTTCCTAATCGAAAGCAATGGAAAAGATATACTAATCACAGGAAAAGGTAAGCAATTACTTGAACTAGTACCAGAGGACCTAAAATCCCCAGCATTAACAGCTGAATGGGAGAAAAAGCTAGGTTTAATTGCAGAAGGAAAACTAAAAAGAAATACATTTGTAAATGAGATGAAGGAATACTCAAAATCAATAATAAAAGAGATTAAAAATAGTGATACTACATTTAAGCATGATAATTTGACTAGAACAAAATGTCCAGATTGTGGTAAGTTTATGTTAGAGGTCAAAGGCAAAAGAGGTAAAATGTATGTCTGCCAAGATAGGGAATGTGGACACCGTGTATCCATATCTAAAACAACAAATGCCAGATGCCCTAATTGTAAGAAGAAGCTAGAGCTAAGAGGCCAGGGAGAAGGTCAAATCTTTACATGCCAATGTGGATATAGGGAGAAGCTATCAACTTTTAATGAAAGAAAGAAAAAGGAAGGCAATAAAGTAAACAAAAGAGACGTATCAAAATATTTAAAAGAACAAAAGAAAAATCAAAATGAACCACTAAATACTGACTTGGCTGATGCACTATCTAAGCTAAAGTTCTAGTATTGTTAATTAGATTTACTTGTGTTAAAATATTTCTAATATAAAGAAGAAGGTGTATTATGATAAATTTAGGTGAATATCAAGAATTAATAATAAAAAGATTTACATCTGTAGGGGCCTATCTGAATGAAGAGATAGAAGAGGATGAAGATATCCTGCTTCCAAAGTCACAGATACCTAAAGATGCAGAAGTAGGAGACAGAATAAAAGTATTCATATACAATGATTCAAAAGACAGAATCATAGCTACAACAAATAAACCAAAGATTACCCTGGGTAAATTGGCACATTTAATGATAGTAGATGGTACTAAGATTGGGTCATTTCTTGATTGGGGTTTGGAGAAGGATTTATTCTTACCCTTTGCTGAAACTACAGGCTCTGTAGAGAAGGGTAAGGAATACCTAGTTGGATTATATATAGATAAATCCAATAGGCTTTGTGCAACTATGAAGATCAAAGATATGCTAAGAACGGACTCAAATTATAGGGAAAACAAAATAGCTAAAGGAACTATCTATAGTATCAATAGGGATATAGGAGCATTTGTGGCAGTAGAAGATAAGTATGATGGACTTATATCAAAAAAAGAACTAGTTGGTGCATATGATGTTGGTGACAATATAGAAGTAAGAATAAACAAAGTACTAGAAGATGGTAAATTAGATCTAAGCCTGAGGGATAGGTCCTATATACAAATGGATACAGATGGCAAAGTCATCATGAGAAAACTTAAAGAAAATGGTGGCAGCCTACCATTAGGAGACAAAAGCTCACCAGACTTAATAAGAAAAGAACTAAGAATGAGTAAAGCAGGATTTAAAAGGGCCATAGGAAGACTATACAAAGAGGGAATCATCATAATTTCAAATGATGGAATCAAACTTAAAAAATAATCATATAATA
>CAYOFC010000015.1:3969-20712 GCA_964403265.1 uncultured Tissierella sp. | reverse complement strand
TCCATCTTTTAATGGTCTTATTGCTACAATATTCCCTGGAGTTCTACCAATCATTTTCTTTGCTTCTTCACCTACTGCAAGTACTTGTTTTGTATTTGTTTGAATTGCTACTACTGAAGGTTCTCTAGCCACAACTCCCCTGTTTTTTATATAAACTAATGTATTTGCTGTACCTAAGTCTATTCCCATGTCTTTGTTGAATAAATTAAAAAATTTCATATGTTTCTCCTTCCAAAGTTTAAAATAAATTTTTCTCCTTAAAGCTTATATACCTATTATCTCCAATAATTATATGGTCTAAAACCTTTATACCTACTAAATTACCCACATCAACTAATCTATGAGTTATATTAATATCTTCATTACTAGGTTGGGGATCACCACTAGGATGATTATGTAATAGTATAATGGAATTAGCATTTTTCTTAATTGCCATGCCAAACACGTCCCTTGGGTGAACTATTGAAGCATTCAGTGTCCCAATAGATATGTTTTCAATACTTAAGACTTGATTCTTGGTATCTAAAATTGCGATATTGAAATATTCTTTATCCAAATATCTCATTTCATCCATCATTAAATTTGCAATGACCATAGGCGAAGTTACCTTAACCTTATCATCTGCTCTCCATCTACTTATTCTTTTACCTATTTCTATGGCTGCTAATATCTGGGCTGCTTTACACTCTCCAACTCCTTTAATCTCAGTAAGCTGTTCCAAGCTAACATTGGATAAGAAAGGTAATCCTCTATTATCTAGGTTTAATATTTTCTGAGCAAGATCAATTGCAGTATCGTTCTTATGTCCTGTCCTAATTATAATAGCTAACAACTCAGCATTTGATAGGGACTCAGGTCCATAGCTATATAACTTTTCCCTAGGTCTCTCACTTATGGGTAAATCTTTGATAGTATAGCTTTTATCAATACTTAAATTATTTTCCATAGTTTCACCCTTCTTTTTATAATATGCTAAAATCGAAGTGCTTCATCAATAATTCATCAAGCTTTACTAAAGGTAGTCCTACTACATTATAATATGAGCCAGCAATACTTTCAACAAGTAGACCACCAAAACCTTGGATTCCATAGCCGCCAGATTTATCCAGCGACTCATTTGTATCTATATACTTTAGTATTTTATCATCACTTAAGTTCCTAAACCTTACCTTAGTAATATCATAGTCTACTATCTTAATACCAGAAGCCAAGTTTATAATGGATATGCCTGAAATTACCCTATGCTCATTTCCACTTAAAATCTTCAGCATCCTAAAAGCATCTTTTTGATCTTTTGGCTTTTCTAAAATTTCATTATTGTATACTACAATAGTATCAGTCCCTATAACTATATGATTTTCATACAATTTGCTAACACTATATGCCTTAAAAAAAGCCATCCTCATTGCATATTGTAAGGGTTCGTCATCTGACTCAAACTCCTCAACGATATCACTAGCAACAGCTAGATAATCTATATTAAATTTTTCAAATAATTCTTTTCTTCTTGGGGATAAAGTTGCCAATACTAGTTTAGACATAGAAGCGTATTACCTCCTAAATAATATGTTAAAACTGACTTTTAAATTTTTTATAATATATGTAGAAGTCAGTCCCACAAAATAACCAGAAAAAATACTAGTTAACATTAAAAAGGGCAAATAGGTATATATCCTTAAATTATTCATTATAATTGTAGCAACTGTAACCTGTGCAAAGTTATGGGCCAAGGCCCCTAATATACTTACGCCTATTAAACTAAAAATCTTAGAAAAATATTTATAGCCTATATACATGGCAATACAGCTTAGTACAGCTCCAGAAAAGCTATATAAAAAACTTGAAATACTGCCTGTAACCAACATCAATACAGCACTTTTTAACATTGCAACTATAATTCCATCCTTAAAACCAAATACTATTAAAGTTATTAATACCACCATATTTGATAAGCCAAGCTTGGCGCCAGGGAAGGTAATAGGCAATGGAATCGCTGATTCTAATACACTTAGTGCCAGACCTACTGACACCAATACTGATAAAAAAAGCATTTTATTTAATTTCTTCATACGTCCCTCTTCCTAATAATTCATCATATCTATTCCATCTACAGTGTCTACCCCTTTGATTTCTATCACCATTTTGTTTGGCAAACAAACAATGGTTTCACCTATTCGAGATATAGAACCTTGTTTAACGTCAATTTGATCGGGACAACTAGCTTCAATAACTCTAATTTCATTGTCACCAACCTCTATTAGATTAAATCCATGATTTGTTTCGATAGGTATAGTCTTTCCTACTATAGCATTGTCAAATATAATCTTCTTGATTTCCTCACCATTCACTTGGATACTTACATATTTATCTTTATTAGACAATCCTTGTTTTTTTATGTAACCCATAGAAGCTAATGATAGTATAAGGACAAGAACTATTAATAGTTTGTCACCTTTTGTCAATTCAATCACCTTTCTAAATACATAAGTATACTTATTTCCACTCTTTATAGTTTACCATTTATATATTTCAAATACAACCTAATTTACCACCTAGTATTCATTTGGAAACTAATAAGACATGTATCTTCCTAGTTAAAAAATAGAGCCCATATGGGCTCTATTTTAACTTACAACTTCTTCTTCTTTTTCATTACTAGTCCATATACATTTAGTTGGACATTTTTCTTCACAAATTCCACAATTTGTACATTTATCGTAAACAATCTTAGCAAGATTATTTTCAAATGTAAACGCATCTTCCGGACAATTTTTAACACATATTCTACATGCTATACAACCTATATCACAATTTCCTCTAACTTCTTTACCCTTATCTTCACTCTTACATTTTACAATGTACTCATTATCATAAGGAACTAATTCAATTATTTTCTTAGGACATATGTCGATACACTTCATACATGCAGTACATTTTTCCTTATCTATAACAGCTACTCCGTCAATCATTCTAATTGCGTCGAAAGCACAAACGTCATAACATGTTCCACATCCAAGACAGCCATATGAGCAAGCTTTACAACCATCTGCTAATTCTGCTTCATATCTACAATCCTGAACGCCTTCGTATATAGCCTTGTCTCTTGCTTTTTCCTTGCTACCTTGGCATAGAACTACAGCTACATTTTTGTCAAGAACCTCGGAATTTACTCCCATGATTTCCGCAAGATTATCGGCAACTTTTTGTCCACCTATTGGACAAGCATTTACTGGTGCTCTTCCTTCAGCTATTGCAGTTGCTAAACCTGCACAACCTGGAAATCCACAGGCTCCACAGTTTGCCCCTGGTAATGCATCTAAAACTTCAGTTATTTTAGGGTCCACTTCCACTTTAAATACAACAGAGGCAATGGATAATAGAACACCAAATAGCAATCCAAATCCGCCTAAAACTAATATCGGATATAAAATATTTTCCATTTCATTACCTCCTATACTATTCCACTAAAACCTAAAAAGGCTATTGACATTAAACCTGCTGCAACTAAAGCTATTGGTACACCTTCTAAAGCTTCAGGTACATCTGCAAGTTCTAACTTTTCCCTAACTCCAGATAATAAAACTAAAGCTAGGAAGAAGCCTAGAGAAGCACCTAAACCATTAACTATAGCTCCTCCAAAAGAGTATGCATCTTGTATGTTTATTATAGTAACACCCAATACAACACAGTTTGTAGTTATAAGTGGTAAAAACACACCCATTGCATTGTATAGAGCTGGACTTATTTTTTTGATTACTAATTCAATAAATTGAACTAAAGAAGCAATAATTAATATAAAAGACAATGTTTGTAAATATTCAATTCCCAATGGTACAAGAATTGAATGATGAACAAAATAAGTAATAGCAGATGCCATGGTAATAACAAATGTAACAGCTAGACCCATACCAACTGATGTTTCCATCTTAGAAGATACTCCTAGAAAAGGACATATCCCTAAAAATCGTGCAAATACATAGTTATTAACAAATATTGTAGATATAAGTATTGTTAATATATTCATTTAGTCTCCTCCTCCATTTTCTCTAATTGGTTGCTTTTTTTCTATTCATCGCTAATTTAAACACAGCGATAAAAATACCTAACAATATAAACGCTCCAGGAGGCGCTACGAAAATTCCAGCAGGTTGGTATGCTTCACCAAAAACATTTATAACAAAATCGGTTCCTGCAAATAATGTACCACTACCAAATAACTCTCTAACCGCCCCCAAAACGCTAACTGCAAAGGTAAATCCAAGTCCCATGCCAAGTCCGTCTACTGTAGATGCTACAACATTATTTTTTGACGCAAAAGCTTCCGCTCTGGCCAAAATCGTACAGTTAACAACTATTAAAGGAAGGAATATTCCCAATGCACTATAAACTGATTGTAAATAAGCATTTAAAAACATCTCTAAAAGAGTTACGAATGTTGCTATAACAACGATAAAAGCCGGAATACGTATTTTATCAGGAATTACATTTCTTAATAAGGAAATAACTATATTTGAACCTAATAATACAGCAGTTACAGCCAATCCCATTGAAAGCCCATTTACTAGTGTTGTAGTTACAGCTAGTACTGAACACAGTCCAACTAACTGAATCAAAACAGGATTTTCTTTAAATATACCATTTTTAAATATTTCAAATAGTTTCAATGTTTCCACCTCCACTTAGTTTATTGTGAAATTAAATCAACAAATGCTTCTCTAGCACCATTAACACCATAAAGAACTCCATCTACAGATACTGTGGAACCAGATATCAACTGAACTTCATTTTCAGCAGAAGGTGCTCCTACTGCAACAATTTTGTTCTCTGTAGCTTTGCCAACAAATGAATCTGCAAAGTCTGGTTCTTCTACTTTAGTTCCTAGGCCAGGAGTTTCATCATTATCTCCAACTCTGATTCCTGTTAATGTTCCATCTATGTTTATACCAGTAATTACAGGTATTTCTCCACCGTAACCACCAGAACGTGTCATAAATACATAACCTATAACTTCTCCACCAGCTTTTGCTTCGTGAATTTCTTTAACAAATTTATTGGATTCCATAATGTTATCTAATACACCTTGTTCAACTGGTGTAAATTCATCAGCATCAACAAATAACTCGCTTAAGAATCTTGCTTGTTTTTCTTCTTCTGTTTCTTCAATAATTGGTGCTACTTCATTATCTGTAAAGTATCTATTATATGCGTCATTTGCATCATTAACACCTGTAAGTATTGCAGTTACAGATATAGTTGAACCTGATATCCCTTGTACTTCATCTTCTGCTGAAGGTGAAGCTACTGCTGTTAATCGAGATGTAGTAGTTTTCCCTTCAAATGAATCAGTAAAGTTTGGTTCTTCAACTTTGTCACCTATATTTGGTGTCTCACTATGAGTCCCAACTCTTATACCTATAATTGTGTCATCACTAGCATTTATGGCAACAGTATTATTTACAGCACCACCATAACCACCAGCTGCAACTTGGAAAGCATAGCCAATTACTTGGTCTCCTGCTTTTGCTTCTGATACTTCCGTAACAGTTGTATTTGTAGTTTGAATTTCAGCTAACAAATCAGCATCAATATCTGCAAAATCATCTGCATCTGGGAATAATTCACGCATTGCCCCAAATTTTGCTTCCATTTCCCTTTCTGCTATTATTGGAGCGGTTATACCATTAGAAAAAGCCAATATAGCAGCGGCTACTGCTGCTATAACTAACAATGTCAAACCTAATTTTATAGTTTCTTTCATATCCATATTATTTTACCTCCCCAAACACTTTTGGTTTTGTAAACCTTTCAATAATTGGGGTCATTATGTTCATAAGTAATATAGAATAAGATACCCCTTCTGGCATGCCACCTTTTACTCTAATTACCGCGGTTAATACCCCGCACCCAATGGCAAATATTACTTTTCCTTTAGATGTTATAGGTGTAGTTGAATAATCCGTTGCCATAAAGAATGCACCTAATATAAGTCCTCCACCTAGTACATGATAAATTAATAAGTCTGCGCTTACACCAAGCGTTAATAAAACTACACAAGTAGTACCTATATAAAATACAGGAACTTTCCAATCTATAACTCTTCTAATAATTAAGTACGCTCCACCAATTAATAATAATAGTGCTGAAGTTTCACCTAAACTACCACCTATATCTCCAATGAACATTCTTGATAATGATGGTAAAGCCTCTACTGCACTACCACTTTTTATAAGCGCTAAGGGTGTAGCACTTGTTATTCCATCTGGATTAACATAAGTAGCCATAATTGATGGCCATGAAGCTACCAATGCTGCTCTTGCTGCAAGAGCTGGGTTCATAAAGTTTGAACCAATACCCCCAAAGAATTCTTTTACAATTATGATTCCAAAAACTGAACCAAAAACTGCAACCCACCACGGGGCATTAGCTGGCAAGTTAAAAGCTATTAAAATACCAGTAACTACAGCACTTAAATCCCCTATTAATATATCCTTCTTAAATAATTTCTTAATTAAAATTTCAGAGCCAACAGCTGCAGCTACTGAAACTAGAATAAGAATTAGTGCAGATATTCCATAGAAATACACACTTCCAATCATCGCAGGCACCATAGCTATAATTACATCTAACATTAGCTTTCTTGTGGAATCACTTGATCTTATATGAGGTGCCAAAGACATGGTTAAGGCTTTATCTAATTCAACTTTATCCATTCTATTTCCTCCTAACAATTATGATTTTTTCCTTCGTGCAGTAATCTCTCTCTTTGCATGAGCAATAGACTCTGTTAACGGCCTCTTTGCTGGGCAAATATATGAACAACTACCACATTCTATACAAGCTAAAGCATTGTATGACTCTGCTTCATCATACTTCTCTTTTAATGAACAAGCACTAATAGTTAATGGTAGTAAAAAAGCAGGGCAGGCCTCTACACATTTACTACATTTTATACATGGAGTTGTTTTTTCAGGTCTTGCTTCTTCTTCTGTAAGAACGATAATTCCCGTTACTCCTTTAGTAATTGGCGTATCTAAAGTAAATTGAGTATAACCAGTCATTGGACCGCCAGCTATGATTTTTCCTGGGGTGCCATTGAATCCTCCACATTGTGCTATTAAATCGCCAATACTAGTCCCTATCTTTACCAATAGGTTTTTAGGCTCCTTGATACCATTACCAGTTAAAGTCACTACTCTTTCGTACAATGGTTTTCCCTCTAATACTGCATCTGCAAGGGCAGCTGATGTGCATACATTGGTAACAAATGATTTAACATCCTTAGTTCGTCCACCTTGAGGAACAACTCTTCCTGTTACTGCATTCACTATTCTGTATGAGTCACCTTGTGGGAATTTGGTTTTTAGACTAGCAACTTGAATGCTACTGTTTTCTTTTAATGATTCCTTTAAAGAAGCTATCGCATCTTCTTTGTTGTCTTCAATCGCTATGTAACCACTGTTCAAACCAAAATACTTCATAATAATTTCTAAACCCTTTGTAACTCTTTCTGGTGACTCTAACATAACCCTGTGGTCAGAAGTTAAATATGGTTCACATTCAGCACCATTTAATATAATAGTGTCAATACCAGCTTCTAATGAAGTAGTAAATTTTGAGTGCAATGGAAATGCTGCCCCACCTAGTCCAGCTATTCCAGCTTCTCTTGAAATTGCTAAGATTTCTTCACCAGTTAGACTCTCTAGGTTTTCCTTTGGTTTTATAGTTTCGTCTAAGTCATTTAGTCCATCAGATTGAATAACAACACAATCAACCTTATATCCATCTGGAGTATAAAGTTTCTCAATGCCTATTACCTCGCCCGAAACACTAGAATGAACTGGTACAGTAAGTGATGCTTCTGAGTCACCTATTTTCTGTCCAACTTTTACTGTGTCACCCTTTTTTACTAAAGCTTTACAAGGTGCACCTACATGTTGGTGTAAAGGTATCTTTACTATGCTTGGTTCTATTGCCTTTTCAATTGCTATATCTTTAGTAAAATCCTTTTGATCTTTAACATGAATTCCACCCTTGAAAGTGAGATTGTCAAGTCTCATTCTTATTCCACCTCTTTATTGTATTATAGTAAAAATTATATAATTAGGCCCAAAACTTTTGAGCTTAATGCCAAAGTATATTATAACATTAATCGTTAAAAAAGTACATAAGTTACTAAATAATACTAATTTAACCTTGGTGCAGGAGAAGAGACTCGAACTCTCATACCATTTCTGGCAATAGCCCCTCAAGCTACCGTGTCTACCAGTTCCACCACCCCTGCATTATAAAGATAAATACACATACATTCTAATTATAAACTAAAGTGCTAATATTTCAAGTTAAATTTATAACATTACATCCAAATTAAGTAATATTTAATATGCCAATATCCCTTATACGCTTAAGTTCAAGACATAATAAAAAACTTAAGTATTTAATTTGTCCTTAAGTTTTTTATTTATAATCATCATGATCTTGAGAAATTTATTATTCTATTATATAGGCATCTTCTATCCCATTATAAAGGTTGTAGAAGGTAGGTTTCAATTCTCCATGGATTTTGGTATCTACCAATAGTCCTTTGTTAACAAAATATAAACTAACATAGGGAAGTTCTTCTACTAAATGCTTTTGAAGCTTTCCATACAAATCTATTTTGGATTCTATTGGATTGTTTAATAATATATCAGTTAACAATTGATCTACTTCCTCATTGTTATAATTAATAAAGTTGCTTCCTGTACTTATCATACTACTATGATACATAGAGTATAGATTTGGCACTACAGAAGTCTGCCACCCAAGCAAGACCATATCATAATTACCTTTAGTAATTTTATTGTTGAGTTCTTCCCAAATAATTTCTGATTCTGTTTCGCTATACTCTTTTGAATAATTAGCATCAAAGTCTAGTTGAACATCAATACCTATCTCTCTTAGATTATCCTTTATTAAATCTGCTACTAATCTTCTTGTACTATTACTTGCATTTGTAATAAGCCTTAGACTAAGATCTCTACCATTTTCATCTTCTAAAATACCATCCTCATCAATATCCCTAAAACCTGCTTCATTTAATATCCCTAAAGCAATCTCCTTACTATATCCAAAAGTATTCGCATCCGATGATAATAAATAAGAATCTGGATAAATAGGAAGATCAATTTGTGTTCCATGGCCAAGATAGACTTTATGAATTATATCTTGGCGATTGATTCCATAAGCTATGGCTTTCCTTATGGATTGTCCCCTTTCACCTTTCATTAACTCATTGTTAAAATTAAATCCTAAAAACTCGTAATTAGGCGATATATACTCCAGTACCTTTATTCTACTATTTTGCTTATACTTATCCCAATCTACCCCAATTGTAGATGCAAAGCTAATTTGTCCAGTTTCGAAGGCGGTAAGTATAAGTTCCTCATCATCTAATACTCTACCAATGATTTTTGAAATATAGGGTGTACCATTCCAATAATCTTCATTCCTTGTTAGGGTAACGAACTTATGCTTATCATGAGATTCAAATTTGTAGGGTCCAGTACCAATGGGTAAATAATCATCTGTAATCAAAGCATTAATAATTGGGTTGCTACTTCCATTTTGCTCAAAGATATGTTTTGGTATAATTGGGAAGGTAAGGACCTCCATACTATTTAAGTATTCTCTATCAAAGCTTATTTCTATATTTTTATCGTCAATAACTTTTCCATTGATTACTGTACTAAAATTAACCCCGCCACCAATTCCTAAATTACTCTCAATTATATCTCCATACTTGCTCTCTCTATTTGCATATTTTATTACATCTATGGTAAATTTAACATCTTCACTAGTAAGAGGTGTTCCATCATGCCATTTAATATTGCTCTTTAGCTTTACCGAGATAGTTTTACCTTCATTATAGATGAAATAGCTTTCAGCTAGTTTAGGTTCAATACTTAGATCTTGATTAAACTCAAACAAACTTTCAAACATCAATTTACTAAAATGATAGTAGTGTGAATTTGTAGTTAATAGTGGATTTAATGTACTGAAATTTGTCAAAGGTATAATGGCATGCCCACCTTCAATCGGGGTCAAGTCCAACTCTTGATTATCATTATTTTCATATACTACATCAACTACATCTTTTGTCCCACAACCAGTTACTAATAATGCTAATACCATTAACGTAGCAATTAAACTTTTCTTCCAAATCAAATTAAATCACCCTTACTATAGGAGTTAGATATCTTTAATATATTCTTCCTTAAACTATTCATTATTTCTATATATATGGTGCCAAAATCATCTGAATTACTTAATTTGTTATTGTAAAACAAATTATAAATCTTAAGATTAGTCTTAACCTTTACTAGATATTCAGCAGTCTCTTTAAATGGTATATTATCTAGATTGATTCCATCCTTGGAATAAAGTGAATCCAACCTCCATTTTTGGACATTACCACTACCTGCATTATATGCGGCTAAAATAAGGTCAATGTTGTCACCAAATTCATTTTCTAACTTTGATAGATACCATACGCCAATCCTTATATTAGTCTCAGGAATAAAAAGCATATTTTCGTTATAATTTTCAATACTTAACTCTTCTCCTGCCCATCTTCCTGTTGTAGGGCCTATTTGCATTAGCCCTCTTGCGTCTTTTGGAGATACTGCATCTTTTTTATACTTACTCTCAACATTTATAATTGCCGATACTAACCAAGGATCTATATCATATTCTCTAGCATACTTATTTATATACTTAACATAATCTAGTGGAAATAAAAAGGCAATTGCAGATAAAGCCATGACCAAGATAATTAAAAGTATCAGTATCTTAGAAAGTAATCTACTAGCTATTCTTCTTCTACGAAACAAATAAATCCCTCCATACTACATAAATTCAGATAAGAGTTTTTCCACATTAATATTTAATTGTGTCAAACTTCCATTGTTGTCTATTACTTTAGTGGCTTTTTCTTTTTTTTCTTTTAAGGGTATTTGAACCTCTATTCTTTCTTTAGCCTGCTCTTTGCTTAGATTGTTTCTTTCCATCAATCTTTTCAATTGGATATCTTCATCTACATAGACCAACCAAATCTCATCAAATATTATCCCTTGTTTTATAAATTCATCGTAGCTCTCAATCAATAAAGGTATATCTAAAAATATAATATCCTCATTATTTGATGCCTTATAAATATCTTTTTTTATTTCTTCAAATATATATGGGTGGATGATATTGTTTAAAACCTGTAAAAGCTCATTGTTTGAGAAAACTAAATCACCTAATACCCTTCTGTTCAGACTTTTATCATCATTTAATATATTATCTCCAAAATACTCTACTATACTTTTATATGCTGGTTTTTCTATTTCTACTACTTCTCTAGATAATATATCTGCATCTATTACCTTGTACCCTTTACTAATTAGTAAGGAAGATACTGTAGATTTCCCCGATGCAATACCACCTGTTAACCCAATTATCTTTGATTTAGTGTGTTTCATACCAACTGTCCCCTATCTCAATGTCCACACTTAAAGGAATACTTAAAGAAATAGATTCTTCCATTATGTTTTTTAACAGATCCTTTACCTTATTAAGTTCATCTACATGAGTTTCAATTATCAGCTCATCATGAACTTGAAGTATAAGTCTTGACTTTAGCTTGTTTTCCTTCAGAGCCCTATAGACATTGACCATAGCAACCTTGATTATGTCAGCGGCTGTCCCTTGTATTGGTGTGTTCATAGCAATTCTCTCTCCAAAGGATTTTACATTAAAATTCTTGGCCTGTAGTTCAGGTATATATCTTCTTCTATTTAATAGTGTCTCAACATATCCTTTTTCCTTTCCTTGTGCAACTGTATCCTTCATAAACTGTTTAACACCTATATAATTATCTAAATATTTATCAATAAATTCTTTAGCTTCTTTTCTACTTATATTCAAATCCTGGGACAAGCCATAGTCAGAAATTCCATACACTATACCAAAATTTACAGCTTTGGCATTATTTCTTATACTTGGTGTTACCTCATCCATAGGAACATGGAACACTTCAGATGCTGTTTTTCTGTGTATATCTTCATTATGGATAAATGCATCCTTCATCTTAGCATCATCAGATATATGAGCTAGTACCCTTAACTCAATTTGAGAGTAGTCAGCATCAACTAAGGTATATTCTGGTTTATCTGATATAAATGCTTTTCTAATCTGTCTACCGTCTTCAGTCCTTATAGGAATATTTTGTAGGTTTGGCTCCGTACTTGAAATCCTACCTGTCGTTGTAATAGTTTGATTAAAACTAGAGTGAATCCTGCCAGTATCTTTATTAATCAAAGTGGTCAACCCATCTATGTAGGTTGATTTTAATTTTACGATTTGCCTATATCTCAATATCTTCTTAATAATTGGGTGTTGGTCCTGGAGTTTTTCCAATACATCTACACTGGTTGAGTAACCTGTCTTAGTCTTTTTAATTACAGGTAAATCAAGTTTTTCGAATAATACTTCACCTATTTGTTTAGGAGAATTAATATTAAACTCCATATCTGCTAATTGGTATATTTCATCCGTTAAAGACTTGATCTCTATATCAAGTTTTTCCCCTAGATTATTTAGCTCATTTACATCTACCATAAATCCTAAATATTCCATACTACTTAGAACTTCTACTAAAGGTAATTCAACATTGTAGTAAAGATCTTTCATATTGAGTTCTTCTATTTTTTCTATCATAATATTCTCAAGTTCAAAAACTGAATCCAAGGAAAAGCACAAGAAATTCACCCTATCACCTTCATCTATTTGAGAAAAGGTTTTTAGACCCCTCCCTTTTCCAAGGAGCATTTCTTCATCAAAACCATAGTAGCTTAAGTACTCTTCGCTTATTTTATTTATTGAATAATCATTTTGGCTTGGATTTATAAGATATTGAGCTATCATGGAATCAAATTTATAGTTTTCAATTTGGATTCCATATCTAAATAATATAGTAATATCCCCTTTCAAACTATGACCAATTTTTTCTATATTAGGATTTTCAAATACTTCTTTGAGGACCTTCATATAGCTCTCATCATTATCCAATAGATCAAAATAGTATATTGGACCATTTTTAGTCTTAATTCCTAGGTTTATGATTTTATCTTCAATAACATTTGAACCATCAATTAAGAACTTAAATGCAAATTTGCCTTCTCCGTTGATTAGGTTAACTACTTCTTCCAAATTATCTGCATTTACTTTTTTATATTCATATTCTCTTAATACTTCTTCTTTTTCTGTAAATTCATTTGGAATCTTATCTATTAGGCTTTTGAATTCATACTCTTCATATAGGGGAAGTAACTCCTCCCAGTTTGGCTCCTTTGCCTTTAAATCATCTATTCCTACATCTAAAGGTACATTGACTATAATCTCACCTAGTTTTTTACTTAGGTAGGCTATACTCTCGTACTCTATTAAATTTTCTTTTAGTTTTTTTCCGCTAACACTATCTATATTTTTATAAATATTTTTGATATCACCGAACTCTTTGATTAATTTTAGTCCAGTTTTCTCACCTATCCCTGGCACCCCTGGTATATTATCCGACTTATCTCCCATAAGGCCTTTCAAATCTATAAACTGACTCGGCTCTATACCATATTCTTCAATTATCTTATCTCTATCGTACTCTTCAATCTCAGAGATACCCTTTCTAGTTAATACAACTTTAGATCGATCTGTTGCAAGCTGTAAATAGTCCTTATCTCCTGTCACCAATACTACGTCTAAACCTTTTTCTTCACCCATTTTAGCCAATGTACCAGCTATATCATCTGCTTCATACTCTGACATTTCAAGGGTGGTGATATTCATGGTTTTAAGGAGCTCTCTAATTATTGAAAATTGTCCAGCTAGTTCGGTCGGGGTTGATTGTCTTGTTCCTTTGTATTCCTTATATTCTTTATGCCTAAATGTAGGTCCTTTTTTGTCAAAGGCAACACATATATAACCTGGATCATATTGCTCTTGGATTTTGTAAAGCATAGTTAAAAAACCGTAAACACCATTAGTATATACTCCATTTTTAGTTGTAAGTAGGGGCAGCGCATAAAAAGCCCTGTGTATTAGAGAACTTCCATCTATTATCATTAAGTTATTATTGTCCATAAAATCACTCCTAGTATTATCATATCTTTTAGTATATCCTAAAACTAAGAATCAGTAAACAATAGACAAATTAAAATCTTGATTATTTCTTTTGTATGTGTTATTATATTTATTATTGATATAAGCCGGTGTGTCGGAACTGGCAGACGAGACAGACTCAAAATCTGTTATCCGCAAGGGTGTGTGGGTTCGAGTCCCACCACCGGCACCATTTAAGGTTATACAACATACTGTACTTTGGAGCCTTTGTGTAAGTATAACGAAAACTGAGTTAAAAGAAATATTTTCATAAATTTAGGACCTATAATAGGTCCTATTTTTATTTTGAAAATACTTGCACTGTAATTAATTTTTCCATACCCCACCTCCAAAATTTGTGTTTTAAAAAAGAACCTGGATTATCCAAGTTCTTAGGTTATGATATTTCATGTGTCTATCACCATTGCCTTCTTGCTATATCTACAGGAAATCCATATTTAGGGGGTAACATCCATATTTGTATTAGTAAGTGCTTAGTTATATTATTTTTTCACCTTTTTTATATGCTTCCTTTGCTTCCCTCAATGTCATCTTATTCGGCCCTGTAGGTCCATCTAAGTTTTCTTTTGGTCCACTGTTTTGGTAATCGCAATTGTCACAAATATCGAACATATCCACTTCATTATTACATACTGGACATTTCATAAACTTATACCTCTAGATTTATCATTTTTTTTAAATCTATTTCTGATTCAATATAAGTAGCACCTATATATTCATCTAATACTAATTTGATCTTTTTACCATCAAGATGTAGAAGTTTTATCATTGATCCATCAACATCTTTTAGTATCCTTTTTGATTTTATACCAGGAATACTATTAAGAATATTATTATATTTATTAAATTTAGAGATATCAGGTTCAGTACTTAATGTATAATCAAACATTTTACTCCTCCTATTCTAATCCCAACTTCTCATTTACTGCTTTTCTCGTTCTGCTTGACTTCCAATTATAACCCTGTAAGCATTCGCTATCACGAGAGAACAATATCTTATTTTTCTCTTTAACTTCTGTTCAACATCCGAAAATATGATAGTCGCCTCCATTATTCCTTAAATTTATCTAGGTACTACTTCTACAGTCTCCCCTGGAATTATAATATTTCTTGAAAATAACTCTATTTCTAATTCACCATTAAATTCCTTATCTATAGGTTTTAGTACGCATTCTTGTAGTTTATATCCATTAACCCCAACTTCATCCATTTTAGAAAAGACCATCATTGCTGATGCGGAGTTGCTCTTTATTGCTTCTGCATCCAAATAATCTTTCATCTTAAAATTAAGTTGAATATCATCTATGGTTTCATATCTTATTACGGCCATATTCTTATCCCTTGGACAAATGTCTTCCATATCCTCATTAAAATTCTTGAGCATCTCTTTTCGCATTTCTTCATCCTCAACCTTCTCCATTTTCCTTAAAGTATCCTCGTAGACATCATAGGAATAGATTTCATTTATAAAAAAGTAGTTATCCTTTTCAAGAACTGGATCATGATAAGTAATTTTTGTTCCTATTTCTTGTCTACCAAACTTTACTTTAAAAGGAGATTGAATTGGAACTTCTACTGAATCATTTTTCATATATAGAACTATTGGTAGTTCTTTGAGACTATCTATACTTGGAAGCACCTGATCTTCCATTAAATTATATCTAACAATAACAAGATTTTCTAATCTTATATCATCCCACTTTTCAGGAATTAAATTCTTTTCAGCAAAATGTTGCAGCTGCATCAGTCCTTCCCTATTCATATCATAAATATGACTACTCCTTGAAGAACCAAATTTAATAGTATGTCCTCCTAATTCCATTTTGTTTATGCTAAAAGATTTATATTTGTTAGTATTGTCAATGCTGCGTAATAATCTTTCCCTATTAGTCTTAGGACTATCTCTATAATATAAATCTTCTCCAGATAAACCTTCATCTTCATAGATCATCCAAATGCTATTTTTATCTCTTTCTACTGTCAAACTAAGTAATAAAACATCTATATCTCCAATATTTACATATCGATTAATAATGTATTCTTCTTCTGGAAGCAGCATCTGCTCCTTCAAGTCTTTTAATAACATTCTTATCTACCTCTTTTCTGACGTATTAGATATTGCCTCAAATACATCTTAAGAATTACTCAAGCTTTCATATTCCATAAGTGTTTTTTCATATCTATAAGCCCATCTTCATTAAAAGTAATCCCTTCATAGAGCAATAAACTTTTCTGAAAGTCTTTAGATCCAAATACATGTTCAGGGGATAGTTCACCTAATCTATTAACTACTCTATGTGTAGGTAAGTGAAGATGGCGTGGCGCTGCCCTCATTGCCCAGCCTACCGTCCTAGCACTTCTTGGTTGACCCAGCATCATAGCTATTTGCCCATAGGTTGCTACACTTCCCTCAGGTATCTTAGCTACTATTTCATAAACTCTTTCATAAAAATTCTTCTCCATTTAGATACCACCATTCTGAATACATTAAAATCTATAAGCAAATCTTTTTTAAAAACTTGTCATAGACCCTATTATTAACAAAGA
>CAYOFC010000015.1:0-3869 GCA_964403265.1 uncultured Tissierella sp. | reverse complement strand
ATCTATAAGCAAATCTTTTTTAAAAACTTGTCATAGACCCTATTATTAACAAAGAAGCAATTCTAAAATTCTCCTGTCCATATTTCCAACCTTATCATTAAAGTATAACTGCTTTTTCGTAGTACAGCTAGTCTAACCTTTTCTTGCATAAAATTGTCTATGGAGTTGACGAACTTGCTCCGCTATTTCAGGAACAGGTCCATCTACTCTAGTATCACGAATAACATCTTGAATAGGCAGATTCCGAACTCTAGATGGAGTAACTTCCATTTCATTCAGCCATTGTACCAACTGTTCAGAAGAACTCGCATAAACGATCCTACCTAGGCCCACCCAACCATGTGCTGCAGCACACATAGGACAATGTTCACCAGATGTATATACCGTCGCCTTACTTCTTTCCTCTAGTGTCATATTCTCCGCTGCCCATCTGGCCAAGGCAAATTCTGGGTGTTGCGTATGATCGCCACCTGCAACATGGTTATGGTCTTCTGCAAGCACATCTCCCTTGGCTGAGACAAGTACTGAACCAAATGGTTCGTCACCTTTCCCCAGCGCAGTTCTTGCCAGTTCAACACATCGCCGCAAATGTTTCAAATCTGAATTACTTATCATAATATAATCCCCCTCTACCGAAACTTAACTCTGTTATTATTATATATTAAATATAATCTGTCTACAACTTAGCTTTGATTTATTATAAATCAGCAATATATAGTCTAATATAGCCTAGAGCCACTTATTCCATTCCCCTTTTCCACTATTTACCTTTCACCTATTAATTGATACTATACATATTAAGAAGATAAAGGGGAGGTTTTGTCAATGACAAATTCAGTAAATACAAACTTCAACTTAGAAAATGCAATTAAACATCTTTCTAAGGCAATACAATTTGAAACTATTTCCTATCAAGATTATGATAAGATGAATTTTGAATTATTTAAGGATTTCTTACAATTTCTAGAAGAATCTTATCCAAATATTCATAGCACTTGTAAAAGGGATATTGTAAATAAATATAGCCCTGTCTACCACTGGAAAGGTAAGGATAGTAACCTGAAGCCCCTATTATTAATTGCTCATTATGATGTTGTTCCTGTAGAGAAAGCTACAATTAAGGAATGGGAAGTCGATCCATTCGGTGGAATTATTAAGGATGGCTATATATGGGGAAGGGGAGCCTTAGATAATAAGAATCAATTGATATCTGTAATGGAGGCCATAGAATATTTAATTGAAATTGGATTTATTTCTAATAGGGATATCTATGTCGCTTTTGGTTTTGATGAGGAGATAGGTGGAAATAGGGGTGCTAGAAAGATATCAGAATACTTTGAGGAAAAAGGGGTAAGGTTTGAATCTGTTATAGATGAAGGTGGAGCCATTATTGAAGATATGATGGAAGGTTTAGACAAGCCTGCCGCTCTAATTGGTGTAGCTGAAAAGGGCACTACAAATATTAGAATAAGTGTCGCTGGTCAAGGCGGCCACTCCTCTATGCCTCCTAGTAATACAGCAATAGAAACCCTTGCAAAGGTTATAAATAATATAAACAATAATCCTCTACCTGCTAGATTGATAGCTCCTGTCAAGGAGATGTTGATTTCCATGGCTCCACATATGAAAGGAATGTCTTTCCCCCTCAAAAATGTAGAATTGCTTTTCCCAATCATTAAAAAGGTCTTGGGGAAAAGTCCAATAACTAATTCCCTCATCCGTACTACTATTGCATTTACTATGATAGGTGGCGGAGATGCAGCCAATGTTTTGCCACAGAAAGCTTGGGCAACTGCTAATTTAAGGATCTTACAAGGGGATAGTGTTGAATCTACCATAGAGCATATTAAAAATGTAAATCCAGGATATGATATTGAAATTGAGAAACTTCATGTATCTGAGCCCTCCCTTATATCCAATATGGATTCACAAACCTATGAAATATTGATAAATACAATCAAGGATATCTATCCTAATGTTTTAATTATGCCTTATTTAATGTCAGGTGGTACAGATTCAAGAAAATACTATAATTTATGTGAAAACATCTATAGGTTTATGGCAGTAAATGTAACACAAAAGGATTTTGATTCAATCCATTCTAATAATGAAAGAATATCCTTTGACAATCTTTCAAACATGATAAATTTCTATATTAAGCTAATAGAAAACTTTTAAATACTAATAAGGTAGGGGGCTAAACTGACCTCTATTTGAAGATTATATCAATATTTATACTACAAAAATGATAAACCCCACCCTTGGCAAAAAAAGGTGGGGTTTATCATCAATCCGAAGACTCTATAATTATATGCCCTGATGATTTGCATGGATTAAGCAAGTATGATTGGATAATACTCGTTTCTAATTTTATTGGTTGCCTTAAAAATGAATTAGAATCCCACCTATCTCTTTTGGTATCTAGAATATAATATACTCTTCTCATCATCTGATTTAACATTAGCTATATCTTCGCCTTTAAGCCAACCTTCTGCTTCTTTTTTATTTAAAATCAATGGCATTCGATGATGTATGTTGGAAAGATACTCATTAGCTTCCTTGGTTATAATTGTAAAAGCTAAATAATCTAGATCTACCTTCTTATCCCATAAACTCAACTGTGTATACTTGTCAGAAAAGCTATTATATAGGCCAGCCATATATAGAATAGAATCATCTTTTTCTATAATATATCTTCCCTCCTCTTCTCCACCATCTGAAGTTTTCTTCCACTCAAAATAAGCTGATGCAGGCACAATACATCGTTGTCTATCTACTATATCCCTAAACATCATTCTATCACGTAAATTCTCCAACCTTGCATTGATTACGATGCTCTTTTTATTTCCCATAGGGAATCCCCATTTGGCTAATGTAAGGCCCTGCTCTGATGTAATTATTGGGACTATATTGGTTGGAAACACCTCTCCCATTTTAAAACACTCATAGAAATCCTCAGAAATAGGAATATCATAGGATAATGTCCTCCTAAATTCTCCCCAACCTATATTTAAAAAATATCTGCCACACATAACATCACCTCTAATCCTAGAATATCATATAGAAATTAGCCCCAGTTTGACTGGGCTCACTTAGTTTTTCAATGAAACACACGGTAGCTCATTATCAAGCCATATCTCAATATCGTCTTTAATTTCAAGTATTTGGTCATCTAAAGGTATTCGAATCCCCTGACAACCACCCTGGCATCGTTATTAAATCTTCTCGCTCGTGGTTCTATATCTGCAATTGATAGAGCTTTTAATCCAGTCAGTAAAATCGGACTACTGGGATATGATACTTCTAGGGGTTCTACCTCCGAGATATTAAGCCTCTTTGCTTCTAAATCAACATCCTTAAATTCAAAACCGCAAAGAGCTAAAAACCTCAAGCATTCAACTTGCTTAGAAACAGGGATTTTAGGTTTTGGAGCGGTAAACGAAGGTATCTCAGTTAGCAATAATGAATAACCGCTTTCAGCCAGCTTGCCATGATTACCGATGTCAATTAAGAGGTGATTAATATCTCGCCATGATTTGTACTCATTTTTCCGCCCCTTCTGTTTTTTATTGTTAAACTCTTTCTATCGTAACAACAGTTTATCATATTTTGAAGAAATGTTATTTTAATTTATATTTCTTTTTTGGTCTGCCTACTTTTCCATATTTACTCATTATATCAACCTTATCTTCACTTTCCATATGATATACATATCTGTGTACTGTTTGGTAGGATAAGTTAGAGTGTTTTGCTATTTCATTTATGGTAAGGTACTTATCTTGGAGTCTCATAGATTCTTCAATTTTTGCTAAAGTATCCATAGATATTCCTTTAACATAATCTTCCGATGGTTTATTACTTGTTTCCAT
>CAYOFC010000014.1:0-20726 GCA_964403265.1 uncultured Tissierella sp. | reverse complement strand
TCAAGTGGAATACAATTTTAAACAAATCGAAAAAAAGTGGCAGGATATTTGGGAAGAAAAGGAGATTTATAAGGCTGAAATAGATAGGAGCAAGCAAAAGTATTATGCCCTGGTTGAGTTCCCATATCCATCAGGAGATGGACTGCATGTTGGTCATCCAAGACCTTATACCGCAATGGATATTGTTGCTAGAAAGAGAAGGTATGAGGGTTACAATGTATTATTTCCTATGGGCTGGGATGCTTTTGGACTGCCTACTGAGAATTATGCTATAAAAAACAAGATTAATCCTGCAATAGTAACTGAGAAGAATATTGAAAGATTTAAATCACAATTGAAGTCAATAGGTTTTTCCTTTGACTGGTCAAAAGAAATCAGTACTACTGACCCTAAGTATGTTAAGTGGACTCAATGGTTATTTTTGAAATTTCATGAGCATGGTTTAGCATATAAACATGAAATGCCAATTAACTGGTGTACTTCCTGTAAAATTGGGTTGGCAAATGAAGAAGTTGTCAACAATAGCTGTGAAAGATGCGGTGGAGAGGTAGTACAAAAAGTTAAAAATCAATGGATGCTAAAAATAACAGAGTATGCAGATAGATTGATAGATGATTTGGAAGATGTAGATTTTATCGAGAGGGTTAAGTTACAACAGAAAAACTGGATAGGTAGATCCATTGGTATGGAAGTTGATTTTAAGGTTACTAATAAGGAAGATAAACTAAGGGTATTTACAACGAGGCCTGATACCATTTTTGGTTCAAGCTACATGGTTATAGCTGCGGAGCATCCTCTTATAGATAAGTATAAAGATGAAATAAAAAATTATGATGAACTAATGAATTACAAAGATATGGTTGCTAAAAAATCTGATTTTGAAAGAACAGAACTTTCAAAAGAAAAAACAGGTGTTGAAATTAAAGGTTTAACTGCTACTAATCCTGCAACGGGTAAAGAGATCCCAATTTGGATATCTGATTATGTATTGATGAGCTATGGAACTGGAGCTATAATGGCGGTACCAGCCCATGATGAACGAGACTGGGAGTTTGCAGACAAGTTTGGTCTACCAATTGTAGAAGTTATTAGTGGTGGAGATGTTAAAAAAGAAGCCTATACAAACACTGAAAAAGGAAGTCTAGTAAATTCTGATTTCTTAAATGGTCTTAATGTTGGAGAAGCAAAAGAAGCAATCTCTAAATGGCTTGAAGAAAGAAACTTAGGAGAGAAGAAGACTAATTATAAATTAAGGGACTGGGTATTTTCAAGACAAAGATATTGGGGAGAACCAATTCCACTAGTTCACTGTGATGATTGTGGCTGGGTACCAGTGCCAGAAGCAGATTTACCAGTAATGTTACCAGAGGTTGGGAATTATGAACCAACAGAAAATGGAGAATCTCCACTTGCAAACATTGATGAGTGGGTAAATACAACCTGTCCATCATGTGGTAAAGCAGCAAAAAGGGAAACTGACACTATGCCAAACTGGGCAGGTTCATCCTGGTACTTCCTAAGATATATAGATCCAGATAATGATAAGGAGTTTGCATCAAAAGAGGCTATTGATTACTGGATGAATGTGGACTGGTATAATGGTGGTATGGAACATACTACTTTACACTTACTATATTCAAGATTCTGGCACAAATTTTTCTATGATATTGGCTTAGTTTCAACAAAAGAGCCTTATCAAAAAAGGACTTCCCATGGTATGATACTAGGGGATAATAATGAAAAAATGTCTAAATCAAGAGGAAATGTAGTTAATCCTGATGATATCGTTAGAGATTTTGGTGCAGATACCTTAAGAACTTATGAAATGTTCATAGGTGACTTTGAGAAATCAGCTCCCTGGTCAGAAAATGGTGTTAAGGGTTGTAGAAGGTTTTTAGAGAGAGTATGGAAATTGCAAGAAATCCTAGTTGGAGGGGATGACTATACTAAAGAGTTAGAGTCGAGTATTCATAAGGCAATTAAAAAAGTGACAGATGACTTTGAGACCTTGAAATTTAATACTGGAATAGCAACTCTAATGTCATTATCAAATGAGTTCAATGATCACGGTAGCATCACTAAAAAGGATTTAGAAACATTCTTGATTCTTTTAAATCCAGTAGCACCTCATATAACAGAGGAGATTTGGCAGGAAGTAGGCCTTGAAGGATTCTTACATGATACAAGATGGCCAAAATATGATGTAGCTAAGACAAAAGACCAAGTAATTCAAATGCCAATTCAGATAAATGGAAAAGTTAGAGGAACTATTGAAATAAATGTAGATGATACTCAAGAAAACATAAAAGAAAAGGCATTAGAAGATGAAAACATCATGAGATTTATTGAGGGAAAGACAATTGTCAAAGAGATTTTTGTTCAAGGAAAGATATATAATATAGTTGTAAAGTAGTTTGATTTATGTGATAATAGTACTGCTATATTTAGCAGTACTATTATTATACTAGGAGGTTATTAAATGAGTAGAATAAAAATTGTTACTGACAGCACAAGTTACATTGAAAAGAACTATGTGATTAGAGAAAATGTTTCAGTAGTACCCTTGAATTATGTTTTTGATTCTGAAACCTTTGTTGAGGGTTTTAAAGGGGAGTATGATGATTTTTTTAATAAATTAGCTGAAACTGATTTATTTCCAACCACATCTCAACCAGCTGCTGGAGATTTTTATGAGGTATTTACAAATGCATTTAATGAAGGTTATGATGAAGTAATAGCAATACTTTTATCTTCTAAAATAAGTGGAACCTATAACAGTGCTGTACTGGCAAAGAACATGTTAGAGGATGAAAGGATTACTATTATAGATTCTGAAAGCGCGGCTTCGAATCTTAGGTTTTTAGTTGAAGATGCTGTTGATATGGCGAAGGAAGGTAAAACAGCTAGAGAAATAGAAGTATTCATTGAGAAAAAGAAAAAAACTATGAGCATCTTTTTAACTACTGGTACATTGGAGTACTTGGCTAGGGGTGGTAGATTATCAACTATACAATCTACCTTGGGAAATTTACTAAGCATCAAACCAATAATTGAGCTTAGAGATGGTGAATTAGAATTATTGGAAAAAGTTAGGGGTAAAAACAACGCCCTATCTAAAATATTATCCTATGTAAATGAAGATGTGCAAAAAATAGGAGTATGCCATATACTAAATCTTGAAGAAGCATTGAAGTTAAAGGAAGTACTAGAAGAAAGATTTCCAAATGCAATTGTAACATTAGATGAATTAGGACCAGTAGTAGGTGCTCATTTAGGACCAAAGACATTAGGAATTTGTTTTTATTAATATAATTTTAAGAAGATTAGGGTGGACCTAATCTTCTTTTGTCATAATTGGCCTAAATCTATAGTATTTATATCCATAGGAGGTGTTATTATGAAAATTAACAACAGTCTATGGAAGAATGAGCCTATTATTTGTTTAACTTTAGATACTGATTGGGCAAGCGAAGATGCATTAAAAATGTCGTATAGAATAATTGAAGAATTTGGTTTTGATTCTACATTTTTCTTAACTCATTCAAGCAAGGTGCTGTTAGATCTATATAAAAGAGGGAAAATAGATGCTGGTATACATCCTAATTTTCTTAAAGGTAGTAGTCACGGCAAAAACCTAGTTGAAATAATTGATTCTTGTTTAGATATATTACCTGAAGCAAAATCTTTTAGATGCCATAATTATTATGACTCAAATGAGATTACAGAATCACTCTTTAATAAAGGTCTATTATATGATTCAAATCTTTGCACTTTATTAGAAAGAGTGGAACCTTTTGTTCATAGATCAGGGCTTATAAGATTTCCAATATTTTTAGAAGATGGAGCGTATCTATTGCATAGGAAGAATTTAGTCTTTAAGGACGTGCAAAAAGACTTATTTAATGAAAATGGTCTTACGATAATAAATTTACATCCAATGCATCTAGCCTTAAATACTCCAACTTTTAATTATATGCGAAAAATTAAAGATAATCTTACTAGGGATAAATGGAACAAACTAATGGATGTCGAGTTAAACTATTTAGCTTATAAGGACCCTGGTATAAGGCATTTTATAATAGAACTATTTAAGTTTATAAAAAAAGAAAATATTAGAGTAATGAATTTAAAGGATATATATGATGCAGCGAAAAGCTAGTATAATACTATATACTAACAAAACCCTTATAATCCTTAACTCCTTTTATGATCTCTGATGTTTTTATTATTTCATCTTCTGTTATTTTCCAGGTATGTGTACTTAAGTTTTTCCGCCTATTTATTACATGATTAAATCTATCGGTACTATATATTTTGTATCCCTTACTAATACTTTCATTTATAAAATTTGTATCCTCAGATCTATTTAAGGCCTTAAATTTTACATTTTCAAAAATTTCCTTTTTAAAGGTAAGGGTAGAGCCTGCGATATACTTCATATATCTATTTTCATTATTAGGAAATCTCAGTACTAAGGAATCATGGCCTTCTAGATTGTAATAGACAGAATACTTGCCAACAATGCTAGCATCTGTATATTTAAAAGCATTAACTAGATCTATTAAGTAATTAGGGCCATAATAATCATCATCATCAAATTTGGATATAATATCAAATTTAGATTTACTTACGGCAAAATTCAAGCATTCTCCTAAAGATTTAGACTTATCTAGTTGGAAAATCCTAATATCATCATATTGGCTTAATTTTTCTTTCCACATAGAAGCAGGGATTAGATTGTTATTTATAATAATAATTAGTTCTTTTTTAAGATATACTTGGCTTAGATAATTACTTAGTATATTATCTAAAGAATGAAGTCTATTAGTAGATGTTATGATGGAAACGCCTTGTTCTAAATCCCACAGATTATTAAGCCCTATTGTTTTTGAGATTTTATTAAGCCTATGTGAATAGGTGTGATTATCCAAAACTATTCTAGTGCCAAGTAATCCCAGTCTATCCCTATACTCTTGATCATTTAATAAAAATTTGATCAATGTATCTGTTTCTTGACTGTCCTTTACTAATTTAACAATATCTTTAAAAGTGTTCTCAATGCCTAGAGAGTAAGAACTAATCACCGGGATTCCAGATGCTAGTACTTCATAGACTCTTCTTGAAAAAGTTGTTGGACTAGTACCGTCTGAATTTACATTTAACAATATATTAAATTTCTTATATTCATTTACAATATCTAAATAACTCATATTATCTTTTATAAAAGGTTCAAATTGCTTTGGGAAGCTATTTTTACTATTATGGCTATTTGAAAATCTATCAATTATAGTTAGATCATACTTGGAAGCAGCTTCTAATATATAGTTAATTTCATAAATTCTACTTGGGAATTTACTATACCAACCACCAGCAAATAAAATATCACCTTTTTTGTCCATACCTTTATCTATAGGATTATGAAGTCTAGGTTGAGCAGCAAATGGCAATAGGTATACATTCTCATTAGCTGTTAGTTCCCTATATCTCCTAATGCAATTTTCATCTGTGGTAAAAATGAGGTCGAATAATTGTGCGGCCTGAAAAAACATATGAAAGTCATAAGGATCCTCCTTTGCCCAAAATACAGTAGGAATATTATTTAATTTACAATAATCAACTAAATCTATAAGAGTATTATTATTTTTTTTATTTAAATTTGTAATTTTACCCATCCATTCTTTATTTCGACCTTCCCAGGCTGCTTCAACAAATAAGAAATCAGGATTAACTCTATTTATTATAGATTTCCAGTCTTTAGTCCCTAATTGATAAAAATTAGCTTCATATTTAAAGCAATTGAAGCTAAACTCATCTAGGATACATGCCACATTAATGGATGGATTCATAGGCTCTAAATTATTAATATTTAGTTTATCCTTAATATAACTTCTTAGAAATTCTGAATATGATGTTTGCATTTTTCCACCTACCAAACTTATAGATTTCCTAATTTAATGATACTTATATTGGGGTTTAGATTTGCTGGATTTATTATATTAACTCCATCAAAGATTATAGGGGTATCCATATAATTTAAAACAACATTGTACTCAAAGTTCCTTATTTCATTATGATTTACCAAAACCATCAACAAATTAGAATCATGAAGTGAAAGTAATTTATTGTAATCATTATTTAAATAGGGATCCCATATTGCTACATTGAATTTTTTATCTTTTAAAATATTATATATCTTAAGAGCAGGACTATCTCTTGTATCACTAGAATTTCCTTTATAGGATATGCCCCATATTGTTATTTTAGGATTGATAATATCCTTTATTAAAAGTTCGATCCTCTCTGTTATAAAGAATGGCATAGATTTGTTGATCTCATGGCTTAAGGATATTAATCTAGTTGTATCTTTAAAATGGCTAATTAAAAATTGACTATCTATTGGCAAACAATGACCGCCAACTCCTATTCCTGGTTGTAGTATATTTACTCTAGGATGTTTATTAGAAGTATCAATCACTAGATAAGGGTCCAGTTCAAGTTGATTACATAGTTTTGCTATTTCGTTAGCAAAACCTATATTTAAATACCTATAGGAATTTTCAACAAGTTTTACTAATTCGGCAATTTCTGGCTTGACTATTAATATTTCACCTTTTACAAAAGAACTATATACCTCTTTTGCTCTAATAGTGCACTTCTCAGTGCATGCACCTATTACTCTATTATTGTTTATTATTTCATATATTATATTATTTGGTAGAACCCTTTCGGGACAATATGCTAACAGAACATCTTTACCAATTGTAAATCCTTTATTTTCAATTTTAGGTATAACTTTGTTCTTTATAGTGCCAGGCGGGATTGTTGATTCTATAATGATTAAATTTCCAGTTTCAATAACTTCAAGTGTATTATCTAATGCATTAAATAAGTGGTTTAAATCAGGATCATTATTTTCATCTAGAGGAGTAGGGGTGCATATAATAAAAACATCAGATTTTTGAATAGATGTCATAAAACTTAATTTATTATTATCCATTGAATTATTAATATAATCCAACAAGTCTTTTTCTTCTGTAGTATAAGTTCTATTATTTAGTTGATTTATTAAAGATGTATTTATATCAACTCCACAAACATTATGGCCGCTATTTGCAAGAATAGTAGCAGTCGGTAGTCCAATATAACCTACACCAATGACAGAAATATGCATATTATCAATCCTTCCTAGATTTACCTATTATAATTATATGATTGACAATCTGTAATGCTACTACTTATAATTTCTTCTAAGCTTATTGGTTCGGCAATTTTAGAGGATATTTTATATAAATAGTCATTATGAATTTTCCAAGAGTGATTATGATGCTCACTTCTTATATAAATATAGTTTTGCCTACTGGTAGAATAAATTCTGTATCCACTATCTATAGCATCTTTACAGAATAATTTGTCCTCAGATAAATTAATATTTTGAAACTTAATCTTGTTTATTATTTCTTTTTTAAAGAAGAGTGTAGAACCACTTACCCTATTTTCAAAACTATTTTCCTTGTTTTTATTTAGTAATCTTAGGGACATCCCATCTTTAAGATATACATATATACAGGATTTTCCTACAATATCAGCATTATTATTGTTTAATTGGAAGATGGATTCACCTAAATAATTAGGTCCATAATAATCATCATCATCAAACTTAGCAATGAAATCAAAAATAGATTTTGAGATTCCATAATTTAAGCATTTTCCCAGTGTATTCTTTGGATTTAGCATTAAAACACTTATATTATTATAATTAGATAATATTGATTCCCATTTCCTTATATCTGGATTGTTATAATTAAGAACTACGATTAATTCTTTACTGTCGTAATTTTGTCTTTCAAAGTTATTAATTATATTATTTAAATTTTCTTCTCTAATAGTTGGAGTAATAACTGTAATTCCCATAATAAACCTCCCATAACAAAATTATTATGTAACATTCTATGCTACAAATAATATTTTGTTATGGGAGGGATATTTAATGATAGACAAACATTATCTATGTGTTTTTGAATCAAGAACTCATGCAGTTTTGATATTTTCATTGTTCGAAGAGGAAGGAAAGGATATGTTCCAGCTTATATCTACTCCATGCAGTCTACAAGCTGGATGTGGGTATTCCATAAGATATTTTCATAAAGGCTATAAGGACTTGATAATTAAAAAGGTTGAGGAATATAATATTCCTATACCTAGGTTTTACTTTGGAGATAGGATCCAAGGTGATATCAGGTATAAGCAACTAAGGGTCTAATTTCCCTTGAACAATTTATTAATTAGTGAAGGTTTAAACTTAGCAATTACACTTTTTAATTCATTTATTTCATTCAAGGTAATTTGCTGATTTTCTAATATTTCATTTAGAACCAATTGTTGATTCTCTAATACTTGGCTTATCATGGTTTTATCTTCACTAATAATATCTTGTATCATTGATTGAAGTTCTTCTTTTTCAATTAATAATTTATTGGTTTCAACTTCATTGACTTTTCCAACTATATCAACCTCATCAACCATGGCAACATCTTCCTTTTGCAATTTTTCAAAAATCTTGTCAGGGATATTTGATGAATTATTAAGACCTTTTACTATGTTTGCCCTATTATCCCTAATCTTAAAATCAAAGTATATATCGTCTAAATCATTAATTTTAACATTGCGGCTTAATATATCCTTTACCTTAAATCTAGGGTGTAAATTTTTTGCTATGCTTGTTCTTATGGGAGTGTTGATATTAGAAACCTGCTTATCTCCTATATTTGTCCATGTGTTACCATAGTCATTTGAAATAATAGTGGTGATAGTGCTACTATCATAACAAAGGATTTTTAAAGCTTCATCTTCCTCATGTATTAAGGGTCTAAATTCATTGTTAAATGAAATAGGGATACTTACATGTTTCCAGATATATTTTTCTTTGCCATTAATAGGCATCTTAGCATATCTTAGTCTATATTTGCCTTTATCCATCTCCAACCATGTAGTATTAACATTGGATTTTGAATCGACAAATAGATATGGCATGGAATTTTCCTTACCTCTATTAGATAATTCCTTAGGAGTGTTACTCCACATAGCTCTATAGGGACTATAGAAGCAGTGGTATATATATGATTCAAAATTAGTCGTGGTATTATAAATTAGGTGGATGGTACCCAATTCATCAAATCCAAGGGAGAACTCATTGTATCCCTTTCTTAATATGTATTTTATAACATTATTTTGCTCCTCAATTTTTCTATCCAGGACTATATGATGTATAGTGACAATATCTGAATTGATGTAGTTAGAATAAGAATATATGATATTAATCTTATTATTTATATAAGACAATTCAAATTGATGATAAATATTTGATTTTGTGTCAAAGGCACCTATTTGGGATTCGCTCCAATTTGAACCTTCGCTAATACGTAAGTAAAGTTCTCCTGTTTTTAGTAGGTAAATTAAGTTTATTTTGTTTGAACTATCCATGGTCAAAGCATAGTTTAATACATTACCATCTGAAATAATATATTTATCTATTAGGTCCATGTTTCCATCAAAAATTTTATAAAATAGACTGCCTGTTGATTCAAGTTCAAATAAGTAAAAATGGTCTTTAGAATTATACGCCAGATGATATTTATTATTTAGATCATTCATAAAAAGGCCTCCTTTTTTTCATCACATTATAATCATTAATACATATTATGTAAGTAGGCAGGATAATATTAAAACAAGGAGTGAATATATATGTTAGATGGCAAAAAAATAGATGCAAAAGCTTTAGAGTCACTAGGAATTATGGATATTGATTGTATAATAGCAGATAAAGTATTTGCAAGCTGTCAGCAAAGAGAATGTTTCCCTGAAGTAGAAGTATGTATAGATAAAAAAACTTTTGGTAGTATAAGATTTAGGCCTGGATTTATAGTTCCAAATACTTTGATAGTTACAGATATAGAAGGTCAACCGAATTTTAGAAGGGTAAGATTTACAGTTAGAATTCCTTTTGTTGTACTTGATCCAAATGGTAATGTAATAGCTGAAGGCTTTTTACCTGATATATTCAAAGACATTATACTTTATATCCCAGATGCAAGAGACGAATTTGACTTTAGAATAGTTATCGAAACCCAATCAGTAGTATTAGCACCACCAGTACAAACTGGAGATAATATTACATTCCCTGTAGGAACATTTGTTATAGTTAAGGTTGTAGGTACAGTGCAATTATTAGTACCGACATTTGGATACTGCCCAGAACCACCAGAGTGTACAGAGTTTTCACCAACAGATGTATGTGATGCCTTCGAATACGCTGATTTTCCAGATTTCTTCCCACCACAACTACCGACAATGCCACTTTAAAGGAGCTAATAGCTCCTTTTGTTTTGGGGTATAATGGTTAAAACTTTAGGGACATTTTTTGCTTACTATTAAGCCAAAAAATGTCCTTTTTAAATTATAAATTTGTAGTTTATTTTGAAAAATTTAATGTTGACAACTTTAGTGGGGTATACTATACTTAATAATAGAAAACCTAGTAATTCACTGGGTATTTAAAAGAGGTGAAAAAATTGAGGTTATCCACAAAGGGAAGATATGGTTTGATGGCGATGTTTCAATTGGGCTTAGAATATGGAAAAGGACCTATTCCATTAAATAATATAGCAGAAGAACAGGGACTTTCAGAATCTTACTTGGAGCAACTTTTTTCAACACTTAGAAAAGATGGTTTAATAAACAGCGTTAGAGGTGCCCAAGGTGGTTATCTATTAGCCTATGAGCCTTCTAAAATAACTGTAGGACAAATTTTAAGGTCATTAGAAGGAGATTTGTCACCAGCAGATTGCGTTGGAGATGCTCCTAGCACGGATTGTTCTAAAGAATATGGGTGCGCTACTAAATTAGTCTTAGTTAAAATTAAAAATAGTATTGATGAGGTTATTGATTCAATTTCTTTGAAAGATATGATAGATGAAGTTGATTGTAAATAGATACTAAATTAGGAGGATTAAAAATGTCAAAATATATTTACATGGACAATGCAGCAACTACACTAGTTAAAAAGGAAGTTTTAGATGAGATGTTACCGTTTTTTAACGAAAATTATGGTAATCCATCATCTGTTTATTCTCTAGGATCTGCTTCAAAGGTTGCAGTAGAAAAGGCTAGAGAGCAAGTTGCAAATGCGTTGGGAGCAGATAAAAAGGAAATATTTTTTACGGCTGGAGGATCTGAATCAGATAACTGGGCAATAAAAGGTATTGCATATAATAGAAGAAAAAAGGGTAATCATATAATAACAAGTAAAATTGAGCACCATGCTGTACTACATACATGTGAGTATTTAGAGAAACAAGGCTTTGAGGTAACTTATTTAGATGTAGATAGCGAAGGTCAAGTTAGATTAGATGATTTAAAAAATGCAATTAAGGATACAACTATATTAATAACTATAATGTATGCTAATAATGAAATAGGAACTATTCAACCTATCAAAGAAATAGGTGAAATTGCAAAAGAACATAATATTGTTTTTCATACAGACGCTGTTCAGGCGGCTGGTAGTGTAAAAATAGATGTTGATGATTTGAATGTTGATTTATTGTCAATTTCAGCACATAAATTCTTTGGACCTAAGGGAATAGGTGCCTTATATATAAGAAAAGGTATCAGGCTTGATACTCTCATTATAGGTGGAGGTCAAGAAAGAGGAAAAAGAGCTGGTACAGAAAATGTTGCAGCTATTGTAGGAATGGGTAAGGCTATAGAATTAGCAAATGAAAACCTAGAAGAACATAATAAAAAGCTAGCTAGTTTAAGGGATTATCTAATTAGGAAAGTCGAAGACAATTTTAAGTATATTAGGCTTAATGGTCATAGAACAAATAGATTGCCTGGAAATGTGAACTTTTCTTTTGAGTTTATCGAAGGGGAATCCTTACTTTTGATGTTGGATATGAATGGCATAGCTGCTTCAAGTGGATCAGCATGTACATCGGGAGCCTTAGACCCCTCCCATGTACTTTTAGCCATAGGTTTAGACCATGAGAAAGCACATGGGTCCTTAAGACTATCTTTAAGTGAATTTAATACGGAAGAAGAAGTTGATTTTGTAGTTGAGAAATTAGTAGGTATAGTTGATAGGCTAAGGGAAATGTCACCACTGTACGAAAAAATCAAGGGGGAAAATTAAGATGTATACAGAAAAAGTAATGGACCACTTCATGAACCCACGAAATGTTGGGGAAATCCAAGAGGCTGACGGTGTTGGTGAGGTAGGTAATGCTAAATGCGGAGATATAATGAAGATGTATTTAAAAATAGATAATGGTGTTATTGAAGATGTAAAATTCAAGACATTTGGCTGTGGTTCTGCTATCGCATCATCAAGTATGGCTACAGAATTAGTAAAAGGTAAAACTATTAATGAAGCTTTAAATGTTACTAATAAGGCTGTCGCAGAGGCACTAGATGGTTTACCACCTATAAAAATGCACTGTTCAGTTTTGGCGGAGCAGGCAATTAAATCAGCATTAGTTGATTATTCCAAGAAAAACAATATAAAAATAGAAGGTTTAGAAGATATAGATTTTGACGATGAGCATCTACATGATATAGAAGAAGAATAATTCATTTAATTTATAGGCAGCTAGAGCTGCCTATAAGCATATTTGGGGTGAGAATATGATTATATCTAGAATTCCTGACTTTGTAATTAAGGCGAATTTTATTTTAATTATGGTACTGTTGACTGTAACTATCTATTATTTAGTAAATATAGGTAATAAATATGTGGAGAACAATAAAAAATTAAATTTAAACAACAAGAATATAGTAATTGCTCTGTCTTCAGTCATATTAATGTATATATTTGCTATGATTCTAAAAGGTTTTCCATTTCTTAAAGATATCTTTGTTACAATAATTACATCCATTATAATTGCTTATGCCTTAAATCCAATTATAGTAAAGTTTGAGGAAAGGAATATCAGTAGGTTTTTTGGAGTTATTATAGTTTATCTATCTATAATAACTATACTATTTATACTGTCATTTTTAGTCATACCGAATTCAGGAAGGGAAATAAGAAGGTTAGTTGCTAATCTTCCGATTTATTTTGAAGAAATATCCCAAATAATTGATAGTTTTTATACTAAATATTATTCTACATTAGGCGGCTTGCCACCAATATTTCAAGGCATAGAGAATATTGTAATGGATAATTTAGTTAAGGTTGAAGCACAAATTGGAAGTTACTTAACCGCCTTTGTCGGTGGAATAATAACGGCTGCCTCAAAAGTAGTAAGTATAGTACTGACTCCTATATTAGTCTTATATTTTTTAGTTGATAAGGAATATTTTAAAGGTAAAGCAGCTAAGCTTATTCCTAATAAATATCGACAGGATATCTTATATCTATCTTCTGTAATAGATAGATCCTTGAAGCAATTTATTAAGGGAAGGCTTTTAATGTCATTGTATGCTGGGGTTATGACTGCTATAATGCTTTTGATATTCGGGATTGAATTTCCATTTGTAATTGGGTTTATTACGGCTTTAGCAGATATAATTCCATATATAGGCCCACTATTAGGATATATTCCAGCTGTATTCTTCGCAGCGATTTCAAGTCCAATTAAGGCAATATGGGTATCCATTGGCTGGGTACTTATACAATGGTCTGAAAACAATGTAATTGCACCTAAAATAATCGGCGAGAATATGGGTATGCACCCAATGGTTATATTACTTTCTATTATTATCGGTGGGGGAATATTTGGAGTCTTTGGTATGATTTTATCAGTACCAGTTGTAGCAATTACAAAAATAATAGTTTTGTATCTATTGGATAAAAGAAAAAAAATATAGTATCGGTTGACAAAGTAAAGCCTGAGATTATTGACAAATATCTATGATTAAACTATAATTCAAATATGCAAAGGTTGGACTCCTCCGAAAGGGAGGAGCTTTTTTAGGATTAAGATAATATAAAGAGGTGTGTTTATGAAACAACTAGGATTACATGAGATTAGAAAAGAATATCTAGAGTTTTTTAAGGAAAAAGAGCATTTAGTTGTACCGAGTTTTTCACTAATTCCAAAAAATGATAAATCTTTATTACTTGTAGGGGCGGGAATGGCCCCATTAAAAAAATATTTTACGGGAGAACTAGTACCCCCTAAAAATAGAATGTCCACATGTCAAAAATGCATTAGAACTGGTGATATTGATAATGTAGGAAAAACGGATAGACATGCTACATTTTTCGAGATGTTGGGTAACTTCTCTTTTGGTGACTATTTTAAAAAAGAGGCAATAGAATGGGCTTGGGAGTTTTTAGTTGAAAGACTGGAATTACCAGTTGAAGATTTGTGGGTTTCAGTATATGAAGAAGATGATGAAACCTATGAAATGTGGAATAAACATATTGGTGTTCCTGAGGAAAGATTGGTTAGGCTGGGGAAAGAAGATAACTTTTGGGAACTTGAAGTAGGACCATCAGGACCATGCTCTGAAATTCATGTAGATAGGGGAATTGAATATGGTTGTGGATCTGATGACTGTAAACCTGGTTGTGACTGTGACAGATTTTTAGAAATTTGGAATTTGGTATTCACTCAGTTTGATAAAGATGAGAAGGGTGTATATCATCCTCTTTCACATCCAAATATAGACACAGGTATGGGGCTTGAAAGAATAGCTACTATATTAGAAGGTACAGACAATATATTTGAAGTTAAAGAAATAAAAAAAATAATTAATAAAATTGAATCTATCAGCAATTATAAATATGGCACAAATAAAGAAAAAGACGTCTCCATAAGAGTTATTACGGACCATAGTAGGGCTATGACATTTTTAGTCTCTGATGGGGTACTACCAAGCAATGAAGGAAGAGGTTATGTTTTAAGAAGGCTTATTAGAAGAGCTGCTAGACATGGAAAATTACTAGGAATAAATCATGAGTTTTTAAATGATATAGTGAATACCGTTATTGAATCTTGGAAGGTAGAATATAGTGAATTAGTCGATAAAAAAGAGCAAATCAATAAGATAATTAAGGCTGAAGAAGATAAGTTCCAGGAAACTATCGATCAAGGGATAGCTATATTAGAATCATATATTAATGAGATGGTAGAAGATGGCACAGGGTCTTTAAGTGGAGAAAGAGCTTTTAAACTATATGATACATTTGGATTCCCCCTAGATTTAACTAAGGAAATTTTAGAGGAAAGATCTTTTACTGTAGATGAAGAAGGATTCAATGCCAATATGGAAGAACAAAGAAATAGAGCAAGAAATGCCCGAGCAGATAGTGGAAATAGTGGCTGGGGTGGCAAGGATAATATGGATTTATTTGATAAGTTATCATCTGAGTTTAAAGGGTATGATTATACTGATTACAAGGCAAAAATAACAAGGCTATTTAAAGACAATAAAGTAGTTGAAGAATTAGTAGAAGGTGAAGAAGGGATTATAGCTTTAGATAAAACACCTTTTTATGGCGAATCTGGTGGTCAAGTAGGAGATACAGGAACTATAGAGAATGATGATTTTATGGCTGAAGTTGTGGATACAAAACATATAAATGATGACTTAATTGTTCATTATGTAAGGTTATTAGAAGGAAGTGCTAAGTCAAATTCTGAAGTAATTGCAAAAGTAGATGATTTTAAGAGGAATTCCTTAAGAAGAAACCACTCTGCTACCCATTTACTTCATAAAGCCCTAAAAGAAGTTCTAGGATCACATGTAAATCAAGCAGGTTCAATTGTTTTACCAAATAGACTAAGATTTGACTTCACTCACTTTGAAGGTATTTCAAAGGAAGATTTATTAAGAATTGAAGAAATAGTCAATAATAAGATTCTAGAAGCTATGGAAGTTAAGACATCTATTCTTTCTCTTGAAGAAGCACAAAAAACTGGGGCAATAGGGCTGTTCGAGAGCAAATATGCCGATGAAGTAAGAATCATTAGCATGGGTGACTATTCAAAAGAATTATGTGGAGGAACCCACGTAGATAACACCTCAAAGATAGGATTATTTAAGATTTTATCAGAAGGAGGTATTGCTTCAGGTGTTAGGAGAATTGAAGCAATAACTGGGTTAGGTGTTTATGATTATTTAAATGAATTGAATAGTGAAATAGACGAAATTAGCCATACTCTAAAATCAAATAGAAGTAGCCTATTGGAAAAAGCCCAGTCTCTAACAGAAGAAATTAAATTAAAAGATAAAGAAATAGAAGAACTGAAAAGAAAATTAGCTACAGATATTGCCCAAGATATTATCAACTCATCTATAGATGCTAATGGCGTTAAAATAGTTACCTATAAAGTTGAAAATATGGATATAGATAGTTTAAGAAATTTAGGCGATGAAGTTCGAAACAAAATCGGATCTGGGGTAGTAGTTCTTGCCTCTGTAAATGGTGATAAAGTTACCTTCCTTGCTATGGCAACTAAGGACCTAAATGCAAAGGGTATATCTGCTGGTAATATTGTAAGAGAGGTAGCAAAGGTAACGGGCGGTAATGGTGGTGGTAGACCTGATATGGCCCAAGCAGGTGGTAGGGATGCTACAAAAGTAGATGATGCTTTGGGAATTGTAGTGGAACTAGTTAATGGTCAAATGAAGTAGTTAAACAATGTTTTAGGTTGTATATACACCATACCAATTTATGGTATAATAAATAGTGGGGGTGTTCGTATGAGTATGGATTTTAATGAAACCATGATGTTTAAATCACAAAAAGATAACACTATACAGACAAAAGAGATTTTATTACAAGTACATGAGGCATTAAAGGAAAAGGGATATGAGCCAATCAATCAAATTATTGGATATATTCTATCAGGTGATCCAACATACATTACAAGTCATAATAATGCAAGATCCCTAATCAGACAATTAGAGCGTGATGAACTATTAGGGGAAATATTAAAGGAATATTTATCTGTTGAGAAATAAAGCGGGTTATGGAAGGGTTGAACAATAGGGTTCAAATCATACCATCCTTATAGCTGATAGGGCAGACATTTTCTGCCCTATCAGCTATGCATATAATTATTTAGGAAGAGGATTTATGGATAAAGTTAGATTAGGAAATACAGATATTGAAGTTTCTAGATTGTGTTTTGGGTCATTGACCATGACTCCTTTTCAAGCAAATCTATCTACAAAAGAAGGAGCTTATTTAATAGAATATGCATATAATAAAGGTATAAATTTTTTAGACACTGCTGAAATATATGATAATTATCAATATATTAGTGAGGCCTTAAAGGGTATAAAAAGAGAAGATTACGTCATAGCTACCAAAACCTATGCCTATACTAAAGAAATGGCTAAGGAAAGTCTAGAAAGAGCCTTAAAAGAGATAGGAACAGATTACATAGATATATTTCTATTGCATGAACAGGAAAGTGTACATACTGTGAAAGGACATTATGAAGCAGTAGAGTATTTTATAAAGGCTAAAGAAGAAGGTAAAATTAGGGGGTTTGGAATATCTACCCATAGGGTTTCTGGAGTTCAGGCAGCCAAGGACTACAAAGAAATTGAAATCGTCCATCCTATAATTAATAAAAGCGGGATTGGTATCCAAGATGGAAATATTGAAGATATGTTAAAAATAGTTAAAGAGGTACACAAGATGGGTAAGGGTATATATAGTATGAAACCTTTAGGCGGAGGACATCTTATAAGGGACATAGAAGAAGCTTTTAATTTCGTAAAGGATATTTCTTTTATAGATTCAATTGCAATAGGTATGCAGTCTCTTGATGAAATAGATGCAAATATTCACTTGTTAAATTATGGGTACATGTCTAGTGAGTTGAAAAAAATTATTGATAAAAAAAATAGAAGATTAATTGTAGCAGACTACTGTATAGCTTGCGGTAATTGTCAAGATAGATGTAAGCAAAATGGAATTATAATCGAGGGAAATAGGGCAGTACCAAATGAGAAATGTATATTATGTGGTTATTGTGCAACTGTCTGCCCTGAATTTTGTATAAAAGTAATTTAAAAATGGAGAGTTGAATGGAAAGAATATTAGGTTTAGATGTTGGAGATAAAACGATTGGAGTTGCAGTTAGTGACCCTTTAGGTTTCACTGCACAAGGGATTACAACTATTAAAAGAGAAAGCAACAAAAAAGATTATGAGGCAATTGAGAAGATGATTGGTGAATATGGCATAAATAAAGTTGTGGTTGGATTGCCAAAGAACATGAATAATACAATAGGGCCTCAAGGGGAAAAAGTTATTAAATTTGCTGAGAAATTAAAAAATAAGTTCAAAATAGATCTTATATATATAGATGAAAGAATGACGACAATGTCAGCGGAGCGTATTCTTATAGAAGGCGATGTTAGACGTGAAAACAGGAAAAAATATATTGATAAGGTAGCAGCGACTTATATATTACAAACATATTTAGATAGTATAGGGAGGGATTTGTAATGGGTGAAAGACATCTTTTTTATGATGAATTAGGAAATGAAATTGAATTTATAGTAAAGGCTAAATTTACTCTGGATGACACTGATTATGTAGCATTATTGCCTGCAGAAGATATAGAGTCATATACTTATATATTAAGGATTGAAATGGATGACAATGGAGATGAATTACTTGTAGGTATAGACGATGAAGAGTTAAATGATGCACAAGAGGCTTATGAGGAATTAATGAAAGAAAATTTACAATAGTTGACAATAATGTAAATGTAGGTTAAGATTAATTAATAGAAAACGAACGGGTGGATGTAGTGAAAAGAGATTTGGATAATTATAAGGATAGCTTACGAAACGGAGGCTATAAATTAACTTATCAAAGAGAAGCTATATTAAACACAATACTTGAAAATAGTGACGAACATTTAAGTTGTGATGAAATTTATAGTATAGTTTCTAAAGCTAATCCTGAAATTGGTATTGCTACAATTTATAGGACATTGCAGTTATTCGAAAAATTGGATATAGTCTATAAATTAAATTTTGATGATGGTTTTAGTAGATATGAGCTAAATCAAGGAACGGGTGATCACCATCATCATCATTTGATATGCCTAAAATGCGGAAAGGTAATGGAGGTAAAGTTGGATCTTTTGGATTCTCTAGAGAAGAAAATAGAAAGCGACGAAAATTTTTCCATAATAGATCATAATGTACAATTTTATGGATATTGCAATGATTGTAATTCTTAATCCTTATTGCTACTCACTAAAACCCTATGGGTTTTTTTCTATTGTAGAGAATTAAATATGAGAAAATAAGAATACTAATGTTAAGAGAGCATGAGGAGAGATGGAATGAGTAAAGAAAGTAAATTAAAGATAATACCCCTGGGAGGAATGGGGGAAGTTGGGAAGAACTTAACTGTTTTTGAGTATAAAGATGATATCATACTGGTAGATTGTGGGATGACATTCCCTGAAGATGAAATGCTAGGAGTAGATATTGTAATACCGGATATAACTTATCTAATAAAGAACAAAGATAAAATCAGAGGATTGTTTTTGACCCATGGACATGAGGACCATGTTGGAGCAATTCCATACACTTTAAAGAAACTTAACTTCCCTATATATGGAACTAAGTTAACTCTTGGATTGTTAGAGACAAAATTAAAAGAACACAAGTTAGGAAAAGTAGATCTTAATGTTGTTAAACATGGTGATACGATTACTGCAGGTAAATTTAATGTTGAATTTATTAGAACGGGCCATAGTATTCCTGATAGCTGCGCCATGGCTATAAATTCTCCAGTAGGTACAGTAGTCCATACAGGGGATTTTAAAGTAGATTTTACTCCTATATCAGGCGATGTAACTGATTTACACAGATTTGCTGAACTGGGAAGAAAAGGTGTACTTTGTTTAATGTCTGATAGTACAAATGCTGAAAGACCTGGATTTACTATGAGTGAGAGTACTGTTGGTAATACCTTTAGAGAGTTATTTGGAAGTGCAAAGGGCAGAATTATAGTGGCTACTTTTGCATCAAATATCCATCGTGTACAGCAAATAATCAATGCTGCTGAACTTAACAATAGAAAGATTGTTTTATCAGGACGATCCATGGTAAATAACACTACTGTTGCAAATGATTTGGGATATTTAACTATACAAGATGGTACTTTAATTGATATAAACGATATGGATAAGTATAGAAATGATGAGCTAGTTCTTATAACGACTGGTTCTCAAGGAGAGCCTATGTCCGCATTGACTAGAATAGCTTTCTCGGAGCATAGAAAGATTAGTCTATTACCAGATGATTTGGTTATATTATCTGCTTCTCCAATACCTGGTAATGAAAAGACAATATCTAGGGTAATAAATAAACTAATAGAGAATGGTACAGAGGTAGTTTATGAATCATTGGCTGAAGTTCACGTATCGGGCCATGCTAGACAGGAAGAGTTAAAATTAATCCATACTTTAGTAAATCCTGAATATTTTATTCCTGCCCATGGTGAATATAGGCATCTAAGAGCTAATGCAGACCTTTCTGAATCCTTAGGTATGAGTAAAGACAATATATTTATTTTAGATAATGGTAATTGTGTAGAATTTACAAAAACTAAAGCCAATAGAGGACCTTCTGTTGCATCTGGAAACATATTAGTAGATGGTCTTGGAGTTGGAGATGTTGGAAATATAGTTCTAAGGGATAGAAAGCATCTTTCGGAAGATGGTTTGATAGTAATTGTTG
>CAYOFC010000013.1:1816-20917 GCA_964403265.1 uncultured Tissierella sp. | reverse complement strand
CGTAAGTATAGTAGAACTGTTGCATATTACTCACCTCCATTTAATCCACACTTGCCTTTTGTCTGACTGATTATCATGAATTTGTTTACATGGTTTCAGCAACTCCCCTTATATTAATATTATTTTAACATTGTTACCTAAATTATAACATATATTTACAATTGGTGTTTATATCCATCTAATTAAGGTTCTATTTGCTAAAAATAAATATTAAAAAATCCTTGGATAAAACTAACTTTATCCAAGGATTTTTTATATAAAATAATATTATTTTTTGAATCTTAATACTTTACCAGCTTTTTGTGCTTGTGGTTCTCCATCATTAACTAAGATCTTACCATTTACTAATACATAATCAATTCCTATTGGATATTGAATTGGATCCGTATAATCTGCAGTATCTATAATTGTTTCAGGATCAAATACTACTATATCAGCAGCTAGACCTACTTTTAAATATCCCCTATCATTTAGTCCAAGTACTTCAGCAGATTTTCCAGTCATTTTATGGATTGCAGTTTCTAGGGAGAATGTATTTTCTTCCCTAACATATTTTCCCAAAACCCTAGGGAAAGCTCCATACAATCTTGGATGTGGTTTACCACCCATGATTCCATCTGTACAAACATTCTGCTCAGGACGGCTCATGATTAATTTAACATGCTCTTCTGTACCATAAAAGTCTACTAAGCCTACTATATTTTCTTCTTCAAGAATTACATCAAATATAGCATCTAGTGGATCCTTACCCTTGATTTTACCAACTTCTACTAGGTCCTTACCTACTACATCCTCATTTTTCTCACTACCAACAAATGTAACAAATATACCTTCTAAGCCTGCAAACTCTACGAAGTTATCCCATCCTGGGATTCCATTAGCTATATCTTGCTTCATCTTCTCTCTTAAATCTTGATCCTTAAGTCTTTCTAATAATTTATCTGTTCCTCCATCATGAACCCAAGGTGGTAAAATAACACTCATCATAGTGCTTCCTGCAACATATGGGTATTGGTCGAAGGATACTGTCATTCCATCTTCCTTAGCCTTGTCTAGTCTGTCAAGAACCTTAGGAAACTTATCCCAGTTTTTCTTTCCGCAAACCTTAAAGTGTGAGAAATGTACTTTACAGCCACTTTTCTCTCCGATACTTAATATCTCTTCCATAGAGTTTAAAATATCATCAGCTTCACTTCTTTGATGGGTAACAAATACTCCCCCTTTTTCATTTAAAACCTTTCCTAGCTCTACGAATTCATCTGAATCAGCATAAACACATGGTGGATATATCATACCTGTTGACATACCGAAAGCACCTTCGTCCATAGCCTTTGATAGATTTTCCTGCATCAATTTCATTTCTTCTTCAGTAGGTTTTCTATTATCCAGACCCATGGATACCATTCTGATATTACCATGTGGAGCTAAATATGCTACGTTAGGTCCTAAATCCAGATTCTCAATTGTTTCTAAATAATCAGCCACACTTCTCCATGTCCAATCTACCTTATAATCACCTTCAAGACCTTTCATAGCTTTTATCCAAGGTGATAAAGTCTCTTCACTAACTGGAGCTGGACCCATTCCATCTTGAGCAACTAGCTCTGTTGTGATCCCCTGTCTAATCTTTGGTGACAAATATGAATCTTTAAATAACAACATACTTGAATGGCTATGGGTATCAATAAACCCAGGTGAAACTATCATGCCTTCTGCATCAATTATTTTATCAAAATTACCTTCACTTACATCTCCTATTTTTACAATTACATCATTCTCTATAAGTATATCCTCTTTAAATCTTTCTTTACCAGTACCATCAATAATAGTACCATTTTTAATAAGTATTTTCATGTTTCCACCTTTCCTTTCTATGATATAAGCTTATTAAGCTTATTCAGTATCAAATTCTATCAGCGGAGCAGGTTTGGCTCCATTCTTTCTGTCCACGTATGAAACTAAGAATATAACTATAAACGCCACTATACCTCCTGGAACCATTGAGTTAAGTCCCCAAGGTGTATTCAGTGCATAAATCCAGATTCCAGCCATTACTGTTCCAGCGATTATTGAAATAAATCCTGCATTTTGAGTTACATTTTTGTAGAATAATCCACAGATAAATGCTGCAAAAGGTCCTGCAGATCTAAGAGCAAATGCACCCATCATTACAGAGATGATATTTGAAGCTGATATAGCAATTATCAATCCAGTAACACCTACGATTACCATAACTACTCTTGAAATCCAAACTTCTTTTTTATCATCCGCTACTCCTTTGTTGATATATGGTCTAAATATATCATTAGTAAACATCGTAGCAGTACCTATCATATTACCTGAAGCTGATGATATTGTTGCTGCACAAATAGCTGCTAATATTACCCCTGCTGCAATTCCTGGTGCAAATGCCAATGTAGTTTCAGCTAAAGCTGATTTTTGTGGTCCTGATGCAAATCCATCAATAAATGTATATCCTACTAAACCTATAATAGCTGGGACAATAGCATATGCTGCAGAAAGTACTCCTGCTAAGATTGAACCGTTCATTGCTGACTTTCCATCTTTTGCCGAACAGAAAGTTTGTACAATTTCTTGTCCAGTTGGGAATGTCATAAAGTACATGGCTACATATCCTATAATAGTTGGTACACCAACCTTTATCATACTAGTTAGATTTAAGCTTTCTCCTGTAGGTCCTGTTACTTCTTTTGCCTTTGCAAACAAGTTGGAAAAACCGCCTACAACTGGATTGTTTACTATAATAAACATAACTATAGTCATTCCTACTGTAATAAACATAACATGCATCATATTTGCAGCTGCAACTGAAGCAAATCCACCTATCATTGTGTATCCGATAACTACAAATGTTGTAATTATAGCAGCTGTTTTAAAATCAAGTCCTGTTACAGTATTTATTATTGTAGCTGTAGCTAATATTTGTGCTCCCGTCGCCATAAAAAGTGCTGCGATTGACGTAACTGCTGTTATTATATGGGAGTTTTTACCATATCTCATTTTTATAATTTGTGGTACTGTTGTTGCTGATGATCTTCTAAAATAAGGCGCAATAAAGGATACTAACACAAATCCAATACCCGCTGCTATTACATACCAGCTTGCAGATAATCCGTATTGATATACGTTTGTTGCTATACCAGTTGTTGATGCTCCTCCTGTATTGGCAGCGAATAGTGTTGCTGCTAATACTACTGGTCCTAGGGACTTACCTGCCATTAGGAAATCTTCATTACTTTGCTCTTTCTTACTGTTCTTCCATGATGTAAAAAATCCAATTCCAATTGTTACTGCCATATAAAGCATAATAATAATCAGTGCTGTTGTTTGCTTATCCTGCATAATAATCCATCTCCTCTAAGTTTTTTATTTTAGTAGTGCTTTTAAAATACCATAATAACCATTTACAGCCTTGTTCAACTGTTCTATTTCAACGTATTCATCAATTGTATGAGCCAAATCTTCCCTTGATGGCCCATATCCTATGGTTTTAATTCCAGCTTCTCCAGCATAGTGGCTACCATTTGTACAGAATGGATATTGTGAAATTTCTGGGCTTAAACCCATTACTTTCAATTCTTCATGTATGTCTTGTATAAATTCCTCTGATTCATTAAATCTCCAACCTGGAAAAAATCTTTCACCTTCAATAGTAGTCCCTGTCCAACATTTTTCTTTACCAGTTACATAGGAAACCTTTGCCTCGAATGTTGAATCTTCTTTCTTCATTTCATCTATTAAATTTTTTATTGGCTCCAATACACTTTCCTTAGTTTCTCCAACCAACAATCTTCTATCGTAGGTTATTTTACAATACTCAGGTACTACTGAAGCCCCTGGATATGGAGATGATTTTATATCTACTAGTTCAAATATTCCATATCCTAAGAATTCATCATATCTTGTTTCCAGTTGTTGAATTCTTTTAATCAAGTCTGCTGCTTTGTATACTGCATTGATACCCATGCTTGGAGTTGCAGAATGAGCTGGTTTTCCAAAGATTTCAAATACGATCTCTGCCCTTCCTTTTTGACCAACTTTCAAGTTTAATTCTGAAGCCTCACATATAACTACATAATCTGGTTTTATATATTCACTTACTTTTCTAGCTGCTATACCTTCGAAGCACTCTTCATGCACCCCACCTGCTACAAAGATTTCACCTGGGAAATCCTTATTTGTAGTCTTGGCAAAATCATGAACAGCTACAATAGAAGCAGCTAATGCGCCCTTCATGTCACTAGCACCTCTACCATAAATATTTCCTCTTATAAGTTCCCCGCCAAATGGATTGACAGACCACTTTTCTGGGTCGGCTACTTCAACCGTATCTAAGTGTGAATCAAATAATATTTTCTTGCCTGGTTTACTTCCTCGGATTCTACCTATGATACTGCCGTATTCATCAATATGATAGTCATCAAAATCAAGTTCTTCAAAAATATTTTTTAACATTTCTACCATTTCTTCCTCATTTCCTGAGTAAGATTTAATCTTGATAAAATCTTGTGTTAGTTTTTCCACCATTTCTTTTTTATTCATTCTATCCACCTCCTGCTATAATTAGTAGTAGTCTCTACAAGGGTATTGTGGCAATACCCCCATACTTCCAGCAATGATCAGTACAATTATTCCAATATTAACCTTCTACTAACTCAAGAATCACATCTAAAAGTATATTTGCTCCAGCTACTAGATCCTCTTCTAGAGTATCCTCCTTAGGATTATGGCTAATACCTTTGATACTAGGAGCAAAAATCATAGCTGTAGGACAGATACGAGCCAACATTTGAGCATCATGTCCAGCACCAGAAGTCATCCTCTTATTTTTTAGCCCTCTTTTCTCAGTAGCAGCTTCTATAATTTTTATAACATTTTCATCAAATGGTACTGGGTCAAATTGTGCTAAACTTTCAGTAGATATTTTAACCTTATCTGTTTCCCTTAACTCATCTAGATATAACTTCAGAGCCTCTCCTTCTTCCCTAAACATATCTAAATTTGAGTTTCTTATATCTACAGTGAAAGTAACCTTTGATGGTATTACATTTACAAGATTTGGTTCAAAATTCATACTTCCTACTGTAGCCACTGTTGTATGATTTGACTTATCTGCTCTTTCCCTTAGGAATGTATTAACTTTAGCAGCTGCTAAACCTGCATCTATTCTTAAACTAGTAGGTGTAGTACCAGCATGATTTGCCTCACCTTCTATGGTAATTTTTTGCCAGGAAATCCCTTGCACACTTTCAACTACTCCAATTGACAAGTTTTCGTGGTCTAATATAGGTCCTTGTTCTACATGAAGTTCTACAAATGCATGTGGCTTAAGAAAACCTAGCTCTTCAGTACCTGAATATCCTATTTTTTCTAATTCTTCTCCTAAGATAGATCCATCGATTCCAACTGTATTCAACGCCTCATCAACTGATAATCCTCCTACATATGTCAGCGAGCCCAACATATCTGGTTGATAACGTACTCCTTCTTCATTTGTAAATGCTCCAACTACCAATGGTCTTGGTGAACTATAGCCTTTTTCTTTCAAAGTCCTTATTACTTCCATTCCACCAAGAACTCCATAACAACCATCATAGATACCCGCATTCATAACCGAGTCTATATGGGAACCCATCATAATAGGTGCCTTATCTTTATTCTTATCATCACTCCATACACCAAAAATATTTCCAACTCTATCTACTACTACCTCTAGGCCCATTTCCTTCATCCAGCCTACTACAGCATCTCTTCCTTCTTTTTCACTTTCTGTAGCTTCTAGTCTTGATAGAACCTGATTCTCATCACGTCCTGTTTCACCAAGGTCTTTTAACCTTTTAAGCAAATGTTTTCCTTCTATTGAGTACTTATAATTGCCATTGTTCATTTACTTCATCTCCATTTTTTTTAGTGTTGACAATTGAGAATTATAAAATGTAAATAATAATTCTCAATCGCCATAATTTTACTACTTATAAACTATATTTATTTTAAAAACCTTTGATAAATCTAGATAGAACTACTATCTCCATCCCAAACAACATCTTTATACTTTTGTGGGTCTGTATCTCCTTCAGTACTTATTAGTAGCACTGTTGAATTTTCGTCTAATTTTAGACTTTCTCTTAGGTCTTTATACTCGTCTCTTTCCATTAGAAGTGTGATTACACCTGTTCCAACTGCTCCTGATTCACCTGAGATTACTTGAGGATCTCCTTTCACTGGTGCTGCTAGGATTCTCATACCACGTGCTGCGGTATAGTCAGGACAGGAAAGATATCCATCTGCATAGTCTTTTAATATTTCATAACTTACAGTATTTGGAGCACCACATGCTAAACCTGCCATTATAGTAGGCATATCTCCTTCTACTATTTCCATTTTTCCACTTAGTGAAGACAAATATAAGCAGTTTGCATCATCTGGCTCAACCACTAGTGTAATAGGCCTATCTTCACCAAATTTGTCCACTAAGTATCCAAGTATTGCTCCTGCAAAAGACCCTACACCAGCTTGTAAAAATACGTGAGTCGGTTTGTCTACTCCATAGCCTTCTAACTGCTCCATTGCTTCATTAATCAATGTTCCGTAACCTTGCATAATCCATACTGGGATATCTTCATAACCTTCCCATGCTGTATCTTGGATTACTACCCAACCATGTTTCTTAGCCATTTCATCTGAAAGTCTAACTGCATCTTCGTAGTTTCCATCTATAATGGATGCATCAGAGCCTTCTTTTCTGATATTATCTAATCTAATTTGCGATGACCCTTTTGGCATATATACAACTGATTTTTGCCCTAATTGATTAGCAGCCCAAGCTACTCCTCTACCATGGTTTCCATCTGTAGCAGTTACAAAAGTAATTTCACCTATTTTTTCTTTTACTTCTTTAGAACGTAGATACTCAAAATTCACCTCTGATATATCCATTCCTAGTTTATCTGCTAAGTAATGACCTATTGCATAAGCACCACCTAATACCTTGAAAGCATTCAGGCCGAATCTATAAGATTCATCCTTTAAATAAATACCTTTAACTCCAACACTATTAGCTAAACCCTCTAAATTGTGTAAGGGTGTTACTGTATACTCGTCAAAACTTTTATGAAACTCATTTACTTTCTTTATTGTCGCTTCAGAAATGAAATCCACACTTACCTTTGGATTCTCATTTCTTACATTAGTCAAATTTGCTTTGATATACTCTTGTTTACTTGTCATTTTTTCCTCCCCTTTACTTTTAAGACCTTACACTAGTATATAATTGCAATTAGTATGCCAACTTATGAATATTCATGTACATTATTTATCCAAGGTCTAAATTTCAACCTTTATAAGCTATAATAAATTTTTCATAATTAAAATCACTAGAAAATAAAAGAGTCAACAATTATCATTTTGATAATTGTTGACTCTTTTATTTTAGATTTAGTTACTATAATCTTTATATTATCCCCTTTATAAAGGAATTATCAAAATGATAACGGATTATCATTTTGATAATTTTTTAAATAGCATATTTTTTTATCTTTCTATACAAGGTCGCTATACCAATACCCAGCTCATCTGCTGCCTTCTCCTTACCTTCCTGGCTATCACCATATAGGGATAATGCCTTTTTAATATATTCCTTCTCCATTGCTTCCAAGGATAAGCTAGTACTTATCTCATTTTCATTTTCTAATATAGACTTAGGCAAATGTAGCAAATTAACTATACCATTGCTCTCAACCATATTCATAGCATATTCCACAACATTTTCTAATTCCCTAATATTACCTGGCCAATCATATTCTAAAAAATAATCTAATACTTCATCGCTAAAAGCTACATTATCTTTTCTAAACAGTCTAGAATATTTCTCACCAAAGTGATGAGTTATAATTCTTATATCATCTTTTCTCTCTCTTAGAGGTGGTATTTGAAAAGGGATTACATTTAATCTGTAAAATAGGTCTTCTCTAAATATCTTCTCATCTATTAAGGCTTCTAAATCCTTGTTTGTAGCAGCTATAACCCTTATATCTACTGGGGTACCCGTATTGGATCCCAGACGTATAATCTCACGCTCTTCTAGGACCCTCAGTAGTTTGGATTGTAAATATAAAGGCATATCTCCTATTTCATCTAAAAACAAAGTCCCCTTATTGGCAAACTCTATCTTACCTATTTTCCCCTTTGGATCTGCCCCTGTAAATGCACCTTTAACATATCCAAATAGTTCTGATTCTAATAGGGTATCTGGTATTGCAGCACAGTTAATAGCCACAAAAGCATTTTCCCTTCTATCGCTTTCCATATGGATTCCCCTAGCAAATAGTTCCTTACCCGTACCACTTTCACCTGTAATTAATACTGTAGAGTTAGAAGATCTTATTTTCTTTATCTTATTTTTGATTGCTAGCATTTCATTACTTTTCCCTATGATATTCTCTAGCCCCATATTTTCCTTAGTTGTAGAAATAGATGTGGATATGGCTTCAAGGGTACTTATATTTGTAAACACATAGACACTATCAAAGCTTGACACCCCTGTTATAATCCTGTGCTCTTCTCCTAATATATAGTACTTTTCATTGCCTATAGTTAGTTCATACTCTGTAAAATTTAGTATTTCGTTGCCAGTTTTATTTATTTTGTCAATATATTCTGGTCTATTTTCTAAATCTAGCATTTTGATTCCAGTGCTGTTGATATTACTAATCTTATTTTGATCATTAACTATTAAAACGCCTTGTTCAATTTTTTCTATTGTGCTACTTAACATCTCTATAACATTTTTCATCTTATTTACTTCTAGTCCTTCTCTAGCCTTAGATGCAATTAAATCAGAAATCTGCTCCAAGAATTCCGTATATATATTTAAGTTGCTTAAAATATGTTCTCTTTGTTCTTCAGTAAAGCATACCAAGCCTATTACACCTATGACTTCCTCGTGCATCTTAATTGGCATACTTATTTCAAAAGTCTCATCACAATTTTCTTGTTTAATACAAAATCTACATATTGGATGATTACCTGGATCCATAACTATTTGCCTTTCGCCACTTCTCATGACCTCTTTATATACATGTCCTTCTTCCTCCATGTATTCATTCAATCGGCTAGCAAACATTCCAGTACCAGCTATTCTGTATAGTCTATCATCCACTATCTCCACATCTACCCTAAGGATTTGTGATAATACCTCTGCATATTTTATTACTGTTGATTGCATATCTCTCAAAAGACTTATCATTAGACTACCAACCCTTCAATTTAAAACACTCTTTTTTCTTGTTAATCTAGCTTCTTAACCTAAATTACTTTCTACCCTTTTAAGCATCTTGATTATAGGTAGGTCATATGGACATCTTGGTTCGCAGTCTCCACACTCTATACAATCTCCTGCACGGACATCCATTGCATCGTACCTAGCCACTGCCCAGTCTTGAAGATTGTACCTTGTGTAGTATCCTTCCATTACAAATTGAGTTGGTATATCTATACCTACTGAACATGGACCACAATATCCACATCTTCTACAGAACTCTTCTCCCAAGGTATCCGCTTCTGCTTTTAGCGATGCTCTTTCTTCGTCATTTAATGGCCTTCTATCTATTCCAGCCCTTGTATTTTCTATTATCTGCTCTACAGTATCCATTCCAGGTATAGCTGAAGTTACATCATCATTTTCAAATATAAATCTTAAACACAGCTCTCCCTTTGGAATAGCACCCCCTGCTAAAGGTTTCATTACTATAACACCAATATTATTTTCTTTAGCCTTTTTAAACACTGGCGCACCTTGTTGCTCAACAGGGTTATATGGGTATTGTATAGTACTAAACTCTCCAGTGTCTAACGCAATATCCAATAGGTCAACACTATGACTTGTGATACCTATCTCTTTTATTACTCCCTTAGCTTGCAACTCTTTGACTGCTTTAAGAGCACCGTTTTCCCCCATAACTGTATCCAATTCTACTCTTGTTCTTACATTATGGAACTGATATAAATCCAAATAGTCAGTTCTTAAATTCTTAAGACTTGTATGTATTTCCTCCAATACACCATCATAAGTCCTGTTCATAGATTTGGTAGCTAGGATGAACTTGTCTCTTCCTACCTTCTCCAAAGCATGGCCTAACAGCTTTTCGCTTTCCATGTATCCCCTAGCTGTATCTATAAAGTTTATTCCATTATCATATGCTGTCTTCACCAGTTCATAGGCTGTATCTTCATCAACCCTTTGAATTGGAATACCACCGAATCCAACAATAGAAACCTCAAATCCAGTCCTACCTAATATCCTCTTTTCCATCATCTTCCCGCCTTTACTAACATAATTTAATTCTTATAGATACATTATATCAGACTAGCTAAATAAAAAAAAGGCATACAATTGTGCCTCATACCATCAAAAAGTTTTATGCCTAACAAAATGTCATCCTGAGCGAAGGAAGGATCTTATGTTTTCAATAGATTCAAGATTCTTCCCTAAAGTTCAGAATGACAGACTAAAACTATAATTTATCTTATTTTATATTATTTATCATGGACATTATATCATCTGTAGTCTGAACCGTCTTCAGGCTTAGTGAATATGACCTTTGAGCTGTGATCATTTCTGTAAATGACTTTGCTAAGTCTACATTGGATCCTTCCAATGCGTATTGTCTGATACTTCCAAAGCCCTCTTCATTATCGATAGAATTGTAAACTTGCGCATTTTCATTAGGTAAATATCTTCCTTCACCCAATGGTATTAGTGAATTAAGGGACTCTGGATTGTATAGAATTACCCTAGCTACTTCTACTTCACCTTGTTGATCCATCTCTTCATCGTCAAAATTTTGTATAATCCTACCATCAGGGCTTATAACTATCTTTTCGTTGGACCATTCCTCTGGTGCTAATTCATAGTCCAAACTCAAATAATATCCACTAGCATTCGTAATACTTCCATCTGGATTTAAATGAAAATTGCCATCCCTAGTTAGGGCTAAATTTCCTTCACCATCAAGAATTCCAAAAAATCCTTGTCCTTCAATAGCCATATCAAACTCACGAGGTGTTTCAAAAATAGCTCCCTGCTCATAATTTACACTGGAAACACCGCTTTTCGTACCCATGTTGATTCTTGCATTATTTACATTTTCCGAAAGTATAACATCATTTTCATGGATTTGATTAGTCAATAGTTCTTGAAAACTAATATCTTTTCTTTTATATCCATAGGTATTTACATTAGCTATATCATCAGCTAAAGCATCCATCTTTCTCTGTGTTGCATGTAGTCCTGTTTTACCTATATTTAAAATAGAATTCATTCTACTCACCTAGACCCTTCCAATTTCATTAACTGCTTGTCTTAGAGTTTCATCCATACTATTTAGTATCTTTTGGTTGGACTCAAACTCTCTAGATATTTCTATCATTTTTACCAATTCATCTGCCACATCTACATTTGAAAATTCTAGGAAACTTTGACGTACTTCACCATCTATAAGATTATATCCTCCATCGGATACAAATATAGTGTCCCCTATAGTTTCCAGCCCCTGGTAATCGTCAAAATCCGCTATAAGTAGCTTTGTATCATGATTTATGATATTTCCTTGGCTATCTACTTGAAAGTTTTCATCATAGATATATATAGGAGCCATTCCACCATTTGCCCCTTCTCCCATGACAGCATATCCTTCCATTGTAGTCAGTAGATTGTCATCATTTATAAGAAAATTACCATTTCTAGTAAATCCAAGTCCGTCTTCCATCTCCACAACAAAAAACCCATTACCGGCAATTGCAAAATCCGTCCTTCTATCTGTTTGGCTATGGATTCCTTGTTCAAAATTCCTATATACAAGGTCTATTTGGTTTCCAAACACAAAGTCTCCTATATCATTTCTTTGATCAAGATTTCTACCACCAGAGAAGTTTAACATCTCATAGGATTCCATTGTGGATTGGACCATACCTTGGAATTTATATCCAGGAGTATTTACATTAGTTATATTTGATCCCGAATTCTCTAATCTCTTTTGAAGTACATTCATATTTCTGTTGACCGTTTCAACACTTCTTAACATATTTTAACCTCCTATATTCAGGCCTTCCCCATCAAGTGGGACACTTACCCTGACCCTCTGTCCCTACTCTTCTAGTAATCCTCTTAGTTTTATCAGTATCTTTCCATGAATTTGGGATACCCTTGGTGTGGAAATATCCAATATATAGGCAATCTCCTTAAGGGTCAGCTCCTCTACATAATATAGATTCAATATGGTCTGCTCTCTTTCATCAAGCATAACTATAGCATTTTTAAGCATTGATTTTCTCTCACCTTTAATAAATATATCCTCAGGTGTCTCAACATTATTGTCTTCAATTATATCCATCAGATACATATCACTACCATCACTGGAAAATATAGCTGTCTCTAAAGAAACATTGGATAAATAGTGGACGGTTTCGTGGATTTTGGATAATTCCTTTTTATCAATACCTAGCTCTTCTATGATTTCTTCTTCATCAGCAGATCTTAGATTTCTTTTTTCTAATTCTTCCTTAGCCTGATAGTATTGATTTAGCTTGCTTATTCTGTCTCTTGATACTGGGCCAGCCCTTCTTAACTCATCTAAAACTGCACCCCTAATCCTTAAAGTTGCATATGCCTCAAAGGGCACATTTTTATCCTTATCATACTTCTTGATAGCGTCCATCAAGCCAATGACCCCAATATTTATCAGGTCATCCAACTCATAGTTATATCCAACATCCATCTTCGAAACCAATCTCTTTACCAAAGGTAAATGTTTAATTATTAAATTTTCATGTTCAGAATATGCATAAGCCATGGAATACTCCTTCCATCTTCATTACTTTTTTATACCTTCTCGATCATTCCCAAAACATCAATCTCAATATCGTTAGGAATCTCATTTAATGATAGTACTGCAATATGCGGAAAAGTATATGAGATCAAGTTCCTAATTGCGACCCTAGTCTTTGGTGAAGCCAATATTACAAATTGCACTCCAGTTACTAATAATGTATCACTGACAGTCTTTACATTGTCAAATATCTTTGTTATAACATCAGGCTGCAAGACTGGTATGGAACCAGATGTTGACCTTTGTATACTATTTCCAATAAGCTCTTCCAAGTCTGGATGAACAGTTACAACAGATAGTACCCCTTCATGGTTAAGATGATGTTTTACAATAGTCCTCTTAAGGGCTTGTCTCACGTGTTCGGTCAAAGTTTCCGAATCCTTAATCATAGTACCAAAATCAGCCAGGGTCTCTAAAATCGTAACCAAATCATTGATAGGTATACTTTCCCTAAGTAGATTTTGAAGAACCTTCTGTACCTCACCTAGTGACATAATATCTGGTATCAGCTCATCTATTACAACATTATATTTATCCTTGATGCCTTCTAATAATTGTTTGACTTCCTGTCTACCCAATAAATCAAAGCTATTACTTTTTATAATTTCTTTTAAATGAGTAATCAAGACAACAGTAGGATCGACTACAGTATATCCCTCTAGTTCAGCCTTTTCCCTGTCGCTTTCATCAATCCACAAGGCTTCAAGTCCAAAAGCTGGCTCCTTAGCAGGTATTCCCTTAAATTCAAAATCAGACCCACCTGGCTCAATTACCAAATATTTATTAACATAAATTTCTCCGCTAGCAACTCGATTACCCTTTATTTTTATCACATAATCATTAGCATTTAGTTGAAGATTATCTCGAATTCGAATTGGATTTAGTATAATTCCTAATTCATTGGCACACTGTCTACGAATGGCCATTATATGACTTACTAAATTATTATCATTGCTATCATCAGTAAGGGATATCAGTCCATAACCTATCTCCAAGGATATAGGCTCTACCTGAAAGGTCATGACTCCTTCATCAGGCTCAGGTCTACTTATCTGTTGCTCTACCATAGCCTCTGACCTTCTCATCTCATGTTCCAGCTCTACCTTATCATTTTCATTAAGTAGATATCCAGATCCACCAAGAAGAACAGCCATTATAGCAAATGGTACTGTTGGAAATCCAGGTACGATCCCTATAATTAGCATTACTACTCCACCAATCATCAGAACCTTGGCCGATCCAAATATCTCTCCCCCAAGGGACTGTCCAAAACTTTGGTTGTCATCTGATCTAGTAACTATAATACCAGAAGCAATAGATATCAATAGTGAGGGTATCTGACTCACAAGTCCAGCCCCTATAGTAAGCTTTCCAAATACATCAAGAGCTTCCATAGCTCCCATACCTTCTTGGATACTAAATAGTAGAATACCACCGACTAAGTTAATCATAGTAATGACAATACCAGCGATAGCATCACCTTTAACGAACTTACTGGCACCATCCATGGAGCCGTAAAAGCCCGCTTCCCTTTGGAGGTCACTTCTTCTCTTCTTAGCCATGTCTTCATCTATAAGACCTGAGTTCAGGTCAGCATCTATAGCCATCTGTTTACCAGGCATGGCATCTAGTGTAAATCTAGCAGTTACCTCTGAAACCCTGCTGGCACCACTTGTTACAACAACCATTTGAACTATAATAATAATAATAAATATGATTGCACCTACAATATAGTTGTTTCCTGCAACAAACTCGCCGAATGCGGTAATAACCCGACCTGCGTTACCATCACTTAGGATCAGTCTAGTGGCAGAAATATTAAGTGCCAATCTAAACATAGTGGTAATCAATAGTAATGTAGGGAAGGTTGAGAATTCCAGAACACTTTGGGTGAATAAAGTAAGCAAGAGTATAGTTATACCTAATGCCATACTCATAACAAGTAAAATATCCAGAAATCCACTAGGAATAGGTATTATAATTACACCTATTATAGCCACCACGAAAAAGGCAATCACAACATCATTATATTTACTTATACTACCTAGGGCTTTCTTAATTATTGCTGGCATTATATAACTCCTTTTATCTAAATCTTGAACTTCTTCTTCTTATTCATTTCATAAACTAAGGCTAGTATTTCTGCAATTGCCTTGTATAGCTCCATAGGTACGTACTGTCCTACTTCTACATCCTTATACATAGTCCTTGCCAGTGGCTTGTTTTCTAAAATTGGGATATTATGTTCCCTAGCCACTTCTTTGATTTTTTCTGCTAAATGATCTGCACCCTTTGCAGTAACAATAGGAGCCTGATCTATCTCTGTATCATATCTTAATACAACAGCTATATGAGTAGGGTTGGTGACTACAACTGTAGATGAAGGTATATCCGCCATCATCCTTCCCATAGCCAACTCCCTTTGTTTCTGTTGTCTAGCTGCTTTTACCTGAGGATTACCCTCCATTTCCTTGTACTCATCCTTGATCTCTTGCATACTCATACGCAGGTCCTTCTTGTGATTCCATTTCTGCATCACAAAATCTGCGACTCCAAGTATAATCATGACAATTACAATATCCATGGTCAGTTCCTTAACAAAATCCATTAGAAAAAAGAATAATTTTTCGGTACCTATATTCCCTGCATTTAAGATTTGTTTTGCTGAATCCATCAAGTTGTTAAAAGCAATATAAAATACTAATATTAATTTCAATAAATTCTTAACCAAGTTAAACATAGCCTTGGTAGATACTATATTTTTAAATCCCTCTATAGGATTTAGTTTCTTTATATCAGGTTTTAGTGGTTCACTAGTAAATAAAAACCCTGTTTGTACAATATTGACCAAATATCCCATCAGGACTGCAATAGCCATAAAAGGAAAAACAAAAATCCCATATTGCACTATGCTATTCATCAAAAGCGTCCCAGCATTGGCAGCGGTTAGATCTATAGTTGACATATCAATAGAAAAATAATTCTTCATATATACTTGACCATTGGTATACAAGTATTGACCCAACAGACTAGCAAGCATAGTAAATACCAACAAAGAAACAGCAGCGTTTAAATCCTGGCTCTTTGGAATCTGTCCCTTCTTCCTAGCATCACTTAACCGCTTGGGGGTGGCCTCTTCAGTTTTAGTGTCTTTATCACTCATGATTATTCTCCTATAAAAGCAAACAGCCTAATAAAATCCTCTAGGTATTTAGGCATCGACGATACGATACCTCCCATTCTTCCCATAAGCCATCCCAGCATTATAAGTGTAGTAAAATAACTAACTCCAGATTTAAGTGGCATACCTAGCATTAGAACATTTATCTGGGGTACGGTTTTGGATATAATACCCAGTACCACATCTATAACCAATACTACAATAATCATAGGTGCAGCTAGATTTATAGCCAATTCAAAGGATGTAGCAAACAAATGTATAATACCCTCCACACCTGCTCCACTTATATTTAACTCACCTATTGGTATAACTATAAATGAATTTATAGTAGCATTTATAAGCTTATGGTGTAAATCCAACATAAAAAACATAGCAATAGACAACCAATAATAAACCCTTCCATAGTGAGAAGCCTGGATTCCCATTGCTGGATCATATACAGATGCCATAGAAAAACCTACCTGAAAGTCTACCAGTTGTCCACCTATTTCTATAGCTGCAAAGACCAGCTTGGTCAGATAACCCATTGCCAAACCTAGGAAAGCTTCTCCTACAGCAGCAAATAATAGGTAATACATACTATTTACTAGCTCAACATTAGGTATCACACTATGAATCAATACACTCAAAATCATGGACAAGGCCACTTTAAATATATTAGATAAACCCTTATAAGAAAACCCTGGACAAACGACAATAAAGGAGGTAACCCTTATTAAGATTAATATATAATTTTGTAAATATATAGTCATATCTATTATCCTATGGTCTCTATTAAGGCGAATAATTCGCTAGTCAGGGAAATCAATTTATTAATCATAAAGCTGCCAAATATTATCAAAGCAAAGATAACGGCAACTATCTTTGGAACAAAACTTAAGGTCTGTTCCTGGATCTGCGTAGTAGCTTGCAATATACTGATGACCAACCCAACAGCCAAAGCTATAACTAGCACTGGTCCCGATACAATCATTATGGTGAAAAATGCTTTTCTCATTATAGTCAAAACCAAAACCTGGGTCATACCAATCACCTCTTAAGCAAAACTTTTCAATAAGGACTCCACGACTAAGTACCAACCATCCACCAAGACAAATAAGAGTATCTTAAAGGGCAGAGAAATCATAACCGGCGGTAACATGAACATCCCCATCGACATCAATATACTAGCTACAACCATATCTATAACTAAAAATGGTATAAATATAATAAATCCAATAGAAAAAGCTAATCTTAGCTCACTAATCGCAAAAGCTGGCACCACTACCGTAAGAGGTAAATCCATAGGCTCTGCTACATTTTCACTTCCTGACGCCCTTAAAAATAAGGCCAAATCCTTTTCTCTAGTTTCTTTCAGCATAAATTCCTTCAAAGGTTCAGTAGCCAAGTCAAAGGCTTGGTCCTGGCTTATTTCATCTGCAAGATAAGGTCCTACAGCTGTTTCCATTACCTCTGTGTATATAGGTTGCATTATAAAAAAAGTCAGAAATAATGCTAGTCCTATTAAAAGTTGGTTTGACGGGCTTTGTTGGGTACCCATGGCATTTCTCAAAAATGATAATACAACTGTAATCCTAGTAAAAGAAGTCGTAAGTATCAAAAAAGAAGGGGCCAATGAAAGAACCGTCAATATAACAAAGAGTTTAACAGTATCTACAGTAGCTGCAGGATCTCCTTCACTACCAAATATTACATCTAATGGATTAGCTAGAACCGTCTGTGGTATCATAATCACTAGAATTATTATTATTATTCTTAAATATCGGTATTTTTTGCCCAATTTTCTTCCTCATTTCAAGATAATACTCATGTCCTTCTTCTTCTGTCTGGACTAATAGATCTTGTACTTCCTCTTCACTCAGTTCTTTCAATATCTCACTACTATTTTCATTAAAGCTCATTAAGTAATATTGTCCACATATATTTACAACACTCAAATATGAGTTTTTATTCACTTGAGTTCTCTCAATAATTTTGATCAACTTGGTTCTTCCTGTCATATATTTATTGAGATACTTCAAAATCCAGTTAGCCAAGAATATTACTATAGCTAATATTATTAAAGTTTGAATCAAAGAGAAGAAACTATCTATATCCATTTACTTGCTCCTCTCACTGCACAATTATATCGGTAATATAAAGGTCCTGTACGGCCATTACATTAATAGATTCATTAATTGCATCTATAATATCTAATTTTAAATTTAATATTATTTTTTCATCCATAAAGTCATCAGCAGACTTATCTCTTAAGCTTGATATTACAATATCACGAATTTTATTCATATTTGAACTTATAGCAGTACCATGATCCTCATTTGTATACATAAGAGCTATTGAAATCTTTAGGTATCTTCTTACACTATTGTTTTCGGACTTGAGATTGACCACAAATTCATCTAGGGAGATTGTATACTCACCGTTTGACTTAAGTATAGCTGAAAAGTCTGGCATACCACTATCTGATATTAGTAAATAACCAATTCCTATAACCAATAGCAGGATTGCAACCAATAAAACAATAATAAATATCTTATCAAGATTTCTTTTCTCTTTAACTTCCATAACCATCACTTTCCTCATCAAATATTATTAATATATTTACTCGTCTATTGCTAGCACGATTTTCAACACTGTCATTTGGCACCATAGGCCTATGTTCCCCATATCCCACCGCAGATAGTCTTTCAGGGTCTACATTTTCTTCATCAATCAGGTATCTAACTACAGAAACAGCCCTTGCAGTAGAAAGCTCCCAGTTAGTAGGGAATCTTGCACTTGACTCAGGTACATCATCTGTATATCCCTCAACTACTAGTTCATTATCAAAATCATTGATCAAATCTTCCAACTGCTTCAAAACATCTATACCTTCTACCTTCAAGGATGCACTACCTGGTTCAAAGAGTATAGCGTCTTTCATTTCAACAAATACACCCTTAGCATTCATACTGACTGATACATTCTCTCCTAATTCCCCTGCATCCAAATAATCGGAGACCTTATCATATAATT
>CAYOFC010000013.1:0-1806 GCA_964403265.1 uncultured Tissierella sp. | reverse complement strand
GTTCAGTGAACTCTATAATGCTATCCTGCTCACTTAAAATTGATTCCCCAGCTGAACCTGATAGTATAGATTGGAAGGATAAGGCTACACTTTTAAACTTATCCGTATCTAAGTTTGACATTGAGTACATCAATATAAAGAAGGTTAGTAAAAGTGTCATTAAGTCTGAGAAAGTAGTCATCCAACCTGGACTACCTCCACCTCCACCATCTTCTCCACGTTTCTTACGTCTACTCATAGCTGCTCGCCTCTCTTAGGTTGCCCGCATCTTCCTCTAATTGCTTTTTCTCTTCTAGTGAAAGATATGATGCCAGTCTTTCCTCTATAAGTCTAGGGTTACTACCTGCTTGAATTTCTAGGATTCCGTCTATAATCAAATCACCTGTAAACATTTCTTCATCAGTTTGAGATTTTAAATTGTTTGCTATTGGTAAAAAGAATAAGTTGGCTGCCAAACTTCCATAAAATGTAGTAATAAGTGCTGTAGCCATACCAACACCAATTACACTAGGGTCGTTTAAATCTACAAGCATAATAATAAGACCTATAAGTGTACCCAACATACCAAATCCTGGAGCTAGCTCTCCCCATTTAGTGAATACATCCTGACCAATTCTATGTCTTCTTTCAATGGCATCTAGATTTAGCTCTAATATTTCCTTGATGGTATCAGCATCCATACCATCTACAACCATTTGTAAACCTGTGGACAACAACTCATTATCCATATCGCCTATATCATCTTCCAAGGATAATAATCCATTTTGTCTAGCCTTCTTGGATAATTCCGTAAACATCCTCAATAATCCAACCCTATCATCCTTTGGTGTTAATAAGAGAACCTTCATAACATTTGGTATCTTGGATATTGTCTTGAAGGGAAAACTTATCAATAAAGCACAAAATGATCCAACTAAAGTTATCAATATTGAAGATAGACTTATGAAACTATTGATGCTTCCGTCTATCATTATGGACCAGATAATAACTGCCGAACCTGCTACCAAGCCTGCTAGAGGCCACATATTTCTTTTCATTGAATTCCCTCCGGTAACTTTGTAAAAATACTTCTTTTGTAGTCTTTTATCTTATCTACAATAACATCAATCTCATCTGAGACTCTCAATGTCTTTCCATCAATTAAAGTAATGATTGTATCATGAGCCTCATCTATTCTGTAAATCAAATCTGAATTCAAGCAAAATTCTTTTTTATTTATTCCCGTAAGCATTATCATTTTAAAAACCCCACTTTTGATTGTATATCTTGTCATCCTATGATCTAGTCGAAGAATCTGAAATGTAGTTAATCGGGCAGACAGGGTCGTCTGCCCCTACATATTCATTACACCATCAACTATCTCTTAAGATTTATCAATTCTTGTAGCATCTCATCTGATGTAGTGATACTTCTTGAGTTAGCTGAGTAAGCTCTACTTGCAACTATCATTTCAGTAAACTCATTGGCTAAGTCAACATTGGACATCTCTAGGAAACCTTGATTAATAGTTCCAAAACCACCTGAACCAGCAACTCCTACTTGAGGTAATCCTGAGTTGTTTGAGTCAGAATAATTATTTCCTCCCGCTTTAGTCAGGCCTTCAGGGTTACTAAATTTAGCCATACCTATTTGTCCTATAGCATATGCTGTTGCACCATCTTCATTAGAATAAACCGCAGTAATTAATCCTGAAGTATCTACTGAAAAACTTTGTAATTCACCAAGTTCTTCACTGAATTCAACAATTTTTAAAGGTTTTACAAGCTCACTTATATTTTCGTCAGCATCAGCTTCTGGGATCTCTAA
>CAYOFC010000012.1:0-21705 GCA_964403265.1 uncultured Tissierella sp. | reverse complement strand
TATAAACTCGGGGAAAAGAAGTATATGGAGATAAGATCTAAGTTTTAAGATGAATATAATGAGTTTAGGCCATATATTAGGACACTTAGCAGTAGTCAATAGTGTGGCTTTAGAGAAAATGGTTTATATAGGAGATAGAATTTAGTATGACACAATAATTTATAACTTGTCATAGGAAACTAGACAAGTATCATGATTAGGTTATTGGCGAAGCCATAGAAGTTTTATGACAGATTAGAAACTAAAAAGGAGGAAAATAATGAAATTTATTTCATGGAATATTGATTCATTAAATGCAGCTTTAACATCTGATTCAGCACGTGCTATATTATCTAGGGATGTACTAAATACAATTATAAAATATGATCCAGAAATTATAGCATTACAAGAGACAAAGCTATCAAGTAATGGACCCACTAAAAAGCATATGGAGATTTTAGGGGATATGTTTCCAGACTATGAAATTGTTTGGAATAGTTCTGTAGAACCTGCTCGCAAGGGTTATGCAGGTACAATGTTTTTATATAAGAAGGATTTAAAACCAAGGGTTTCCTTTCCAGCCATAGGTGCACCAAGCACTATGGACTCTGAGGGTCGAATTATCACACTAGAATTTGATGATTTCTATTTAACACAAGTTTATACACCCAACGCAGGGGATGGTTTGAATCGTTTAGAAGAACGTCAGATATGGGATAGCAAATATGCTGATTATTTAGCAAATCTAGATAAAGATAAATATGTTATCGCAACGGGGGATTTCAACGTAGCACACAAAGAAATTGACCTGGCTAATCCTAGTGGTAATCGTGGCTCAGCTGGCTTTACAGATGAGGAACGTCAAGGATTCTCAAATCTTTTAGAAAAGGGATTTACAGATAGCTTCCGCTATGTTCACGGTGACATACCAGATATGTATACTTGGTGGGCTCAGCGTGCTAGAACAAGTAAAATTAATAATTCAGGCTGGAGAATAGACTATTGGCTGGTCAGTGACCGAATTGCAGATAAGATTATAAAATCTGAAATGGTGGATTCAGGTCCAAGACAAGACCATACACCATTATTACTAGAAATTAATTTATAGTTTGTAAATAATGAATAAAATATCTTTTTAGAAAATCCCCCAATCTGGTGGATCTTCTTTTTTTATCCGAACGTGCGAATCATCACCCCATATAATTTGAAGTAGGAATTTTTCATATGTATAAAAAGAGGTAGCTTGTGGAAAATAAGGTAAAGTATAATTATATGGAGGAAAGTAATGATGTATAAAACACAGATTGGAGTAACAGCTATCAGAAAAGATGCATGGGATAAGGTCACTGGAAATGCAAAGTATACAGGCGATATTCATTTTAATGAAAGCTTGCACGCTCGGGTTCTTACATCAACCCATGGGCATGCTCTTATAAAAAGTATAGATACCACCAAAGCTAAATCTTCAAAGGGTGTCAGGGCCGTAATAACTGGAGAGTTTTCAGATATACTTACGGGTAATATGATAAGTGATAGGGCACCTATAGCAAAGGATAAGGTAAGGCATTTTGGTGAGGTTGTGGCATTGGTTGTAGCTGATAATGAAGATGAGGCTTCTACAGCAGTAAAACTTATAGGTGTAGAATATGAACCACTGCCAGTTATAAATTCTATTAAAGATGCACTAAAGAATGATGCCATCCTAATTCATGAAGACCTTGGCAGATATGCCTACCCAAGTGCGGAAGTTTATCCTATAGCTGACTCTAATATTTCTAACCATGTAAAAATCAGGAAGGGAAATATGGAATATGCCTGGCAAGAGAGTGATGTTATCGTGGAGTATGAGTTTAGCATGCCACAAACAGATCATTTGGCCATGGAGACCAGAAATGCCAAATGTAAAATATCACCAGATGGTACTGTTGATATATATACATCTACTCAGGCACCTTTTGGACTTAAGGAGGAAATTAGTGTTACATATAGCATTCCTGAAGGAAAGGTTATTGTTCACACGCCTTTTGTAGGTGGTGGATTTGGTGGCAAGGCATCAGTTACTGTAGAATTTCTAGCATACCTAGCAAGCCTTGCCGTAGGTGGAAAAATGGTTACAATCGCAAATACCAGGGAAGAAGATATTAGTTCAGCACCTTCGAAATTGGGGGCTGAAGGAAGATTAAAATTAGGGGCTACAAATGATGGTAAGATAACTGCACTTGAATGCATTTATTATGTAGACTCTGGTGCTTATGCAAATACTGGTCCCAATATGGCTAGAGCCATTGCGACAGACTGTTCAGGCCCTTATAATATTGAAAATCTATCCTGTGATAGTTATTGTGTATATACAAACCATAACTATGCAACATCTTTTCGTGGCTTTGGGCATGGTGCATCTACTTTTGGTATAGAAATGGCCATGAACAAATTAGCAAGAAGTCTCGGCATGGATCCACTAGAATTAAGAAGCATCAATGCAATTAAGGAGGGAAATTTATCACCTACCCAAAATTTGATGACCCTTAGTAATACAGGAGATTTGGAAAAATGTATATCAAATCTCAAGGGTATAATGGATTGGGATGCAGGGAATAAGAGAATTACAGATAAGGGAAGCATAATAAGCAAAGGTATCAGCTGCTTTTGGAAGACATCAAGCAGTCCTACAGATGCTGGTTCGGGAGTAGTATTAATTTGTAACAAGGATGGTTCAATAAGTGCAAACTTTGGTGTCACTGAAATAGGTCCCGGAATGAAGACTACAATAGGTCAAATTATAGCCGAAAAAATGAAGATGGATATAAATGATATCCATGTCTTTATGGAGGTAGATACAAGAGTTACTCCAAAACACTGGAAAACTGTAGCAAGTATGTCAACTTTTATGGTGGGGAATGCAGCTATAAATGCCTGTGAGGATCTAATTAATCAAATAAAAGAAGTGGCATCTATAATCCTTAAGTGCCCACCTAGTAATATAGCAATAGAAAATAAAAGGGCATTTATAAAGGCAGATCCAAGCAAATTTGTAGAATTTAAGGATATATCCCATGGTTACAAATATAAAGATGGTCCATCTATATATGGCGAATTAATAGGGAGGGGAAATTATATTGTAGAAAATCTATTGCGCCTAAATTCCGATACTGGTGCAGGAAAATCTGGGGTATCATGGACAGTTGGAGCCCAGGGTGTAGAAATTGAATATAATCCTAAGACACACACCTATAGACTACTTAAGGCTAGCACTGTTGTAGATGCTGGCAAAGTAATAAACCCTAAAATGGCTAAGGGTGTAATAATGGGTGGTATGAGTATGGGTCTTGGTTTGGCAACTAGGGAGAAGTTTGTATACAATGAAAATGCCATATTGGAAGATACATCTATTAGAACCTACAAGGTAATGCACTTTGGAGAACAGCCCGAGTATATAGTAGACTTTGTGGAAAGCCCACAGATGGATGCACCCTTTGGAGCAAGAGGTATAGGTGAACATGGCATATTAGGTATTCCAGCTGCTTTTGCTGATGCAATACAATTAGCCACAGAGAAGGAGTTTAACAAAATACCTATTCTCCCAGAACAAATATGGAAGACTGTAAGAGGAGGAAAAAGCTGATAGGATTTGATAATGAGGTAATAGATAATCCATACAGAATTTAAAATAGAATTTAAAATAGAAGTTATAGATGTGTTAGAAGATAAAAGAATTCTAATACATCTATTTTTGTATAAACTACAATTAAATAATTAATAATAGAGAAGTTTAGATGGATTTTATAATTAGTGCTTCCTACAATCCCCCCGATGATAGTTGTAAAAGGAGTTAGATAATCTAATGTTTGGGGTATATTAGATATGATGTGCATATAAGCCGTAGACAAATAATGAGCAAGCTTAATATTATGCAAGATGAACTAGAAAATAAATGAATGGAATAGGGGTAGATAAAATGATTGAATGGTTATCACAATTCACTCCAGTGACTCAGGCCTTAATAGCCACACTGTTTACTTGGGGTGTAACTGCATTAGGGGCTTCACTGGTATTTTTCTTTAAGAAGATTGATAAAAATGTGTTAAACGGTATGCTAGGATTTGCAGCGGGTGTTATGATTGCAGCCAGTTTTTGGTCCCTGTTAGCGCCAAGTATTGAGATGGCAGAAGAACTGGGGCAGATTCCATGGTTAATGGCAGCTGTTGGATTTTTAGCTGGGGGATTCTTCCTATTTGGGGTAGATAAGCTATTGCCACATCTACATCCAGGGCTTGATACTTCACAGGCAGAAGGTATAGAGACAAACTGGCAAAGAAGTATACTTCTTGTACTTGCAATTACACTACATAACATTCCTGAGGGGCTTGCAGTGGGGGTCGCATTTGGAGCAGTTGCCTATGGACTACCATCAGCTTCTTTAGCAGGAGCGGTTGTTTTAGCAATAGGTATAGGATTGCAGAATTTTCCAGAGGGTGCAGCGGTTTCAATACCCTTAAGAAGGGAAGGAATGTCCCGTAAGAAGGCCTTCCTTTATGGGCAGGCCTCAGGGATTGTTGAACCAATTTCAGGGGTCGTAGGTGCACTCGCTGTTGTATCTATGCGTCCATTGTTACCCTTTGCTTTAGCATTTGCAGCAGGGGCAATGATTTACGTAGTAGTTGAGGAACTAATACCAGAAGGACAAAGTGGTGAGGGACATTCAGATATAGCAACAATTGGATGCTTACTTGGTTTTGCCATTATGATGATGTTAGACGTGGCTTTGGGATAAAAAATATAAAAATAGATGTATTAGAATATAAAAGCTTCTAATACATCTATTTTTACGCAAACCAAAACTTCTTCTTGACTCGTACACCGTGTTACGGTTTATACTTAAGAAATTGCTTAAAATAGGTAATACATATATAATATCAATCACTTTAATGGAGACCTAAATTAAATAATTATTGACATATGTGAAAGGTAATACTATAATAAATACATAACATATGAATGACTGCTCAGGTGTATTAAAAAAACTTTAAAAAGGAGTAATAATATGGCTAAAGAAGTTAATTCAAATGAAAGATGTGATTGCAATGTCATTCATGAGGATGTTGTAAATCAAGTTAGGGATAGAATGCCCCAAGAAGAAAGCCTTTATGATTTAGCAGAATTATTTAAGGTATTCGGAGACTCGACCCGGGTTAAAATATTATGGGCCCTAAATGAAGCTGAAATGTGTGTCTGTGATATTGCTGTCTTATTGAACATGACCCAATCAGCAATTTCCCATCAGTTGCGAGTATTAAGGCAGGCTACTCTAGTTAAAAATAGGAGAGAAGGAAAAGTGGTATATTATTCTTTAGATGATGATCACGTAAAGCATATATTTGATCAAGGATTTATTCATATCAATGAGAAATAGTTATATTTGAATGAAATTTTTTTGAAAAGACACATGAATACATATTCAACTGTTCATGTTAAATGAATAAATTATAATTAATATTAGGGGGACTCAAAATGAAAAAAAGATTTAAACTTGAAGGCTTAGAATGTGCAAATTGTGCAGCAAAAATGGAGAGAGCTATTGACAAGCTTGACGGTGTGAAGGAAGTAACTGTGAATTTTATGACACAAAGACTTATTATCGAGGGTGAAGATGAGAAAATGCCTGGAATTATAGAAGAAGCGGAAAGAATAGTTAAAGATATCGAATCCCATGTTATCTTGAAAAAGGCTTAAAGGGGTTAAGATAATATGAAGAAACGTTTATGGAGGATTATAATTGCTGCATTAGTATTTCTCTCAGCAATTCTAATTAAAAGTATTGAATGGTTGCAGCTTGCTATGTTTGTAATCAGTTACATCATTGTGGGTGGAGATATTGTAAAAAGAGCTGTTCAAAATATTGTTAGGGGTAAAGTTTTTGACGAAAACTTTTTAATGACCATAGCCACAATTGGAGCATTTTTAATAGGTGAGTATCCAGAAGCAATTGCTGTTATGCTGTTTTATCAAGTAGGTGAACTATTCCAAAGTTATGCAGTTGATAAGTCAAGAAAGTCAATTGCAGAGGTTATGGATATACGACCAGATTATGCCAATGTTAAAAGAGACGATGAAGTTATAGAAGTTGATCCCGATGAAGTTCAGGTTGGTGAAATTATTGTAATTAAACCAGGGGAAAGAATTCCCCTTGATGGTAAGGTAATTGAGGGATTTTCTATGGTAGATACATCAGCATTGACAGGTGAATCACTTCCCCGTGAGGTGGAAGTGGGCCATGAGATTTTAAGTGGCTGTATAAATCTTAATGGAGTTATTACTGTAGAAGTCACAAAGGAGTATGAGGAGTCTACAGTAAATAAGATTCTTGATTTAGTTGAAAATGCAAGTAGTAAGAAGTCTCAATCAGAGCAATTTATTACAAAATTTGCAAGGTACTATACTCCAATAGTTGTAATCCTTGCGGCTTTACTTGCTTTTATTCCACCACTTCTTATTAAGGATGCAAGCTTTAGTGTTTGGATATACAGAGCGTTAGCATTCCTGGTAGTTTCTTGTCCGTGTGCCCTTGTAGTTTCTATTCCTTTAAGCTTTTTCGGTGGAATAGGTGGAGCATCAAGGAAGGGAATTTTAGTTAAAGGTAGTAATTATTTGGAGGCACTAGCGGAAACTGAGATTGTTGTCTTTGATAAAACTGGAACATTAACTAAAGGTGTATTTAATGTGCAGGAGATTCATCCAAAGGGAGTTACTAGGGAGGAATTACTAGAATTAACTGCCTATGCTGAGAGTTATTCAAACCATCCAATTTCAAGTTCTTTAAAAGAAGCCTATGGTAAGGAAATTGATAATGGACGTATTTCAGATGTGGAAGAAATACCAGGCCATGGAGTTATTGCAAGGGTAGACGGAAAGAAGGTCATGGCTGGTAATACTAAACTTATGAAAATGATGGATATCCCATATTTCCAGGGAGATTTAATAGGTACAGTTGTACATGTTGCGGCTAATGACCAATATATAGGTTATATTGTTATTGCTGATGAGATAAAGCCTGATTCAGCACAAGCAATAAAGGAACTTAAGGCAGCTAATATAAAACAAACTGTTATGTTGACAGGAGATAATGAAAGTGTTGGCTCAAAGGTTGCAAAGGAACTTGGCCTTGATAAGGTTTATTCAGAGTTATTGCCAGCAGATAAGGTTGAGAAATTAGAAGAATTATTTTCACAAAAATCAACAAAGGGTAAACTTGCATTTGTTGGGGACGGAATCAATGATGCGCCTGTATTGGCCCGTGCAGATATAGGAATAGCAATGGGTGGTTTGGGCTCTGATGCAGCCATAGAAGCTGCTGATATTGTAATTATGACTGATGAACCATCAAAAATTGCTACTGCAATGAGGATTTCTAAAAAAACGCTAAATATCGCATCTCAAAATACAATATTTGCAATTGGCATAAAAATCCTTGTTCTTATTTCAAGTGCATTTGGAATAACCACTATGTGGGCAGCCATATTTGCAGACGTAGGTGTGACTATAATTGCTGTGTTAAACTCTTTTAGAGCCTTAAATGTTAAAAATTTATAACAGAAATTTTATATGTCTTGTTGGGAATTTTAAAAAAGGATAGTCTCTTGATTATAAGTAGCTATCCTTTTCCTTATTAAATGCTATTAAGTTTAATAATCTAATTGAAGCACCCACATTAGGCTTTCGATATATAAGCCTATAAATTTTTCTTTATCAAGGCCAGTATGGATTTCATCCAAATATAAATTTTCAGGTTTCAAATTTTCATGGAAGATAATAACATCAAGTATTTTTCTTATTTCATTGTCAACTCCAAGCAGAGCATCCCTAACGCTAGGAGTAAGAGTAAGCTCTTTCACTATTGATTCCATATCCCTATTCATAAGTACATCGATGGATGATAGTAGTCCTACCATAAAGTATTCAAACTCCTTATTTTCACCACCCACTTCTGCCGCTATTAGCTCCATAAATTTTGCCCTTATAAAACAAGTTTTTATTAATTCCTTATTCTCTATGACTTGGATATCCTGGAGCATCATTAAATAAATCCATTTTTTAAGTTCAATTATACCTAGTTGGACCAATGCTTGCTTTGTATAAATTATTTTGTTTTTAACTCCAAAGAATACGGAGTTTGCAAGCTTCAACAGTTTATATGAAAGTCCTAAATCTGTTTCTATAATATCCGCTATTTTCTGGTAGTCAGGCTCAGTTTTATTTAATTGATCCATAACCCTAGTTAAGTTTACATTAAGGCTGCCTATTTCCTTGCTTTTAACAATAACAGGTTTACTAAAGAAATATCCTTGAAAATAGTCATAACCCATATCATAGGCTAGTTGGTATTCTTCCCTTGTTTCGACCTTTTCTGCTAAAAATTTAATCTTGTTTTTATATTTTTTTATTAGTTTGCGTTGAGATTCAAGACTTACGACTGGAAACTCTATTTTAATTATATGGGCAATATCCAGTAATGGAAGGTATGATTCATCAAATACAAAATCATCAAGTGCTATTATATATCCATTATCCCTTAGCTTTTCACTTGAAGATATTAAGCTATCGTTGATTTCAACTCTCTCTAAAATTTCAACAACTGTTGACTCAGGAGGTAATAACAAGGGTATTTCATTGATTAACATATCTTCAGAAAAGTTTATAAAAGCTTTAGTCCCACCAGTAAGTTCACGGTAATGCATTGTTAAGAAAGCATTATTAATTAGCTCAGCAGTAGCCTGATTGTCATCTGTTCCTTCATAAAAATTATTCATACTTTTACGATAGAGCAATTCATATGCGATTACATTCATATGCCTGTCAAAAATAGGTTGGCGTGCTACATAAACATCCATGGTAATTCCCTCTTTTCATCTTCAAGTTCTATCCTATGTAATATAAAAATATGCTATTCTGTGAAAACCTTGTCTATAATTTAACGGTTGAAACTTATGCAGTGATGACACTTTCTATATTTATAACTTACCCATAATAATGGCTTTAAAACCTTAGCTTTTAATCCACCGAACTGTATTAAAAAAAGTTTTCATAATCCGATATCATAAGATATAGATGTAATCCTATAAGAATTGGATTAGGAACCACTATACTGTTATCTTGGTATTTAATACTAACAATAAAAAATAAGGAAGCCGCTATGAATATTAAATTTGAAAAAAGCTATTGCTTTAAAGTTGCAGAAGCTAATCTTGAACAGATTCATACAGATGTAAGCAATCTACTAGGTGTTTTGCCAAATTCTATTTATGATGATCTTTTGATTTGTATTCATGAGCTTATTATTAATAGTATTGTGGAAATGGAAGCGACAAACCAAAAAGAAGATTTAATTACAATCGACTTATTTTTAACAGATGAAGAAGCGATTTTATGTTTAAAAGATCTGGGACGTGGTATAAATATATCTGGGTCCAAAAACCATGATTATGACCTTTTGAAGGAAAGTGGAAGGGGCTTGGATATAGTTAAGATGCTAAGTGATTGGTTCTGTATTTATTCGGAAGATAATTGCTTTTCATATTATATAATAAAGAAAACAAACATATAATTAGGAGGATTAGATGGATAAGCTTAAAAAGACAATATCATTACGTCTAAAATTTATTTTTTATTTTTCAATTATTATTGCTATATTACTGGTAGATCTTGGACTAATATTTAATCAAGAACAAAGATATTCAACTACTGTAGATGAGTCAATAGAAGCCTTAGAAAGTGCAAACTTCATAAACGGAAGAGTAATTGACCATGAGGAATACGTAATAAACACAATGCTTTATATGACAGGAAACTTAGACGAAGCCAAGGTGACCTCACATACAGAGTGTAATTTAGGTAAGTGGTACTATAGTACGAATCCTGATTCTGAAATTGAGACTGCATTTAATGCGATTGATGCACCTCATAAGGCTCTACATGATTACTCTATAGAGATTAAAGAACTAGTAGATTTAGGGCAAAATGATATGGCAATGGAAGTATTTAGTGAAAATATGCAGCCAGCATTTGAATTAGTTAAGAAATCTTTAGCTGTTATTACAGATTTGGAAGCGGAGCACGTAGCAGAACATAAGGTAGAACTCAGTAAAATAAGTTCCCAAATGATGGTAAGTACAACTATATCACGAATTGTAGTAATCATACTTTCAATCCTTATAAGTTTAAGACTATCAAATATTATACTTACGCCAATATACAAAGTTGTACAAGCCATGAGCCAGGTATCAAACAAAAATTTAGATACGGTTGTAGATCATGTATCAAATGATGAATTAGGAGATCTTTCTGAAGCAGTAAATGATACAATAGAGGAGTTGACTACAATTGTATCAAATATAAGGAAGAAGGTAATTTCTGTAGAAGATAATTCATTAGCAATAAAAGATTCACTAGATCAAATCAATATTGCATCAGATGAAATAACTTCAACCAATGTACAGATTGCAGAAAACACAGACTCCATGTCTCATGAGGTAAGATCCATACAGTTATCAACGATCGAGTTATCAGATATGGGTAAGAAGCTTAATGATGTAGTAAATGGCACAGCAGTAGCGATTAAGGACAGTTTTACAGCATCAGAAGATGGGCAGCATGCAGTAATAAGGGCAGTTGAAGGTTTAGATGATGTAAGTAATACAGTTAATTTTGCTTCAGATGCAATTTCAAAGCTAATAGAGAGAAGTCAGGAAATCGGAGATATGGTTAAGGTAATAGATGATATTGCCTCACAGACAAATCTTCTAGCACTAAATGCATCTATAGAATCAGCAAGGGCTGGTGAGGCTGGAAGAGGATTCAAGGTAGTTGCAGATGAAATCCGAAAATTAGCCGAAAGTACTACGGGTGCCTCTACACAGATTATAAGTTTAATTGAAAACATTGAATCAGAAACAAAAGCAACAGTTAACTCTATGGAATTTAATAAGGACCAAGTTGCTTCTCAAGTAAGTCAAATTAGGGAAGCTGAGAATGCCCTAAATAGAATACATGAGTATAATATAATAACACAAAAGTCCAGCGAAACTTTGGAGGAAATATCCAAACTCTTAGAAGAAAAAACTGCCTCTATTCTTTCATCAATAGATGAGGTTACAGATTCTATACAAAGTGATGCAGCAAGTGCTGAAGAAGTAACTGCAGCAACGGAAGAACAGCATGCTACTATTAGTACAGTAAACGAAATGAATCATGAGTTTGTAGAAACAATAATAGAGCTTAACAACCTTATTAAGGAGTTTAAATTAAAGGAAGGAGCACAGGCTTGAAATACCAAATAGAAGATCAGATACTAACAATCCAATTGAATGGTAAGTTGATTATGAGTAATTCTGATAAAACCAAAAATGAAATAAAGAATATAATAAATGAAGTAGTGAAGGAAGATAATATTGAGTCTGTAGCAATAGATTTAAAAGATGTTGAATTTATAGATAGTACCGGTATAGGTGTATTTATATCTATATATAAATTTGTTGGAGAGAAGAAACTACAGATGAAGCTCCTTCGACCACAGGAAATAGTAGAAAAAGTAATTACAATTACAAAGATAAATAATATTATAGCTATTGAGAGTTAAAATCTATCTAGGAGGAAATTATGGGTAATTTTGCTAAGTACGATATGACCTATCACCTAGCGGTTAGTGATAAGGCTATATATAATAATATAAGATCAATTTTATCGAAATTAGGGATTTCATATATCGACTCCAAGGATGAGAAAGCTAGTGTCTGTATTTTAGATACTAGCTTGTACTTTGCTGACAAGGACCATTTTGATAAAAATTATGAGGTATGTTTAAAAATCCTTTCAAAAGATGACTATCTGCAATATTATGAAGTTTTATTTGATGGCAGTGGTGCTGATTTTATGCTGCGATCTAACTTTACTGAAGGCGAGTTGGAGAGAAACATACTATCTATAGATGAATATCTAAATAACAAATTTCAAAATCAGATAATACAAACAGTGTTTGATTCCGCTAACAACTCCTTAGTGATTACCGATACTAAAGGGGTCATACAGTATGCTAATAAATATTTTTTAAAGGCGACTGGCTATGAAAATGACGAAGTTCTAGGTGGACTTCCTAAATTGATTAAAAGTGGCTTCCATAATGAAAATTTTTATAAGGAACTATGGGATACAATTTCTTCTGGTACTGTTTGGAGTGGTTTTTTTGTAAATCAAAGAAAAGATGGGCGATTCTTTTATGAGGAAGCAACCATTAGTCCTATTTATAATACCTTAGGTCAAGTCGAAGACTATCTTAAAATTGGTAAAATGGTAGAAAGGGAGAAACTACTTACAAGTGAACTAAGTGAAGAGATGGAGTTGGCTAGTGAAGTCATGGCATATATGTTGCCCGCAGATTATTCCGATAAGTATATCAGCTTCAAATCAAAGGTAAAACCATATAATTACCTTGGAGGAGATTATGTATGTTTTCAAAAGATTAGTAAATCAAAATATTCCGTAGTCATAATTGATGTAATAGGCCATGGAATATCTTCTGCCATTATTGGAATGAAGGCCATATCGATTTTTCAGTCTGTAATCCACTATGATACTTTGGAGAATAGTATAAACAGAGTAAACCAAGCGATTAATTCGATAAATGAACTTGATATATCTTCAGTCCATTATTTATCAGGGGTTTTTATGATTATTGACATTGAAGAGAAAACACTATCATATGCAAATGCAGGGCATCCTGTGTTTTATGGAAAAACTAAGGATAAATTATTAAAACTTGAATCCAATAATATGATACTTGGTATTGTAAATCAGAAAACATTTGCCATAAATTCTATTTCCTTAGAAGATATGTCTTACATATTCCTTTACTCGGATGGTCTAATAGAGAATGATGAAGGAGATTTAAAAGAATCGGAAGCTAAGCTAGAGCAAGCATTAGAAGAAGCAGAGATGGACCAAGTTCCATTTATGGACTCGGTCTTAAATAAAATGATTGGAAATGGAGAATATAATGATGATATTACATTATGTTATATAGAGTTGCCTTAGGGTGGCTTGTATGTTATATTGAAAATTAACAGGGTATCAATGTTATAAATAGCTTATTTAGGAGGATGTCGAATGAAGAAGATTGAAATAGCTGAAGGAATTCATATGTTATCTATGAATGTGGAGGATGTGCTATTTGAAGGAATATGGGAGCTAGCTAATGGTGTTACACTGAACTCCTATATAGTAAAAGGAGAAAAGACTGCTATTATTGACGGTGTAATAGGTTGGGATGGAGTACCAGAAACATTATTCAAAAACCTTGAAGAGATAAATGTAGATCCAAAAGATATAGATTATTTAATAGTTAATCATATGGAGCCAGATCATTCAGGTTGGATTGAGAACTTTGCAAAGATAAAAGATGACTTCACTATAATATGTACAGACAAGGCAGCAAGACTGGTAGAGTCATTCTATGGTGATAGTGATAGAATTAGGGTTGTAAAAGAGGGAGATAGCTTGGATTTAGGTAATGGAAAGAAGTTGAGTTTTCATCCTGCACCTAATGTACATTGGCCAGATACCATGCTTACATATGAAATGGGGACAAAAACTTTGTTCTCTTGCGATATGTATGGATCCTTTGGCAAAATGGAAGAACACTATTTTGATGATGAAATGACCCAGGAAGAAGTTGAATTTTTTGAAGAAGAAGGAATTAGGTATTATTCAAATGTTATGACTACATTTACACCTGCTCTTAAAAAAGTAATACAAAAGACAGATGATTTTGATATAAATACTATAGCTCCAGGTCATGGTCCATTATACAGAAAAAATCCAAAGAAAATAATGGATGATTATGGACGATTCGCCCAGTATGCAGAGGGTTCAGGTAAAAATGAAGTCAGTATACTGTGGGGTTCTATGTATGGGATGACTGAAAAGGCAGTCAATTTTGCTGAAAAGATACTTGAGCGTGAAGGAATAAAAGTAAACAAACTAAAAATGCCTCAAGAAAGTCAAAGTGAAATGATAGCCACTGTATTCAAGTCTGCAGCTGTTATAATTGCAGCACCAACCTATGAATATAAAATGTTCCCACCAGTAGCCGCTGCCCTAGATGAATTAGGAAGAAAAAAGGTCACTGGTAAAGCAGCTTTCCGCTTTGGATCCTTTGGATGGTCGGGTGGAGCTGAAAAAGAAATGGCAGAAATAATGGAGCGAAATAGAATGAAGTGGGATTTTGTAGAATCAGTAGAGTTCGAAGGTTCTCCAAAAGAAGAAGACTTAGCAAAAGTCGAAGCAGGCATCATGGAGCTTATTGAAAAGATGAAAGAAAAAATTGTAGAATAAGGAATATAAAATATCCTCCCTAATTATTTAAGGGGGGATATTTTTCTTGATAATTTACTATCTCTAAACTCATATATATAAGCAAAGATAAATGTAATCAAAGGCGATAAATAGCATAAAACCGCAAAAGCTAGGTATTTAGCAGCTGAAATTCCTGTAGTGGATAATATAAATAAGGCGTTTACATTCCATGGAATAAGAGGGGCTATGGATGATGCAGTATCGGCAATAGTCCTAGCTAGTATAGAGTTGTGAACATCTAACTCTTTATATTTAGAGCTTAAAAGTTTTCCAGGTAATATGATACCCACACTTTGATCACTAATAAGAGTTAGCAGGCTACTAATTAGGCCTGTTTTTACAATAAGTTCTCCCTTGGATTTAATCTTAGATGTAAACTTATCAATGATGGGATCCAAGATATTGGTTTCCTGAAATAGATTACTCATACTTGTAGCTCCTGCAATAATAAGTATTACCTGCAACATAGATATCATACCGCCACTGACTAATATACTATTTAGCTGTTCAGAACTAGTGCTTACACTATATCCACTAATTGTGGAAATTAAGACCTGAAGAAAATTCTCTCCTTGTAGTAAAACAGAAACTATACTACCAGCAACTATAGCTAGGGACATGGCTCTTATCATTTTGACACCTAAAAATGACATTATAATAATACTTATTGGCAAAAGCAATAGTAGTGGTGAAATAACAAAATTTGAATTAATAGCTGAAATAAAATTTTCTATTTCTAAGGGGGAAGTGCTAATTGTGTAGGATCTTCCCAATAGATAATAGACCAATCCTGATATCAAATATGTAGGAATAAATGTTTGAAATAAAGACATTAGGAATTCCCTATAGTTAATTTTTACAGTACTCATTGTTAAAATAACGGAACTGGATAAGGGTGAAGCTTTGTCAGCGATATATGCACCAGAGATTATAGCCCCTAATAAAATATAGTCAGGTATTCCAAATAACTTGGTCAGTCCTAATAAGGTAATTCCCACGCTACTAATAGTTCCAAAGGCAGATCCCATAAATATAGATACTATGGAAGTCAGTATAAAAGCTGCCAATAGAAAATTTGTATTTTGCATATACTTAAGCCCTAGATATAGCATGGTTGGAACAACTCCAGAGGCCATCCAAATAGAAATCATGGCGCCAATCAAGGCTACTAAAATAAATAAGGATTTATATTCATTTATTCCCTGCTTTAGGATTTTAGAGAGTTTTACTTTAGAAAAACCTATTTTCCTAAGTATGATTAAAGTGAAGATGATACTTGCAAGAAATCCATAAAATAAGAAAATGTCAAAAACCACACAAATTATAATAGCAATTAATGTAAGAATTAAAATCATATAAGAATATTTCTCAGCTATTTTGTTTTCTTTCATCAAGCCCCTCCTATGCCGAGTATTATGACAGTATAAATTACCATAATTATACTAAGAATCAGAAATTAAAGATAGTCTTTTTAAAGATTCTTTTTATCAATTGGTGTTATATTATTAATTTTATGGGGTAACTAAGTAATAGTAAATCTTAGGAGGGATATATCAATGTCACAATACCATGAACCAGTAGAGTTTTTAGATGCAAAGGCAATGGATATTTCAAGGGCTTTAAATAGTTTGAAGGAAGAAATCGAAGCAGTAGATTGGTATAACCAAAGAGTAGTGGCTACAAAGGATGAATCATTAAAGGCAATAATGGCACATAATAGGGATGAAGAAATCGAACACGCTGTTATGTCAATAGAATGGTTAAGAAGGAATATGGACAAATGGGATGAAGAATTAAGAACCTACTTATTTACAGAAGGTGATATAACGGAGCTAGAGGAAGGTGTGGAGGGGGAAGTAGATAGTAAATCAGGCCTAAATATTGGAAGTTTAAAATAGGAGGAATATGAGATGTTATATCGAGATTTGGCACCAATAACAAGGGCAGCCTGGGAAGAGATAGACGAAAGAGCAGCGGAAGTTCTAAAATCATATCTATCAGCTAGAAAAGTAGTAAGTGTAAATGGACCAAAGGGTCTTGATTACAATGTTGTATCAGAGGGACGACTTTCAAATATTGAAACAGATGGGGAAGTAAGCTATGGATTGTATCAAGTTCTACCATTGACAGAATCAAGGGTTGAGTTTGAAATGGATAGATGGGAATTAGATAATATTCAAAGGGGAGCAAAGGACGTTGATTATGAGCCTTTAGAAAATGCTATGAAACAATTAGCACTATTTGAGGAAGAGGCTATTTATAATGGATTGAAGAATTCCAATATAAAAGCTTTAAGGGATTATAGCCAGGAAGAGATAGCATTTGGAAAAGAAGCTACAGAAATAATGGAAGCCATAACAAGAGGGATCATTCAGTTAAGAAAATCATACGAACAAGGGCCATTTACCCTAGTAGTAAATGAGGAAGTCTATACTAGGATATTATCCAAAGAAACAGCATATCCACTGGATGAAAGAATCAAAGATTTAATAGGTGGGACTATTGTAATAAATCATGTGATTGATGGTGCATATTTACTACCATATGACCATGATGATTTAGAATTAACTATAGGAAATGATTTTTCAATAGGATACCAATCTTCTTCAAATGAAAAAGTAAGATTCTTTGCAACAGAATCCTTTACTTTTAGAGTGTTAAATCCTGATTTAATAGTCAAATATAGTTTATAATAAATTTAAAACTTACTGTAAGCATATAAAAATATTTATTGTAAACCTATTGACAAAAAATTTATAAGGTTATATACTACTTTAAATAATTAAAATTTGTGAAGTAGGTAGATTTTCTTAAAATTCTACAGAGAATCGACATTTGATGAGAGTCGATGAATGAAGAGAAAAACCTAGAGGACTACGGAAATTATAAGGCAAGAGTATTCAAGTCTTATACAGCTGATCCTGTTATAGATCATAGAGTGGGAGATTATATCTCCAATTAGAGTGGTACCGCGTAAGTATATATACGCCTCTTTTCCATATGGAAAAGGGGCGTTTTTTTAATTCAAAGATGAAGAAAATAAAAAACGGGGAGAGATAAATATGTATACTCATATGATTGTTAGAACACCATCTGAAAGCATGCTCAAAGGTTTAAGAAGGGATTTTGAAGGAGATCCAGATTATGAATTAGCACTGAAGCAGCATCAAGCATATATTGATGCACTAGAATCCCTAGGGATGGTAGTAGATGTACTTCCACCATTGGAAGAATATCCTGATGCTTGTTTTGTGGAAGACGTAGCAGTAGTAACAGAAAAAATGGCAATAGTAACAAGTCCAGCAACAGAGGCTAGAAATGGAGAAAAAGAATATATAGTAGACATCTTAAAAAAATATTATCCAGAGGATAATATCCACTATATTACCGAGGGATTCATAGAAGGGGGAGATATTGTCAGGGCCGAGGATCATTTTTATCTTGGAGGCTCCTCCCGTAGTAATGAAGCAGGAAGAAAACAATTTATAGAAATTCTTGGGCAATATGGATATACGGGATCAGTAGTAGAGACAAATAATGGACTTCATATTGGATCGGATATGATGTATATTAAAAACAATAATATGGTTATAAGTGGGGAATTTGTAGACAATCCTATATTTGATAAATATAATAAAATCATAGTATCCAAAGAAGAAGCATATGCAGCAAACTGTGCATGGATTAATGGAACAGTACTTATGGCGGAAGGATATCCAGATGTTACTGAAAAGATAAGGGACCTAGGTTATAATGTCATAACACTAGATAATTCAGAGTTTAAGAAAATTGATGGAAGTATCACCTGTCTTTCATTAAGATTTACACCAGTAAAATAAAATACAGGAGAATTAATTTGTTTTGTCACAGAAATATCTAAAGGCGGGGATTTTTATTCCCGCCTTTTATGTTATACTAGTCTTGAGTAAAGTTATATCAAAATTAATAATTTAAGAATTAATACAGATAATAAGTCTTAATATTATATAAAAGGAGAAATTATATTGTCATTTAAAGAATTAAATTTAATCGAACCAATTCAGAAAGCTTTAAAAGCTGAGGGATATTCAGAACCTAGCCCTATACAAGAGAAGGCGATACCAGCGCTTTTAGAAGGGAAGGATCTGTTAGGATGTGCTCAAACAGGTACGGGAAAGACCGCTGCTTTTGCAATTCCTATATTACAAGGACTATCTACAGAACAAAGATCATCCAAGGAAAGGCGACAAATAAAGGCATTAATAGTTGCACCAACAAGGGAATTAGCTATTCAAATTTCCGATAGTTTTAAGTCTTATGGGAGACATTTAGGATTAAAAACTTTAGTTATATATGGTGGTGTTAGCCAGCATCCACAAACTAAGGATTTAAATAATGGAGTAGACATTTTAGTAGCCACTCCTGGAAGACTTCTTGATTTAATAAATCAAGGCTTTATCAAACTAAAAAGTATAAAATATTTTGTCCTAGATGAAGCAGATCTTATGTTAGATATGGGAATGCTAAAAGATGTTAGAAAAATTATTACTTATCTACCGAAAAATAGGCAGACAATGTTCTTTTCAGCAACTATGCCAACTGAAATTGGAGAATTAGCTAATTCTATATTAAATAATCCAATTCGAATAGATATTACCCCAGTATCCTCTACTGTTGATACTATAGACCAAAGTGTATACTTTGTTGATAAAGTAAATAAAACTAACTTGCTTATCCACATTTTAAAGGATCAAAAAATAGAATCCGCCTTAGTATTCTCTAGGACAAAGCATGGGGCAAATAAAATAGTAGCTTCTTTAGCAAAGGTAGGACTTTCAGCCGAAGCCATACATGGTAATAAATCTCAGAATGCTAGGCAATTAGCCTTAAATAATTTTAAGACAAGAAAAACAAGGATTTTAGTTGCAACTGATATCGCTGCAAGAGGAATCGATATTGAAGAGCTATCACATGTAATAAACTTTGACCTACCAGAAGTTCCAGAGACCTATGTACACAGAATAGGTAGAACAGGTAGAGCGGGTCTTGGTGGAAAGGCCATATCATTTTGTGATTATGGAGAAAAACCACTGCTTCGATCAATTCAAAAGTTAATATCAAAAACAATACCTGAAGTAACAGATCATCCTTATCCTTTAGTAGATACAACTATTAAGCCAAAGGAAAGATCAAACAGGAGACCTTCTGCTTCCAAATCATTTATATCAGATGGACCGAAAGCAAAGAGTAAGGATACCAAAACTGGTAAGATTAGAAGGGAAAAAAGAGCAAATGAACCAAAGAAAAAAGGCACAAAGAAAAATGTTCATTGGAGTAAGAGATAATCCAGTAGAATTAGTTTATTTTGCCACAAAAATATGTAAAGGCGAGGATTTTCATCCTCGCCTTTTATGTCAAATTAATCTTGAGTAAAATTCAACTACTAATTGGTCATCGATTTCAATTGGAACTTCGTCCCTTTCTGGTCTTTTAGCAAATATAGCCGAATAGTTTTCGCCATCTTTTGTGATATAAGGTAGATTATTCAATAAAGAACTTTCAAAATTGTCCTTAAATAACTCTATTGATCTTGACTTCTCCTTTAAGCTAATAGTATCTCCTACTTCACATAAATAGGAAGGAATATTAAGCTTTTTACCATTTACTAAAATATGCCCATGGACTACCATCTGTCTTGCCTGTCTTATGGATGAAGCAAATCCCATTCTTAGAACAAGATTATCAAGTCTTGATTCTAATATTTTTACTAAGGCATGGCCAGTTTGGTCATGTGATTTCTTGGCCATTCTTACATACTTTATAAATTGCTTTTCCATAACCCCATAGTATGCTCTTAGCCTTTGCTTTTCCAATAATTGCTGTCCATAGTTAGAAAGCTTTTTGTCAGCACGACTTGTACCCCTAGCAACCCTATTCATTGCCTTAGGATGACCATATACATTTAATCCTAGTCTCCTAGATAGTTTAAATCTAGGTCCCATCATCTTTGCCATTTTTATCATCTCCGTCTAATATTGCCGCGGTGATTTTAAAAGCCAAGGATAGTATACCAAATTACTGGGGATTTGTAAATATATTATTATTGCCCTAAAATTTCTCGTAAAATACCTTTATTATGTATTATACTTAATAGTTCTTCCTCTGTGCTTACTAGGTCATCTCTAGTTTTAAAGTACCTATTTACCTTCTTGGCAATCTCCCTGGAATCCCTATCAAGAGAAGATATAAAATCTGCTATACTCCTTCCCTCATATATAGCATACAAATATGGAGCAACTATATATTTTACATCATGTAGCATAGAATCCTCTAGCCAAAAGTCTATATGAGGTAGATTTATCCTTTTCTCCATAAGTTTGGTATAAAAGTCCAACCCATCTTCAGTTGATTCCCAAAAGTCCACATATACATAATCAAATTTACTTAGAAACTCTTCATTATAATATTCAAAGGCGTCCCCATGAATAATATTTAATTCCTTGTCACTTGGGAACTGGGGCCTAATATATTTTTCGAATAAATCTATAACATCCCTATTCACTTCAACTATGGTTACACTTTCCACTTCATCCTTTAGCAACCATAAATAGGGAAGTACAGCTATTCCAAGCCCTAGGGTCAAACACTTGCCATGGCCTTTTTCGTGGCCATCTGACATACTATCTATCTCGCTAATGGCAGGTGACATCCAGACTTTGTTTCTTCCTTCTTTTAATACGGGCATATTTACATCTCTATCAAAATACCCTAATGGGTGGTAGTGAAATAAGTACTTACCAACTGGTTTATGAAAGTTCATACTCATAAGGGTTCTACTTTTTATGGTTGCATTTTCGTGCCAAACTGTATCAGTCTTTACATCTTCCAATTTGATATTCTTGTAATATGGATTATCAATCAAGCGTTTCACATCATATTTTAAATTGTCATGGGGGATATCATATTCTTTGAGCAGCTTTATAAGTTCTTTTTCCTTTTTTGGAGTAAGGACCTTTTCATTATACTCTAAAACCCCATCGATATACTCACTCACCTTAACCATAGATAAAATAAGGTTTTTCATTGTAGTATCAAGTTCATTATTTCTTTCAAATTTAATCATTTTCAACCTCTTATTCAATAAATATTTTTTATAAATAATAGTAAACTAATTGCCATAATAACCATGTCTGCAACTAGCCCATACTTATATTATATACTAATTTCTAAATATTACATGGCTTTATTGATAATAAAAGAAATCAGGATTAGAGTATACTTTTTTTGGATATTAGATATATGAAATTGATTTAATTCAAATTAATTGATATTATCTAAGTAATTAAT
>CAYOFC010000011.1:0-23345 GCA_964403265.1 uncultured Tissierella sp. | reverse complement strand
AGTAAATCTATAAGCCGTGTTCTGTTTATATGGTCATCTATCTAGACCTATTGTTACCAATAGGTTCATGCGACCTACCTTTGGAACGATAGCGAGCAACTATCTCTTTTGTTCCCTTTTGGTCTTGCTCCAGATGGGGTTTACATAGCTATTTAGTCGCCTAAACACTGGTGCGCTCTTACCACACCTTTCCACCCTTACCTATATAAATAGGCGGTATCTCTCTGTTGCACTATCCTTAGGGTCGCCCCCACTGGACGTTATCCAGCATCTTGCTCTATGGAGCACGGACTTTCCTCATGCTTAAAGCACGCGACCAAACAACTTACTCGACATACTATTATAACACCAATTCATGATTAATGCAAAAAGTTTGTAGGAGAAATTTTAATTTGTATAATCCTCCTAAAAACACTATAATTAACAGGAGGACTATTATAGTTTATGAACATAGGGATGTGGATGGATAAATGGATAATTTTAAATTAGGGGTCAGGGTATCCTGGGTAACTGTAGGTATCAATATTATTCTTGGTATATTTAAATTATGGGCAGGGGTTCTAGGACGTAGCAATGCTATGATTGCAGATAGTATGCATACATTTTCAGATATATTTACAACAATTTTAGTATTAGTAGGATTCGATATTTCCACAAAAGAAGCTAGGGATCAAGATTCTATACATAAAAAATATGAGTTATTATTTAAGAAATTATTTGGAATTATAATGATAATGATGGGTTCGTTTGTAGTATACGATAGTCTTAAACTCTTAATATTTGAAAATATTACAAGACCAAGCAACATTGCATTAGTAGCTGCCATAATCTCAATAATTGTAAAGGAGATAATGTATTGGTATACTATTAAAATTTCTAGAAAAATTAAATCATTATCTATGGAGGCTGATGCATGGCATCACAGGGAAGATGCTTTTTCCTCAATTGCTACATTTATTGCCATATTAAGCTCTAAATCTGGACTAGCACCTCTAGATGCAATAGCTGCTATAGTAGTATCAATAATTGTAATCAGAGTTGGGGTGGATCTGTATAACAAATCTAAGGAAAAACCAATAGATGAATCAATTACCAACGAAATTATTAATAATTTGGAAACCATGATTTATGATTCTCCTGGAGTTTTAGGGATAAAATCTTTAAAAAGTAGATTGTTCAATAACGGAATATATATAGATTTGGATATTTTTGTGGACTCTACTATATCAGTAAAAGAGGGTCATGATATAGCCGAGTCTCTTCAATATAAAATAGAGAATGACCTTAGCAATATAAAACATTGCATGGTTCGTATTGTGCCAAATAATAAATAGAAAGGGGTCAATTATGATGAAGTTACTGAAAGGAAATGAGGTTGCAAAGGGAGTAAAGCTCCAGATTTCTAATACTATTAAAGAACTAGAGAAGGATAATAAATTTCCGCTATTAGGTATTATACGAGTAGGGAATGATCCAAGTGATATTTCATATGAAAAAAGTATTATTAAAAATTGTGATACCTTAGGAATCAAGACCAAGATAGTAGAGCTGGATGAAAAAATAGATACAGATGGTCTAATTGATGCTATGGAAGAGCTAAATAATGATGATTTAGTTTCTGGTATTTTGCTATTTAGACCTTTGCCTAAACATATAGACGAAGAAAAAGTCAGAGTATCAATAAATCCACATAAAGATGTAGACTGTATGCATCCACTAAATCTAGAAAAGATATTTGAAGGTGATATAAGTGGATTCTCTCCATGTACACCAAAGGCTGCTATGGAAATACTATTATATAATGATGTGCCCTTGGAAGGCAAAAATGTAGTAGTCATAAATAGATCCATGGTAGTAGGGAAGCCTTTGGCAATGATGTTATTGGAGAAAAATGCGACTGTGACAATTTGCCATTCTCGAACCCAAAACCTATCAGAAATAACAAGAAATGCTGATATAGTTATGTCTGGCCTTGGAAAGGCTAAATTATTAGATGATAAATACTTTAATGAAGATTCAATTGTAATAGATATAGGTGTGAGTTTAGCTAGTGATGGCAAAATTTCTGGGGATGTTGACATGGAAAAAGTAAATGATAAAATTGCTATGGCAACACCAGTACCAGGTGGGGTTGGTAGTGTAACCACAAGTATATTGTTAAAACAAGTAGTAGATGCATGTAAAATGAATTAAATTTTAAATTTATAGGATTATTTATAGAAAAGGGTCATTTTTGATCCTTTTCTACATTTTTGTATAAAAATAGTCATAATTCTTTGAAGGACTATTTGATTTTATATAGAATATAAGTAATAGAAATTTAAAAGGGGTGATTTTTTTGTATTTGGAAATGGAGATTTTGGATAATAATTTAATCGTAAAATTAGAGGGGGAGTTGGATCACCATACTTCTGAAGAAGTAAGAAAAAAAATCGATAAGAATTTTAATGGGAGCAATGTGTCAAATATTATCATGGATTTGAATGAGTTAACTTTTATGGATAGTTCAGGAATAGGACTTATTATGGGAAGATATAGAAATGCAGTGGATAAGAGAGGTAAGCTAATAATAGCCTGTGAAAATAGCACAATAAAAAGAATTCTTGATATGTCAGGCTTACTTAAAATTATTGAACTGTATCCGAGATTAGAAGCAGCAACTAATAATATTTAAAGAGGTGAACAATAATGGAAAATAACCACATGAAATTAGAGTTTCTGAGCAAATCAAATAATGAATCATTCTCAAGGGTTGTTGTAGCGGCCTTTGCTTCCCAACTTGACCCTACACTTGAAGAAATATCAGATATAAAAACGGCGGTTTCAGAGGCCGTCACAAATGCAATTATCCATGGATATGAATATGGTGAAGGAACTATAGTAATAGAATCATCAATATCTGGAGATACTATTGAAATAACGGTAAGTGATTCTGGGAAAGGAATAGATAATTTAAAGGAAGCTATGGAGCCATTTTTTACTTCAAAGCCTAATTTAGAAAGATCTGGAATGGGATTTACAGTTATGGAAACTTTTATGGATTCTTTAGTTGTTGAAAGTTTAGAAGATAAGGGCACAATGGTAAAAATGACTAAGCGCATAAAAAACATCTCAGATAAGGAGAGATGAATATGAGTGTAGGTGAAGTTTCAAAGGGAATTTTGTCCCACGAAGAGACAATGGAGTTAATTGAAATGTCTCAGAATGGCGATAAAACAGCCAAAAATAAATTGGTTGAAAGTAATATTGGATTGATTAGATCAGTCTTAAGAGGTTTTATGAACAGGGGATACGAAGTAGATGATTTATTTCAAATAGGTAGTATAGGACTATTAAAGGCAATAGATAAATTTGATACTTCTTTTAATGTAAAGTTTTCAACATATGCAGTACCAATGATAATGGGAGAGATAAAAAGGTTTCTTAGGGATGATGGTTTAATAAAAGTTAGTAGATCTTTAAAACAAGTAGCTGGGCAAGCTAAAAGGGCTGAGGAGTTTTTAAGTAAAAAGTATGGAAGAGAGCCGACAATTCAAGAAATTAGCGATGAGATAGGTATAGAGCGTGAAGAGATAGTTATGGCTTTGGAATCTTCATATCAGCCTGAGTATCTTTATAGTGTTATTCATCAAGATGATGGTGCCCCTTTATATTTAATAGATAAGATTAGTTTAGATACTGATGATCAAGAGAGTGTATTGGACAATATTTTCCTTAAAGATATACTAAACAAGCTGCAGCCAAGAGATAGGCAGGTAATTTTCCTAAGATATTATAGGGATAAAACTCAAACTGAGGTAGCAAAAGAGTTAGGAATATCTCAAGTTCAAGTTTCAAGAATAGAAAAAAGAATAATTGAGGATATGAGAATAATGATGGAAAAAGCATAGTTGATGCTTTTTCCATCATTATTTAGATTTTGAATAATTACATTTTATGCTGAATTAAATAACAATTATTGTAGATACTATAATTAGATGAGGTGATATTTTGGAAATTCAAAAAAATGTCAAGAAAATATTTGTACTATCAATTCTTATCCTAATCACTCTATATATAATCCTTAACTATAATGAAGAATCTACAAATCAGGAAGCACCTAAAAGAGCAACCTTGGTAAATAATTGTATAGGGGATAACATTTATCATGGCTAATATAAAGATATATTTATTAGTGAAGTCTAAGGCAACTGTTGAAAAAAATTACAAAATTTTAGTTAAGGATATTGCAGAAGTTTGTTGTGATGATAAAGGGATCAAAGATAAGGTGGAAAATACAATCATTTATAAAACCAATGATGTAGAGGATTGGATAAGTATGAGCAGTATTTATATAATTGAAAAATTACTTGATAAAACTTCTAATCTAGATATAGAGGTTATTGGTGAAAGTGAAGTTCTAGTGGAAATAAAAGAGAGGGTTAAGCCCAATAATTTTTTGCGTTTTGCAAAGGTAACGGCTATCTTTATATTATTGTTTTTTGGTGCAGGTATTACTATAATGAACTTTCATACAGACGTTGATATGGATGAATCTTTGGAGATTATATACCATGTACTTACTGGAAAGCAAGAGTCAAATCCACTAATAATGACTGTGCCGTATTCAATAGGCTTGGGTTTAGGAGCCATACTCTTTTTTAGCAGAATAATAAGCAGGAATCCAAGAAGGAGAAAAGAGCCTGGGCCTATGGAAATAGAACTTTTTTCTTATGATAAGGAAATGGAAGAATTTATTTTAAATGATATAGATAAATCTAGCAAAGAGTGATCGATATGATAAGTGTTCTAATGGTTATAATAGGTTTAGGCGCTGGTTTAATTGTTGGAGGGGCTATAGCAGCTTTTATTTCACTATTAGGGATTATACCTAGACTAATTCAAATAAGTAGAACTCACCAGTATAAGATTTTATATCAAAATGCATTTACCCTTGGTGTTATAGTCTTTACAATAGTATATTTCTTTGATATCAATATTGAATTAAGCAATATAGTTGTAGGGTTGATTGGCCTGATATTCGGCATATTTATAGGAATATTCTCCTCTGCACTGGCTGAAGTGTTAAATGTTATTCCCGTAATGTCAAAAAAATTAAAGATTAAAGATGATTTAAAGATTATAGTTTATGCTTTGTTATTTGGCAAAGTAGCAGGTTCATTATGCTATTGGCTAATATTTAAATAGAAATGAGGTATGAAGGTGGATAATTTAAATAAAAAGGATTACGGAAAATACGCAGATAAGAAAGTACCTAAACCAACCTATGGTAAAAACATGGTTCTAGCCTTCCTTGTTGGTGGTGGTATTTGTACAATAGGTCAGTTTGTTAACAATTATCTGTCAAGTCATGGATATAATGAGGAACTGGCTGGTATGGCTACTTCAATATTTATGATATTCCTGGGAGCCTTATTAACAGGTTTAGGGGTATACGACAAAATTGGTAAAGTCGGTGGAGCTGGTGCTGCTGTGCCTATAACTGGATTTGCTAACTCCATAGTGGCTCCTGCAATGGAATATAAAAGGGAAGGATTTATTTTTGGAGTTGCATCTAAAATGTTTATTATTGCTGGCCCAGTTTTAGTTTATGGTATTGGCAGCTCGATAATCGTCGGTTTATTGAGTATTTTATTTAAAGGATAGGTGATCTTATGCCATTAAAAAAAGTTGGCAATCAAACAATTAAACTATTAAACCCCCCAACAATAATGAGTAATTATAGTATTGTTGGTCCTAAGGAAGGTGAAGGGCCACTGAAGGATTATTTTGATTTAATTTTGGAAGATGACATATGGGGGCAGGATTCCTGGGAGAAGGCAGAGTGCAAAATTCAAGAGGAGGCAATTAGGGCAGCTATAGATAGTGCTGGATTAAGTCTCAAGGATATAGATTTACTAATAGCTGGTGATCTATTGAATCAGATTGTAGCAACAGGGTATTCGGCCAGGGAGTTAGCTATACCTTTTTTTGGATTATATGGCGCTTGCTCTACTATGACAGAATCACTATCTCTTGGCTCCATGTTAGTAGATGGAGGTTTTGCAGATAAGGTAGTTTGCGCCACCTCAAGTCATTTCAGTACAGCTGAAAGACAGTTCAGGTTCCCATTAGAGTATGCTGCACAAAGGACATTTTCAGCACAATGGACAGTTACAGGCGCTGGTGCTACAGTTCTTTCAGCATATGGATCAGGGCCATATATCACTTATGTAACCCCTGGTAGAATCATAGATCCTGGTATAACTGATGTTGCAAATATGGGTGCAGCAATGGCTCCTGCAGCTATGGATACATTAATAAACCATTTTGAAGACACAGGATATATGCCTAGTGATTATGATTTAATTATAACTGGGGATTTGGGGATTGTTGGGAAATCCATAGTCATGGATATGATGAAAGAAAAGGGCTATGATTTAGGGGGTGTATATACTGACTGCGGTGTAGAAATATTTAATCCAAAAGCTCAGGATACTCATGCTGGTGGAAGTGGTTGTGCTTGTTCTGCAGTAGTGTTTAATGGATATGTACTTAAGGAAATGAAAAAGGGAAGATTTAAAAGAGTATTGTTCATGTCTACTGGAGCATTACACTCTCCTATTATTACTCAACAAGGAGAATCCATTCCTTCTATTGGCCATGCAGTAACAATAGATATAAACAATGAATAGGGTGATAAAATAATGGATTATATAAAAGCATTTATAGTAGGTGGAGCAATTTGTGTCATTGGTCAAATAATTTTAGATAGAACAAAGCTAACTCCTGCCCACATATTAGTTTCTTTTTTAACGGCAGGAGTAATATTAGGAGGACTTGGACTGTATGAGCCCTTAGTGAAATATGGAGGTGCAGGCGCCCAAATCCCCATATCTGGATTTGGATATTCATTAGCTAAAGGTGCCATGGAAGGTGCCAAATCTAAGGGTTTTTTAGGAGCATTTTCAGGAGGACTAGAATCGGCTGCTGGTGGTATTGCGGCTGCAATATTATTTGGATATTTAATGGCAGTAATATTTAATCCAAAAACAAAAGACTAAGGAAGATCCTTAGTCTTTTGTCAATTTAATCATTGTCTGCTGGGTCTAATGGTGTTGTATCATCAATACTATCACCATTATTTTCATTATCTCCATTGGCATCATCTTCATTATCCCAATCAAACCATGGCCATTGGAATATATCTTCAAGATCATCTACTATAGATGTATTTTCATCATGTTCATTACATATTTCTGTCGGAACATTATGCTCGAAGTCACCAGGCACTACACCGCCGTAGTTTTCTGGTATATATGGAGGTGTACGTTGAATAAATACCCTTGTTTGCAAATTATCTGTCGGGCAGTACTCATTTGCAATCTTTCCATTAGCACTATCTACAATAACCTCAACATGGACATCGCAATAAGCCTTTGGAACTGTACCCTGGGCAAATATCTCTGTCCTAACAACATGTCTTGAGTCCTGTGTACAAAGTGGTGTAGGAAGTAGACCAGATTGTGTACATACACTTGCTGAAACAATTCCCTCAGGCCTTTGAAAACTATTTACACCTTCCAGATCTTGGTGGACTTTTGTATTGATATGTTGCCAAAGCTGTGCTGCTGTACTACTACTTCTTGATAGAGTTATCTTTGGTGAGTCATTACCTATCCATACACCTGAAACATAATAAGGTGTATAACCAACAAACCAAATATCTGCATTATGTTGTGTAGTACCAGTTTTACCAGCTACTGCCATATTAGATATCTTAGCTCTACTAGCCAAACCCTCAGTGACAGTAGTTCTCATAATATCACCAAGTACGTAAGCTACTTGTGGTGATACAACTGTTGTTTGCTTAGGTGTATTATCTATTAAAAGATTACCATCTTTATCTAAAACTTTAGTGACTGCAATTGGCTCAACATAGACACCATTATTCGCTATAGCTCCATAAGCTGCTGTTACTTCAAGAGGGGTCAATCCTTTAGTCATTCCTCCAAGTGCCAATGCTGATAGGTTTTCGTCATTAGTACTTCCATTTTCTTCCCTAGTGACTATACTATCAGATTGAGGATTTTCTGTATCTATAATGCCCATCTTTTCTAAATAAGACATTACAGTTTTTATTCCAACTGATTCAACAGTTTTTATAGCATTAATATTTATTGATTGTTCTAAGGACTTTCTTAATGTATTGATACCTCTATATCCTGTATACCAGTTTCTTGGGTTCCATGATGTTGCGGAATCAGAATATGGTATATCATCTATAGCTGATGCAGCAGTAAATCCATTATCAAGAGCTGGTAGATATACTGTTAATGGTTTGATAGTGGAACCAGGCTGTCTTTGGGAGTCAGTAGCCCTATTTAATATCCTGTTACCATCTACGTCCCTACCACCAACTATAGCCTTTATATGACCAGATCTATAGTCTATAACAACTGATGCAGACTGTGGTTGTACAATTCCATCTACAGAACGATAAAAATATGAGTTGCTTATAATTAAGTTTCCATTTTCATCAATTCTATAGAAGTCACTATTATTATCTAAATAAGTCTTACTTATTAGAAGTTCCTTATTTTCACCAACGCTAAATTCATCTTCTGGAATTACAATTGAACCCACAGTATGTGAAACCATGTTTTTCTTCTCATCAATTCTATAATAATCGGCAACATCTATATGTTTAGGATAAATAGTTAACTTTTTACTGTTGATTTTTATATTACCATTATCTAATATCTCAAATGCACCATTTTCAATAACTAAATCATAATCTTCATTTAAAAGATTATCTTGACGGTAATAAACTAAAGATCCTTTATCATCAATTACATTACCTGATTTATTAACAGTCCAATCAACTAGAACAGGGCCTTTAACATTGTCAGTATTACCAACTAATATTTCTATAAAGTTTTCATATACATTTTCAAGCTCTTTTTGCATATTTACATCTATAGTAGTATAAATACTTAATCCACCAGTAAATAATTCTTCCTCAGCATCTTCTTTACTATAGCCAAGTTTGTCTACCAGAAGATTGATAGTCTCAGTCTTTGCATAATCCGTAAAGTAAGATGTAATATCTGTCATTTTCTTTTGTCCTGGTTTCAAAGCCGCTTTAATATCTTCTCCTAAGGCCGCATTATATTCTGCTTGGGTTATATTACCAAGCTCAAGCATTTTATTTAGAACTATTTTTTGTCTATCTACAGATGTTTGGTTGAATACCAAAATATATCTTTGGCCTAATATATCAGCTTCTCCAACTTTATATTGAGTATTTGAGTTATAATCATCTGGCCTCACTCGCATAAATGGTTGATAAATATTGGCACCTTTGACTACCCCTGCCAATAGAGCTGATTCTGCTATTGTAAGTTCTCCTACGTCTTTAGAAAAATATGTTTGTGCAGCTTCTTGAACTCCATAGGCATTTTGACCAAAGAAGTTTCTATTTAAGTATGCTTCAATTATTTGATCTTTATGGAGAACTCTCTCTATCTGTAAGGATAAGTAGGCTTCTTGAATCTTTCTTGACCAAAGCTTATCAGGGGTTAGATATACTTGTTTGACCAATTGTTGTGTAATAGTACTAGCACCACGAACAATTCCACCCGCTTTAAAGTTTTCCAACATTGAACCAACTATACCTTTTGGGTCAACTCCATGATGATCGTAGAACCTTTCATCTTCAATTGCTATAAAAGCATCTATAAGATGCTGTGGCATTGTTTCCAAGCTGACATAAGTTCTTATTTCCGCTGCATCTATTTTTTCAAGTAGATTACCACTATTATCATATATAAATGAAGTGTGGTCTAAAGATGAATTAATATCCGCAGGGTTTATTTCTGGAGCATCTTTGATTATGGATATAACCATACCAGCTACAGCTCCACCCGCTAAAATCGTTAGAATTAATAATACTATGATAGTTATCTTAAATCCTTTTGCAAAATTTAATTTATTTTTTTTCTTTTTCTTTCTCTTTTTTTCTTCATTGTTATTTTCAGACATTTTTTCCTCCTTAAAAATTCTAAAGGCCTAGAACATATTTAATTATAACATAGTTTTATTATAATGTTAACAAACTTAATACCATATAAAGATTACAATATAATAACAAAAATTGTAATAGAAAAATATACTTTACATATTCTTCATATTCAATTAGATAATACTATGGATTAGTGGTATAATAAAGTAAAATATACTATCAAATGGATGGTGATATATTGAATAAGGAAAATAAAGAATTTGAGAGGGTCTTAATAGTAGGTGTGGAATTAGATAAGGATCCTATCGAAATAGAGGTTTCATTAGATGAATTGCAGGAGTTAGTCCAAGCAGCAGGTGGTGTAGTGATCTCCCGCCTAGTTCAAAAGAGAGATGCTATTAACGCTGCACATTTTATAGGTAAAGGTAAGGCTGAAGAGATAAGACTATACTGTGAGGAATTAGATATCGATTCCGTTGTTTTTAATGATGAACTATCAGGAGCGCAAATTAGAAACTTGGAAAAGATGATTGAAAAAAAAATAGTTGACAGGACCAATCTAATATTGGATATTTTCGCCAATAGGGCAACGTCAAAGGAAGGAAAGCTGCAAGTAAAGTTGGCTCAGCTAAAATATCGTCTACCTAGACTAGTTGGAATGAGGGACTACTTATCTAGAGAGGGTGGGGGTATAGGTACTAGGGGACCTGGTGAGCAAAAATTAGAAACAGATAGAAGGCATATTTTAAAGGAAATCAACAATATAGAAAAACAGCTTAAAGAGGTAGAGGCTAATAGGGATATAAAGAGAAAGAAAAGGGTGGATTCCAATCTTCCAATAGTAGCACTTGTAGGCTATACCAATGCGGGTAAATCGACTTTATTAAACAAACTAATGGATAATGATGATGAAGAAGTCAGTAAGCAAGTATTTGTCAAAGACATGCTATTCGCAACACTAGATACTTCCTTAAGACGTGGCAAATTGCCCAATGGACAAGGATATTTGCTGACAGATACTGTAGGATTTGTCTCTAAACTACCTACTCATTTAATAGAAGCCTTTAAAGGTACTTTAGAAGAAACAAGCTATGCAGATATGTTACTTCATGTAGTAGATGCATCAAATAAGGATATAGATATTCAAATTAAGACAACTATGGATATATTAAAGGACTTAGATGTTCTAAATAAGCCGATGATTACAGTATTTAATAAAATGGACAAAATAGATGTAGAAAACCTAATATATGATAATAAACTAATTGAAGATAAAATATTTATCTCTGCTAAAAGTGATGTAAATATAGACGAATTAAAAGAGCTGATACAAGATAAATTACCACAAGAATATAGATATGTTCTTATGAGAATCCCTTATAATGATCAATCTATACTAAATTATTTAATGACTAATTATGAAATTCAAAATTTACGTCATGAAGAAGATGGCACCTATCTAAATCTATCAATCAACAATATTGATTTAGGTAGGTATAAGGATTATATAGTTAATTAATTTTTATAAAATCAAATATATAGGAGATGATACCAATGATTATTAGAAATTGTGCAGGTGGTGTAGTTTTTAAAGATGATAAGGTATTGATACTAAAAAATGAGAAAAATGAGTGGGTACTACCAAAGGGAAAAATTCAAAAGAATAGTATTCCACCAGAGACGGCTGTAGAAAGAGTACAGTACGAGGCAGGGGTAGATGCTCAAATAGTTTCATCAGCTGGTGAAACTGCTTATGAATTCTTTTCTATAACTAGAAATGCAGCTGTAAGTAACAAAATCATTTGGTTCATTATGGAATCTGAGAATGAAGAATATAAAATCAATGGAGAAGAAGGATTTTTAGAAGGTGGATTTTATCCAATAGAAGAGGCTATAGAGTTAATTACTTATAGTCAAGATAAATCCCTAGTGTCCTTATCATATAAAAGATTTTTAGATTATAAAGAATACAAAAGTAAGCTTACATTAGCTTAAAATAATAGGGAATGGATTCCCTTTATGTTTTATTGGATTTTGAAAGGAAGAACACTAAATGAAAGATAATTATCGAACGGTATTTACCTTTGGTGAAGATGAGGTAATTATTAACAAGTCGAAATTTATTGGATACGCTAGTCCCATAGATTCGGAAGAGGAAGCCTTAAAATTTATAGATGAAATCAAAGCCAAGCATAGGGATGCTACCCATAATGTAAGTGCCTATGTAGTGGGAGAAAACTCTAATATTCAGAGATTTAATGATGATGGGGAACCATCTGGAACAGCAGGCATTCCTGCTTTAGAGGTAATAAAAAAAGAAGATCTTAGAAATGTTGTAGTGGTTGTTACTAGATATTTTGGTGGCATAAAATTAGGTGGCGGTGGTCTAATTAGGGCATATACCAAGGGAGCAAAGATTGGTTTAGAAGCAGCCAAGATAGTTGAAATGGTAGTCCATCAAAAGTTAAAGATAAAACTAGACTACACTCTTTATGGAAAAATAGAGAACCATCTATTGGTAAATGAGTATATGGTAGACGATACAACATTTGATAGCAGTGTAAATATTACAATTTGTGTAGATAATCGGGAAGCCCTTGAGTTTATAAAAGCCATTACAGATTTATCTAGTGGTAATTTAGAAATAGAAGAACTAGGCTTGTTACATCTACCAATTTTAAATGGGAAAAGATTAAAGTAATTAAAAGTATAGACCCAAAAGTCAGGGTTATACTAATATATCAAGAAGTAAATATGCTATTATATTAGAAAAGGTGATCAAATGGATTTAGGTAAAAATATAGATGAAGTAGTAGAAAAGAAAATTTGGGCTGTAGTTGGTGTAACAGCAAAGAAGGATAGATTTGGCTACAAAATTTGGAGGACACTTCAAAAACATGGATATGAAGTTTATGGGGTAAATCCAAATTATGATGAAATTGAAGGAGAAAAGATATACCATAATCTAAAAGAACTCCCAAAAAATGTAGATGTAGTAGATATGGTAGTAGCTCCTAGACATGGCATGAACACATTAGATGAAGCTAAAGAACTGGGAATAGAATACATCTTTTTTCAACCAGGAAGTCATGATGATGATATTACACAAAAAGCTGATGAATTAGAGTTTAAATATGTTAAAAACTGTATATATGCAATTTTAAAAGGAAAAGAATAGGATAATAACCTATTCTTTTTCCTTTTTAAAGAATTCAAACAATCCAATAATCATAAGAAATATACCGAAAAACTTCCTGAGGAGATCTTCATTTATTTTAACAGCAATTAAAGATCCTATTAAAGCACTAATAACTCCACCGATGATAATTGGTTTTATGAATTTTGATTCTATATTACCTTCTTTCTTGTGAGTTATAATTGCCACAATAGAAATTGGCAAGAATACTATTAGATTTATCCCTTGAGCTTGTATTTGGGATAATCCACTGAACAAAACCAAAGAAGGAATCAAAATTGTCCCGCCACCTATACCCATACCACTGATAATTCCTGATAAAAAACCTATTAAAATCAATTTCATTTCCATATCATCCTTATGGCAGTATATATAATTACACCGCCGAAAATTTTTCGTAAGTACTTCACTGGAATCTTATTTAAAAACTTAGCACCTACATAACTCCCCATAAGTCCGCCTATTACAACGAATAAGGAAATATCAAGGGGAATCTTATTATTAAATAGATATACAATTGCACTGATAATGGATAATGGTAAAATGATTGGAATAGCAGTAGCATGGGCCTTATAATCCTGTAAATTAAGTAAAAAAACAAGAGATGGAACTACAATGGTTCCACCTCCAGACCCAAAAAGCCCGTTGATTAACCCAGCTACAACTCCGATAGCTATTAATTTGTATTTATTATTGTCCATATAGAGCTCCTTTATGTTATAATTGTAAAGAATGCATCGGTATTAATTTCACCATATTGATAACAAGATATACATATATAATATTTGGAGGTTTTTAAATGAGTAATATCCAATTTATTGTTGATGAAATGGTAGCCTGGCTTAAAGAGAGGGTAAGTGCTGCTGGTTCAAAAGGTTTAGTATTTGGATTAAGTGGTGGTGTTGATTCCGCGGTAATGGCTGGAGTTGCAAAACTTGCCTTTCCATCTAATTCTCTAGGCATAATTATGCCTTGTCATAGTGACCCAGTAGATGAAGAACATGCTTTGCTAGTCGCTAAAGCTTTGGACTTAGAGACTGAAAAAATCGATTTAACTTCTACATTCGATACTATGATGAATACCTTTAAAATAGATGAAAAGAAACTTGCAATAGCAAATATTAAACCAAGACTTAGAATGACCACGCTATATTATTATGCTCAAAATCTCAACTATCTGGTTGCAGGTCCAAGTAATAAATCTGAATTTACAGTGGGATATTTTACAAAGCATGGAGATAGTGGAGTGGACTTACTTCCCTTGGCTGAGTTTGTTAAGACGGAAATTTGGGAGCTAGCCAAGTATTTAGACATACCTGAAATAATTATTAGTAAAGTGCCTTCAGCTGGACTGTGGAGTAATCAGACTGATGAAGATGAGATGGGATTTAGCTATCAAGTATTGGACGAATTTATTCAAACTGGGGATGCAGATGAAAATACCAAGATGAAAATTCAAAATATGTATAAAAAGAGTAGCCATAAACGGGAGTATCCACCTATTTTTAAGTTAAATAAAAATTAGATGAAATAAATATAAAGCTGTGTTATTATATATAGGTTATGATTATAAGGAGAGTGAAATTTAATGGCAGGACATTCCAAGTGGAATAATATTAAAAATAAAAAGGGGAAAGAAGATGCCAAAAGAGGTAAAATATTTACCAAACTAGGTAGATATATCATGGTGGCAGCAAAAGAAGGTGGATCAGACCCTGACTATAACCCAGCACTTAAAGCGGCCATAGAAAAAGCGAAAGCTGAAAATATGCCTAATGATAATATAGAAAGAGCTATCAAAAAAGGTGCGGGGGAACTAGGCGCAGATAATTTTGAAGAAATCATCTACGAGGGCTATGGACCATCAGGAATTGCTGTTTTTGTTGAGTGTCTAACAGATAATAGAAACAGAACAGCACCAGAAATAAGACATGCCTTTGATAAATGTGGGGGAAACTTAGGAACATCAGGTTCAGTTACCTTCATGTTTGATAGAAAAGGAATTATAGCAATAGAAAGAGAAGATTCAATCGATGAAGATGAACTAACAATGCTGGCAATAGAGCTAGGTGCAGAAGACTTTGAGGCTGAAGAAGAGGGCTTTGAAATAACAACTGCTACTGAAGATTTTAACAAGGTGAGAGATGGCTTAGCAGATGCAGGCTACCAGTTTGCAATGGCAGAACTTTCCTATATCCCACAAACAACAGTAGAGCTAACTAGTCCAGATGATGTAAAGAATATGGAAAAGTTAATAGATATGCTTGAAGATAACGATGATGTTCAGGAGGTTTTCCACAACTGGGAGATGCCAGAAGAAGAGTAAAATAATTTAAACCCTTTTTATATGTTAACATATAAAAAGGGTATTTTTAATACTATTATTCTAAATGGCACTGTGCTATAATCAAGAAAAAGGGTGGTGTATAGTATGGATACGGAACTGAAAGATATGCTTACAAAGCTACTAGAAGGGCAAACAAGACTTGAATCAGAAGTAGGAAATATTAAATCGGAAGTAGGAAACATTAAATCAAAAGTAGGAAATATTAAATCAGATGTAGGAAATATTAAATCAGATGTAGGAAACATTAAATCAGAAGTAGAAAATATTAAATCAGAAATAGGAAACATTAAATCGGAAGTAGGAAATATTAAATCAGAAGTAGGAAACATTAAATCAGATGTAGGAAACATTAAATCAGAAGTAGGAAATATTAAATCGGAAGTAGGAAACAATTCTATAAAGCTAGATGATATTGAAAAGAAAATACAGATAGTTGCAGAGGTTCAAACAGCCCATAAAGAGCAAAATGATCGGGGAGTTGATAGAATAATTAAAGGGCAAGAGAATATCAATAGCTTACACTCAAGTTCATTAAAATCTATTTCGGATGATGTTGTAGAAGTTAAGAATGACATAAAAAAATTGAAAGATAAATTTGATAAAGTAGAGAAAGTCACAATGCAAAATACTTATGATGTGGCTTACTTAAAATCAGTTAATTAAGGGTATTAGATATAGTTCTAGTACCTTTTTTATTAATATATAAATAGAAAAATATACGAAAGTGATAAAAATATCTCAAAGTTTCTTGCAAATTTATGCAATATATCATAACATATAATAAAGGTCAATTAATAGTATTAGATGTACACTGATTTGGGTATGATTATAAATAGTAGTTAGTAAGTATCTATTGCTTATAAATAAAATGTTTTAAGGAGGAAATAAGATGAAAAAAAGGATTTTATCATTTATACTTATTTTAGCCATGGTAGTATTTCCTACTATGTCACTTGCAGAAGGCGGACCTGCTGTAAATATTGATTCTACTAGGATTGAATTTACAGAGGACTCAGGGGTTCCTTTTATCGATAAAAATTATAGGACCCTAGTACCTGTAAGATTAACTATGGAGGCATATGGTGTAGAAGTTGAGTGGAATGCTGAAACAGAAACAGCAATACTTAAAAAAGGTGATATTGTAGTAGAAATTCCAGTAGGGAAAAGCCATATATTAGTAAACGGTGAACTGATAGAGACTGATACAGAATCAATTAACAAAGATGGAAGAGTATACCTACCTATAAGAGCTGTTGTTGAGTCATTTGGTTCAGAAGTTCAATGGAATCAAGAAACTCAGACAGTAAATATCCTATCCACAGTAGCAGATGCTAGGGCAACAATCTTAAATGCATATGCAAAAAGTTATGATTGGGATAATTATGATATGTCAATGACAATGAATATGGTTATGCCTATTCCAGGTATGGATGGGAGCTTAAGTGAAATGAATATGATTATGGAAATGAATGCAACTGCATTTATGAATCCTATGAAATTGAAGGCGACTTCAAATATGGTCATAGACATGTTTGGCGATCAAATGAGCCAACCTTTGATGGAAATGTATATGTTAGTAGAAAAGAACATCATATCAACTTACGTTGGCACTTATGACGAAAATGGAGCCATAACTTGGCTAAAAACATCTGAAGAAAATGAAATGTTCTCAGAACTCCTAGACAATGAGTTAAATAAGGAATTGAATAAAGAATTAAATGAACAATCCATAAAAAATATTAAATATCTTGGAAATAAGATAGTTGGTGAAAAAACATTAGGGAAATATGAAGTTACAACATCCTTTGAAACCTATAATGAGTTTATGGGTGAGTATATGAATATGCTTTCTGCCACTAGCAGCGATGAAGATTTAATGGTATTGGATATGATTGCTAACCTAGATGATATTACTTTCCTAATATATGTAGATGAATCAATAGGAGAGATTTCAAGGTATGAGATGGATTTAAGTTCATTAATGGTAGATATGTTGAAATCAATGAGCGAATCTCTTGAGATTCCTGAGGAGGAATTGGCTATGTTAGAAACCATGAAAATAAACGTGACTATGGATGTAAGTAATATAAACACTGCCAAAGATTTTAAAATACCTAAAGAAGCATTAAATGCTGAAGTAATAACAGCTGAATAGATTAAGGAGTAGTTTAAGTGTTTTTTAGATTTAAGACGTTAGACAACTGATAAAGAGTTTGTCTAACGTTTCTTTTTTTGAAAAGATTTAAAATGATTACCTAAAGTTTTTAAGAATAGTCATAATTTAAGCAATGAGGGACAATATAATATTTGTAATTTAATATTTATTATATAATTTACAAAAGAAACTATCAAAATGGATACACTTAGTATATAATTAATTGATAATGCAGATATACATATGATATGGTGCAGGTTTAATAATAAAAAGGATATGATATAGTAATGGATGGTACTAAAAGAAGTAATATCAATATAGGCGATACTGTCATGGTTGTTCAAAAGCAGCATCAAGGAAGTGATACCCTTACAAAGGGTGTGGTTAAAAGAATCTTAACCAATTCTCCAACACATCCTCACGGTATAAAGGTTTTACTTGAAAGTGGAATTGTTGGTAGGGTAAAATAGATAATAATATTATGGAGGTTATTTAATGATTAAGGCTTATTTGATGTGGATTTCTACACCTTATGAAGGGGAACCGATAGAAATCAGATATCGTGTTTACAAAAATGAAGAAAAAATATATTCAGATTCCATAGCAATGGACTATATGAAACCAGCAATTGTTGGACATGTGGCAACTATAGAATTATTAAAAAGTTTAGAAAAACATAGAAATGATGAGATTATCATTGTAATTAATGATGGATCCTTATATGAGAGTATAAGGGGTACTTCAGCAACAAAAAATAGAGATGTACAAATGATGTCAAAGAAGGTAAGAGAAGAATTAAGCAAATTTGATAATGTTACTTTTGATAACATTAGTGGAAACCATACACGGTTAGTAGAATGGAATGAAATATTAAAACCTTAAACTAATAAATTGACTAATTATTTACTGACTAGCATAGGATATGTGTGCTAGTTTTTTTATGCATAAATTTTGAAAGGGAATGTTTTATGAATACCAGTATTAGATATCATCTATAAAAATATTTGACTTAGATAAGAATAGTGAAGTAAAATTATATTAGATTACCTCGATAATCATAATAGGGAGTGCTAGAAAATGAAATATAAGGGGCAAAAAAAATCAATGTATATAATTATGATAACCATATCTATAATAATATTTTGCATATGGCAAAACAACCATATTGTAATATCTAATTTCAATTATAATAATCAAAAGATACCTGATGAGTTCAATAGCTTTAAAATTGTCCATATCTCAGACTTACATAATAAACTATTTGGTAATAATCAGGAATATATTTTAAAAAAGATAAATTCAGCCTCACCTGATATTATAGTAATCACAGGGGATTTGATAGATAGAAGGAGGTATGATCTGGATACATCCTTATTATTTATTGAAGGTGCTAAAGAAATTGCACCAATATATTATGTTCCAGGAAATCATGAAGCCTGGTCGGGAGAATATGACAATATCCGCAAGGAACTAATTAGCCAAGGTGTAGTTGTTCTTGAGGATTCTAAGATAGAATTAGTTAGAAATAATGATAAAATAGAAATATTAGGTTTAAGAGATCCAGCATTTCTTACTTCCAGCTACCGAGAGGAAAGGGACACATCTAATTTAGAAAAATCACTTAAAGCAATGAGTCATGACAGTGTATTTCAGATTTTACTATCTCATAGACCAGATTTAATTGATATATATTCAAGGGAAAATATTGACATGATTTTTTCAGGGCATGCCCATGGAGGACAGGTAAGAATTCCTGGCATAGGAGGTATAGTTGCCCCTGACCAAGGTTTCTTTCCCAAATATACCAATGGCTCTCATTCAATTAAGAGGTCGACTATGTATGTAAGTAGGGGGCTAGGCAACAGTTTGATGCCTGTTCGAATATTTAATCGTCCAGAGATAGTAGTAGTTACATTATCAAATTAAGTAAGTAGAGCATGACTATAGAGGGGGTAATTGAAATAGTAAACAAAAATAAGTTTAAAAAGAGAAGTAAATTTACTAAGAAAGTCTTTAATTTTATCATATTTATAATAACTTGTTTATTATTAGGTTTTTTTATAGGATATTTGTCTGCTAAGTATTTTGATGGGATAATAGTTAGTAGTGATAATTTAATTACATATTTTTTTAATGTATGTCTTATATTATCAGCCTTAGTTTTATTATATCTGTTTCATATCATCATTCATGAAGCGGGACACCTAGTATTTGGATTAGCTACAGGATATTCATTTGTATCCTTTAGAGTGGGTTCCTTTACAATTATAAAGGAAGATGGCAAGTTTAAATTTAAAAAATACAATATACCTGGAACAGCGGGTCAGTGTCTAATGATGCCACCAGAGCTAAAGGATGGCAAATATCCCTTTGTAATCTATAATTTTGGTGGAGTTATAATGAATCTTATAGTATCAGTTATTAGTATTTTATCTGTAATATTTATAAAAGAAATGACTTTTCCGCTAAATATAATCCTCGTTTTATTTGGTTTAGCAGGTATCTTTGCAGCATTAACAAATGGAATACCTTTTAAAATAAGTGGTATTGCCAATGATGCATACAATGTAATATCTATACTGAAGGACGAAGAAGCTAGAAGGGGTTTTTATTTACAATTAAGGGTAAATGGATTATTAAGTAATGGTATCCGAATTAAGGACATGGATTATAGTATATTTAAACTAAAAGAAGGTTCAAATATAGCCAATCCTTTGAACACTGGAATTAGGCTGATGGAATATAATTGGCATTTGGACAATATGGACCTTGATAGCGCGAGAAAATGTATTGATTCATTTGTTCCATATTTTAGTGAGTTAGTACCTCTATATACATATGAGATTAATTGTGAGCGAATGTTCTTGGAGTTGGTAGGAGAATGTAATAAGGGATTTATAGATAGATTATATAACCAGCAGCTTAAAAAATACATTAAAGCAGCCAAGTTTATGATAGGTAAGAAAAGACTATTGATGGCCTATGAGGCTTTTTACAACGAAGACAAAGCAAAGGCACTAGAATATTATAAAGAGCTAAAAAAGCTATATGAAAGCTATCCTGTCAAAGGTGAAGCTGATATGGAGCTGATGCTTGCAGATTGGATTAAGGATAAAATTGAACAACAATAAATTAAGGAGAGATAAAATGAGAAAATATAGATTAGGGATTATAGGAAGTGGATCTCTTGCTAGTATCATAGGAAAATATATAGCACAGGAACTTCATGAAGATTACGAGATAGTAGGAATTTTAAGTGGCAAAATAGACAACGCACGAAAGCTAGCAAATGAAACCAACTGTAAGGCATACAATAGGTTAAATGAGATGATCCTAGATAAACCTGATTACATTATAGAAGGAGCAACACCGAATGTTGTTAGGGATAGTGCCATTGAAATATTAGAAAATGGTATAAGCCTTATAGTATTGTCAGTGGGAGCTTTTGCCGACGATGGATTCTATAAAAAAGCAGCACAAACAGCCAGAGAAAATAATTGTCGGGTGCATTTAACATCAGGAGCAGTGGGAGGTTTTGATGTATTAAACTCGGCTATGTTAATGGAAGATGTGACAGTAGGTATTACAACTGAAAAGTCACCAAATTCCCTTAATGGAGCACCATTTTTAGAAGGACGAGCTCTTTCCCAGGAGCATATAGAAGAAGTATTTTCTGGGACTGCCAAAGAAGCTATAGAAGTATTTCCTAAAAATGTAAATGTAGCAGTAGCCACAGCTTTGGCAACTAGAGGTGTAGACAATACAAACATAACTATACGAAGTATCCCAGAAATGAAAAGCAATAAACATAGTATCAAGCTTGTAGGAAACACGGTTAAGGTGACAGTAGAGATAGAATCCATTCCTTCTCCAGATAATCCAAAGTCTAGCAGTCTTGCAGCTTGGAGTGTTATTTCTTTGTTAAAAAGATTGGTGGAACCTATTACCTTTTAAGTAAAGGGCAAGAGATTATAAAACTAAGTTAAAAAAACCATGAAAGTAGGAAAATGATGAAGACATTAAAAATTTACCAAATAGATGTATTTACAGATGAGCCTTTCAAAGGAAACCCAGCAGCAGTATGCATTTTAGATGAGGAAATTTCAGAAGAACAAATGAAATTAGTTGCAGCAGAAATGAACCTTTCTGAAACTGCCTTTGTGTTGCCTACTAATAAAGAATCGGATATTTATTCATTAAGATGGTTCACACCAGAGGTAGAAGTACCACTTTGTGGTCATGGCACTATAGGGGCTGCTAAAGTATTATTTGATGTGTTTAAAATTGAATCCGACGAAATAATTTTTGAGACAAAAAGCGGCAAACTTATAGCTAAAAAATCCAAGGGAGGAATAGGTATAGATATGCCTTTAGATGAGTACGAAGATATTGACTTGTCAGCGGATTTACTATTAGCTCTAGGTATAGATAAATATATGGATGCTAAGGTTGGAAAGACTACTAGAAAAGTAATAATAAGGGTAGATAGTGAGGAGCAAATACTTAATCTAAATCCTGATTTTAATCAAATGAAAAGTCTTAAGTTCAAAGAGGATATTAAGGGAGTAGCTATTACTACTAACAATACCAATAAATATGACTTCTTATCACGATATTTTAATCCATGGGCAGGAATCAATGAAGACCCAGTGACAGGCTCAGTACACACTGTATTGGCAAAATACTGGACAGATATACTAAATAAAAAACAATTTATAGCATACCAAGCCTCCAATAGAGGTGGAAAACTTAATCTAAAAATTAGGGATGAAGAAAGATTAGAAGTAATAGGTGATGCGATTATAGTTTTAAAGGGAGATATATATTTGCAAGATAAATAGATAAAATAGTAGATTAGGAGGGAATTTATGAATATATTAATTAGCGCTTGTTTATTAGGGGTAAATTGTAGATATGATGGGGGTGGAAAATTAATTGACCAAATTGATCAATTGAAAGAAAGATATAATTTGATACCAGTATGTCCTGAAGTATATGGAGGACTGCAAACCCCAAGGGAACCGGCAGAAATTATAGATGAAAAGGTTATCAATAGAAAAGGCGAAGACGTAAGTCAAAACTTTACTAGAGGTGCTAATGAAACCCTACATTTAGCTGAATTATATAATTGTAAATATGCAATACTAAAAGAACGAAGCCCATCATGTGGTTTTGGAGAAATATATGATGGTACATTTTCTGGGAGACTAGTCAAAGGAAATGGGTATACAGCAGAGTTACTTAGTAAAAATGGCATAAAGATTATAGGGGAGTCTGGGATAGATAGCTTTTTAAAGAGTAATTAAAAGAGTTACAATCCATTAAGATATTTAAATATTAATATATTTTTTTATAAAGATTAATTGAGAAAGTGTGCAATATGGATTTCATAATCAAATATTACTAGGAGGGACTATGTAATGGTTAATATAGTTTTAGACAAGGAGATAAATGGCTCAATCCTTGACATAGGTGGTGGGGGAGAAGGGGTTATTGGTAAGATATATCAATTACAGGTAACCGCAATAGATAAAAGTAAGGATGAGTTGGACGAAGCTCCAGACGGATTTAATAAATTAGTAATGGATGCTTGTAATCTCGAATTTACAAATAACACTTTTGAGAACATTACACTCTTTTACAC
>CAYOFC010000010.1:23414-24026 GCA_964403265.1 uncultured Tissierella sp. | reverse complement strand
TACCCCTGGAATAGTATCCCTGGTACCTGGTGCTGGCATGTATTATACAATGCTTCATTTAGTTCAAAAAGATTATTCTCAAGCTGCTATAAGCGGCACAGAGACTTTCTTTGTGGCTGCTGCCATAGCAATAGGTATAATAGTCTCTACCATTTTTTCTAGATCACTACGGCATTTCAATAGAAAGGGAAATTAGTTTTGCTTAGAATACTTAAGAAGTATCTCGATTAATTTATCTATATCATCTTCTTCTGAAGATCCATCTATATAGTTCTTGATACAGTTTTTCATATAGTTTTCTAATATTAGCCCACCTGCATTATTCAGAGCAGCTCTAGCAGCTGCTATTTGAGTTAAAATATCTCCACAGAACTTTTCTTCGTCAACCATCTTTTGTATTCCTTTTACCTGACCTTCTATTCTTCTTAATCTTGTTATTACTGCAGCTTTATCCTCCAAGTTTTCACTCCTTACATAAGTGCAGATATTTTCAGGTGGAGTCTAACCCCACCTGATAAAAATATTTTACCTAGAAATAATTTTTGAAATAGTAAGAACTATATCATCTTTCTTAGCTACACTATTATCTATTAACTTTAAAACCAAGTATGA